>NZ_CP118747.1:1617358-1929810 GCF_030996345.1 Acidithiobacillus sp. AMEEHan | reverse complement strand
CTCGGGGTAGCGGCGCAGCGCATCGAGGAAGGTTTTTACCGCCTCGTCGTTGCGCTCACCGAGAAGGTGCCCCAAGCCTTGCACATAGGCACGAGGCAAAGGAACGGGCGACGGACGGCGGACACGACGGGCGGAAACCCACCAACCTGCCAGAAAGGCGAGTGGAAGCAGCAGGATCAGGGCCAGGGTCAGCGTACCCATGGCGGAGGCTGCAACTAACTTACGGACGCAGGGGCGTAGTCGACCTGCTCCCGCAACTCCTTGCCGGCCTTGAAATGCGGTACCCGTTTTTCCGGCACTCGCACCGATTCGCCAGTACGCGGATTGCGCCCCACCTTTTCCGGACGAATATGCAGGGAAAAGCTCCCGAAGCCACGGATCTCGATCCGTTCATCCTGTTGTAACGCGTCACTCAAATATTCGAGAATATGGCGGGTGGCATTTTCAATGTCCCGTGGCGGTAACAGTGGGTGTTTCGCACTGATATATTTGATCAATTCCGACTTTGTCATTGGCAATCCTCCCAGTCCACAGAAAAGAAGCAGGCCATCGGACGCAACTCATCGATGGCCCAACAAAAGGCGAACTCAGCCCTCTTCTTCCTGCTTACGCTTGAGCTGCTCCTTGATCAGGTCGCCAAGGCTCGTAGTGCCGGTTGCGGCGCTGCGCGCATACTGCTGCACCAGGGCTGCCTGATCTTCCGACGACTGGCTGTGCACCGCTTCGCGCGCCTTGCTGCCCAGGGTCAAGCTGCGGTTTTTCCGATCGACCACGGCAATCGCGACGCGCACCGGGCTACCCTCCTGCAGCTGCGTACCTTTGGCGATCTCGCGCGTGGGCAGGAATCCTTCGACCCCTTCGGCCAGACGAACCAGGGCACCTTTACCGTCGACGCTGATGACTTCACCGTCGAGCAACTCGCCCTTGTCATTTGCTGCCACAAACTGAAGGAACGGATCGTTTTCGAGCTGCTTGATACCCAGACTGATGCGCTCCCGCTCGGGATCGATGCTGAGCACGACGGCATCCACCGAATCGCCTTTCTTGAAGTCGCGAACAGCCTCTTCTCCAGGGCGATCCCAGGAAAGGTCGGAGAGATGGATGAGACCGTCGATGCCACCGTCCAGACCGATGAACACGCCAAAATCGGTAATGCTCTTGATCTGCCCGGATACCCGGTCGCCCTTCTGGAAGTTGTCGGAGAATTCTTCCCAGGGATTTGGCAGGCATTGCTTGATACCAAGAGAGATACGGCGACGCTCTTCATCGATGTCAAGAACCATTACTTCCACTTCCTGACCCAGGTGCAAGGCCTTGGCAGGATTGACATTCTTGTTGGTCCAATCGATCTCGGAGACATGCACGAGGCCTTCGACTCCATCCTCGATTTCGACAAACGCGCCATAGTCGGTGATGTTGGTGACCTTACCAAAGATACGGGTGTGCTCGGGGTAACGACGGGCAATGTCCTGCCAGGGATCGGCACCCAACTGCTTCATGCCGAGGGAAATACGGCCCCGTTCCCGATCAAACTTGAGGACGACCACCTTGACTTCGTCACCAGCATTGACCACTTCACTGGGATGCTTCACCCGACGCCAGCCCATGTCGGTGATGTGCAGCAGGCCATCAATGCCGCCCAAATCGATGAATGCACCGTAGTCGGTGAGGTTCTTGACCACACCCTGCAGAATCGCGCCCTCCTGGATGCTTTCCAGCAGCTGGCCACGCTCGGCACTCTGCTCCTGCTCGACCACCGCACGCCGCGAAACGACGACGTTGTTGCGCTTGCGGTCGAGCTTGATGATCTTCATCTCCAGCTCTTTGCCTTCCAGATAGGCAACGTCCCGCACCGGGCGCACATCCACCAAAGAGCCGGGCAGGAAGGCGCGCACACCGTCGATACTGACCGTGAAGCCGCCCTTCACCTTGCCGGTGAGGAAGCCCTTGACCACAGCATTGTCGGCGAAGGCCGTCTCGAGCTCTTCCCAGGTCTTGGCACGACGCGCTTTTTCGCGCGACAAGCGGGTTTCGCCCATGCCATCTTCGACGGACTCCAGACAAACCTCTACCTGGTCACCAACCTGGACTTCCAAGACACCCTCGGTGTTGCGGAACTGTTCGGCAGGGATGGGACCTTCGGATTTGAGGCCGACATCAACCATGACGATGTCGTTATCGACCCGGGTCACGGTACCGACGAGCAGGTCTCCAGGCTTGAGGCCCTGAGAGCTTTCACTTTCGGCAAAGAGTTCGGCAAAACTCGGTTCGGACTGCACTTCACTGTGTAGGGTGGTCATAAAATTCGCTAAACCTCGTGATGGAGCGCTGCTCTGCCCCGATACATTCTGTAACTGCCATCATTGGCAACAAAAAAACTCCCCGAGGGTGTCACGCGCCCACCCTTCGAGGACCCGGTAAGTCTGTTCAATGGTCTGACCGCTGTTGTCCAGAATACGCGCCTCCGGTGCGGGCACCAGAGGCGCTACACTGCGCTCGCGATCACGTCGATCGCGCTCGGCGATCTCCATTTCAACCTGCGCGAGAGTAGCACTAGCGCCCTGTTCTAGCAACTGTTTTAGCCTCCTCTTGGAACGCTCTTCGACACTTGCAGTGATAAATACCTTGAGGGGCGCATCAGCAAACACCACCGTCCCCATATCGCGGCCATCAGCTACCAGTCCGGGCGGGCGGCGAAAATCCCGCTGCCGCTGCAGCAGCGCACGACGCAGTTCCGGAATCACGGCCAGTTGCGAGGCGCGCTGTCCCGCCTCGGCACTACGTATTTCCTGAGTGACATCCTCGCTATCCAGGAAGGCATGGGTCTCACCGTCCTGCTCCGCAAAATGCAGCGGCAAATCCCGCGCCAGAGCAATCAGTGCCGCTTCATCCAGAGGCTGCGCTTGCAGCAGGCCGGCTCGCGCCGCCGCCAAGCCCATGGCGCGATAGATCATGCCACTGTCGAGCAGATGCCAACCGAGGCGCGCCGCGAGCAGTCGGCTGAGGGTACCCTTGCCGACGCCCCCGGGGCCATCGATGGTAATGACCGGAACGTCGCTCATGGGTTCACCTGCGCCAGATCCAAACCGGCCTGCCGGGCAAGCTCGGGAAACGTGGGGAAGGAGGTAGCGACATTCTCGCAGTCCAGAATCTGGATCGGTTCCTGTGAACGCAGGGCGGCCATGGCAAAGGACATGGCAATGCGATGATCACCATGGCTGTCGACGGTTCCGCCAGTAAGACTGCCACCGTGGATCAGCGCGCCATCGGCGCTCTCCTCCACCTTGATTCCCAGACTACGCAGCCCCGCTGCCATCACTGCGATGCGATCGCTTTCCTTCACGCGCAGCTCTGCGGCTTCCCGCACCCGCGTCTGGCCTTCGGCACAGGCAGCAGCCACGAAAATCGCCGGGAATTCGTCGATGGCCAAGGGCACCAGACGCGGCGGAATATCGATGCCCTGCAGCTTGGCCGAGCGCACCCGGATGTCTGCCACCGGCTCGCCGCCTACTTCGCGCAACTGGGTGAGATCGATGCGCGCACCCATCCGCGTAAGGATCTCGATCACTCCGGTACGCGTGGGGTTGATACCGACATTCTCGAGCAAGAGATCAGAATCCGGGGCAATGGTAGCGCCGAGCAGAAAAAAGGTCGCGGAGGAGATGTCTGCCGGCACGTCGATGGCCTGCCCCTGCAGTGCGCCCCCACCTTGCAGACACGCACGTAGGGGTTCCTGCTCCAGTGTATAGCCAAAGCCGCGTAGCATACGTTCGCTGTGATCCCGGGTCGGCGCCGGTTCCTGTACGCAGGTGCGACCCTCGGCATAGAGTCCGGCGAGAAGTATGGCGGATTTTACCTGGGCACTGGCCATGGGCAGAACGTAATCGATGCCGTGCAGAGTGGCGCCCTCGATCTGCAGCGGCGCCCTGCCCTCCTTGGACGTGATCCGTGCCCCCATGGCCTGTAATGGATCAATCACCCGCCCCATGGGACGACGCTGCAGGCTTTCATCCCCCGTCAGGGAGCTGGCAAAAGGCTGCCCGGCGAGGACTCCGGCAAGCAGGCGCATGGCGGTTCCGGAATTGCCGCAATCGAGGGGAGCCTGCGGCGCCTGCAGACCGCGCAAGCCAACCCCGTGGATGCGTAGCCAGCCCTCGCGCGGGCCCTCGATCTCTACCCCCATGGCGCGAAAAGCAGCAATGGTGGCGAGGACATCGGCGCCCTCGAGCAAGCCGCGGACTTCCGTGACCCCTTCGGCCAGGGCGCCGAGAATGACGGCACGATGGGAAATGGATTTATCCCCCGGGACACGCAGGCGGCCACGCAGGGCACCACCGGGCTGGACGAGATACTGCATGGTCTGCCTCATGACGAAGGAAAGCGAAAACGGGAGCGGGCCTCTTTTCCGCGACTCAGGCTGGTGAGCACCGGGGCGGGATCTTCCCCTGCCAAGGCTTCGTCGAGCTGCGCTAGGCGTTCTTGCAGACGCAGAAGTCGAGCTCGTACCGCGGCGCGATTCTGCCAGAGGATATCCGTCCACAGATGGGGATCACTAGCGGCGATACGACTGAAGTCCCGCAAGCCACCGCCCGCCAAAAGCGCCAGATCGGGTTCGTCACCGAGAAGATCGAGATAGGCAAAGGCGAGAAGATGTGGCAGATGGCTGGTGGCTGCCAGAGCGCTGTCATGGGTCGCGACATCCAGGTGCAAGACTTCGGCGCCGAGGGCTGTCCAGAACTGCGTCAGACGCTCATCAACTTCTAGATCGGTCACGGAACCCTGGCAGAGAACGCAGCGGTAATCGCGGTAGAGCTCCGCGTGCGCCGCGGCAAAACCATGCTGCTCGGCGCCGATGAGGGGATGCGAAGACAGATAACGGGCCCCGAGCAGCGCCTCTCCTTGAGCAACAAGATTCGCTTTGACACTCGCCAGGTCCGTGACGGTGGCAGTGGATGGCAATTTCTCGGCCGCAAGGGCGAAATACGCTGGCAAAGCCGCTGGTGGCACCGCCAGAATCAGGAGATCGACCGTGCCGAGGGGGAGCTGCGCGGGACTTTCGCAAAGCGCGTCGAAAACCGCGCCATAGGGGCCTTGCGCGGCCTGGGCGAGTTCGAGGTCCGCTGCCGAACCGCCTGCACCCTGCAAGACCCCGGTATATCCAAGCGCCCGCAGCGCCAGGGCCAAGCTTCCCCCCATCAGCCCCAAGCCGACGATGGCGATGCGCTGGAAGGGGAAAGCCGTCATTTCAGAGGCTGCGACCGATGGCCTCGGCGAGTTTGCGCAAATCCGCCATCAACGTCGCCAACTGTTCGGGGCTCAGGGCCTGATCGGCATCGCACCAAGCCTCTTCGGGACAAGGATGGGATTCGATGAGCAGACCATCGGCCCCGGCAGCAATGGCCGCCTTGGCCAGGGCAGGCACCAACCAGGCCTTGCCGCCGGCATGACTGGGATCGACGATGACCGGCAGATGGGTTTCCTTTTTGAGGAAAGGGATGGCCGTCACGTCGAGAATGTTGCGGTAACTGGTCTCGAAGCTGCGGATGCCGCGCTCGGCAAAGATGATGCGATGGTTACCATGGGCGGCGATGTACTCCGCTGCCATCAGCCACTCCTTGACCGTGGCCGCCATGCCACGCTTGAGGATGACCGGCACCTGCAGGCGCCCGACTTCTTTCAGCAGATCAAAATTCTGCATGTTGCGGGTGCCAATCTGGATGACATCGACGCGCTTTTCGAGGAACAGATCGATCTTGCGCACATCCATGAGCTCGGTAACGATGGGCAAATCGTAGGCGTCAGCGGCATCACGGAAGTAGTCGAGGCCTTCGTCCCCCACCCCCTGAAAGGTGTAGGGACTGGTGCGCGGCTTGAAGGCGCCACCGCGCATCAAGCGACAACCGGCGGCCTGTACCGCCGCTGCGGCCTGACGCATCTGCTCCGGCGTCTCCACCGAGCAAGGCCCGGCGATCACCTGGATTTGCGAACCACCAAAGGGAATACCGCGCACTTCGACAATGCTGTCGGAGGCCTTGAATTCGCGGCTGACGAGCTTGTAGGGTTTAAGTATGGGCATGACCTGTTCCACAGCGGGCAAGGACTCGAGCATTCCCTCGGCAATCAGTCGTTCATCGCCGATGAGGCCGACCACGGTGCGCTCCGAACCATTGCTCACCATGGGCTGCAAACCCAATTCGCGGATGCGCCGCAACAACTGTTCCCGTTGTTCCTCAGTTGCCTGGGGCTTGACGATGACGATCATGATTCAGAGTACCTCGCCCAAAGTTTGTATAAAACGCTGGTTTTCCTCCGGCATGCCGACGCTCACCCGCAAGTGGGAAGACATGCCGTAAGGCCCCAGCGGCCGCACGATGACTCCCCGTTGCAGCAAGGCCTGGTAGAGCTCTTGCGCCGGGCGGGGAGTGAAAAAGGTGACAAAGTTGCCTGCAGCCGGCAGCGTTGTCAATCCGAGTCCGTGCAAGCCTTGCTCGAGAAGAGTGAGGCCGGCGCGATTGTTGGCCAAAGAGGCGGCCAGATGTTCCTCGTCGTCGAGGGCGGCGAGGGCCGCCACCTGCGCCAGGCTGTTGCTGTTGAAAGGCAGGCGTACACGCTCGAGGAGGCTGATCAGCGGGGCCGCACCAATGGCGTAACCACAGCGCAGACCCGCCAGGCCGTAGGCCTTGCTGAAGGTACGGGTGACCAGCAGATTGGGATGCTCGCCCAAGCGCTCGATCCCGTTGGGATAATCGAGGGCAGTCATCAACTCGGCATAGGCCTCATCGAGGACCACCAACACCTGCTCCGGAATCCGCGCCAGGAAGGCGTCGAGGGCAGCGGCAGGAAAATAAGTGCCGGTGGGATTATTGGGATTGGCCAGGAAGACCAGACGCGTGGCAGGCCCCACGCGCGCTGCCATGGCGTCGAGATCGTGACCGTAGTCCCGCGCCGGAACCTGGATCAGTTCTGCTCCCACGGAGCGCGCCGCAATGGCATAGGCAGAGAAGGCATACTGGGAGACGAGCACCTCGACCCCAGGACCGGCAAAGCAGCGGCAGAGCATGGTGAAGATCTCGTCGGAACCATTGCCGAGGAGGATCTGCTCCGGCGCCACCTGCAGGCGCTGGCCTAGGGCACGGCGCAATTCGGGTGCTGACCCTTCGGGATAACGCCCAAGTTCAGGAAGTGCCGCAGTAATGGCTGCCTGCACCTTGGCGCTGGTACCAAGGGGATTTTCGTTGGAGGCGAGCTTGATGGCGTCATCAATCCCCAGCTCGCGTTTCAGTTCCGCCAAAGGTTTGCCCGGCTGATAGGGTTGCAGGCCCTGAATCCAGGGCATCGTTTGCCATTGCGAAGTCATCAGTACACCGCCCGTGGATAGCTGCCCAAAATGCGCAGGAAGGCCGCCGTCTCCTGTAGGCTGGCGAGGACCTCCTGCACCCTGGCATCCTGTTGATGGCCAAGGAAATCGAGGTAAAACACATACTGCCAGCGCGCACTGCGCGAGGGCCGGGACTCGATGCGGGTGAGGCTGATTTCGGCCGCCGCAAAAGGCGCCAGAAGGGTATAGAGGCTGCCGGCACGGTGGGCACCACCCACTACGATGCTGGTCTTGTCGGCACCGGTACTGCGGGTGGGAATCTTGCCGATGACCCAAAAGCGGGTGCTGTTTTCGGGATTGTCTTCGATCCCTTCGGCAAGGATCTGCAAGCCGGCATGCTGTGCCGCCGCTCGAGTGGAGACGGCGGCCCCCTCAGGATCGCTGGCGGCGCGCTGGGCGGCCTCGGCGTTACTCGGCGCATCGCAGAGTTCAACACCCGGGAGGTTCTGCGCCAACCACTGGCGACATTGCGCCCGGGTCTGGTAATGCACATGTACGCGGCGGATAGCTTCTCGGGGAATGGCAGCGACAAGATTGTGGACGATGCGCAATTCCACCTCACCGCAGATCTGCAAGGGATAATCGAGCATGAGGTCGAGGGTCTGATTGACCGCTCCCTCGGTGCTGTTCTCGACAGGTACCACCCCGAATTGGGCGGCACCACTGTCGGTCAGGCGAAAGATCTCGGCGATGTTACCGACCGGCACGAAAGCCGCCGCATGGCCAAACTGTTTTTCGGCGGCAAGTTGCGAAAACGTTCCTACGGGGCCGAGGTAGGCCACCTGCAGCGGCTGCTCCAGAGCCAGGCCCGCGGAGATGATTTCGCGAAAGATAGTGCCGATTTGCTCGGCGCTGTAGGGACCGGGATTCTGCTCCACCACCCGACGCAGAATTTCGGCCTCACGGTCGGGATGATAAAACTGTGTGCTTCCCGCTGCCTGTTTGCACGCGCCGACTTCCTGCGTCAGGCGCCCACGTTCGCCAAGTAAGCGCAGGATCTCGGCATCGATGCGGTCGATCTCCCGGCGCAACTGCAGGAGTTCTGCCTCCCCCGTTTTAGCCATGGCGGCGGGCAAAATCGTGGAGGAAGTCGACCAGAGCCCATACCCCGGCCTCGGGCATGGCGTTATAGATCGAGGCGCGCATCCCGCCGAGTAGTCGATGCCCCTTGAGCTGCAGCAGACCCCTCTCCCCCGCTTCCCGCAAGAAGACGGCATCGAGGGCCGGGTCATGAAGAAAGAAGGGAACATTCATCCGCGAGCGATTGGCGACTGCGACGTCATTGCGGTAGAAACCACCAGAACCATCGATGGCAGCATACAATGCCGCCGCCTTGCGGGCATTGATTTCGGCCATGGCCGGCAGGCCACCCTGCTGCAGGAGCCAGCGAAACACCAGACCCGCAACGTAGATGGCGAAGGTGGGCGGGGTGTTGTACATCGAATCGTGTTCCGCATGCACGGCGTAATTGAGCATGGTCGGCACGTCTGCTCCCGCCTGTCCAAGGAGATCGTCGCGGATGATAACCAGGGTCAGACCCGCCGGTCCGACATTCTTCTGCGCACCAGCGTAAATCAGAGCAAAACGACTAACATCCAGGGGCTTGGACAGGATATTGGAAGAGGCATCGCTGACCAGCGGCACCTCGCCCAGCTCAGGGACAAAATCAAATTCTATGCCATCGACCGTCTCGTTATCGGCAATGTGGCAGTAGCGATGCTCTGGACGTAGTTGCCAGCTCTCCTGCCGCGGTACGGCATGGCCCGCTACCCCCGCGTTGCTGGCGATGACATCGATCTCGCCGAAGCGCTTGGCCTCGCTGCTCGCCTTGCGCGACCAGATGCCGGTCTCGACATAGGCGGCACGACCACCCGCGAGCAGATTCATTGGCACCATGGCAAACTGCTGACTGGCTCCACCCTGCAAAAACAGGACACGATAATTTTCAGGAATGGCGAGCAGTGCGCGCAGATCGGCCTCAGCCTGGGCAATGATGCCCATATACTCTGGGCCGCGATGACTCATCTCCATCACCGACATCCCGCTACCGTGCCAGTCCGGAAGTTCTTCTTGGACCTGCGCCAGAACCGGCTTGGGCAATACCGCCGGGCCGGCGCTGAAATTGTAGATCTCTTGGTGCATCAAAGGTCTACGGGCAGTTCTCCCTGCCCCTCCTCGTCGTCTTCGCTATCGGCGATCAATGCCAGGCCCGCCAGATGTTCACCTTCACCCAGATTGATCAGACGCACGCCCTGGGCATTGCGACCGGTGCGGCGAATTTCGCGCACTGCCATGCGGATCAGGGTGCCGCCATCGGAAACCAGCATCAGCTCATCGCTGTCCTGCACTGCCAGGGCGCCCACGACCTTGCCATTGCGGGCATTGCTCTGGATGGCGATGACCCCTTTTCCACCACGATTGGTGCGCCGATACTCGGCCACCGGGGTGAGCTTGCCATAGCCATTGGCGGTGGCGGTGAGGATCACCTGACTTTCCTCGACCAGTTGCGCAGAGATGACGCGATCCTCCTCCGCCAAGGAGATACCGCGCACACCTCGAGCGGTACGACCCATGGAGCGCACCTTGTCTTCCGGGAACCGCACCGCCATACCGTCGCGGGTGAAAAGCATGAATTCCCGCTGACCATCGGAGAGACACACGGCTACCAGACGATCACCCGGATCGAGGTTGATGGCATTGATGCCTTGGTTGCGAGGCCGCGAGTACTCCATGAGCGGGGTCTTTTTGACCACGCCGTGCGCCGTCACCATACAGACATAGTAACCTTCGAGGAATTCCCGTACCGGCAGCACCGTGGTGATCCGCTCGGTAGGGGCGAGGGACAAAAGGTTGACGATAGGCTTGCCGCGCGCGCCCCGCCCCGCCTGAGGAAGCTGATATACCTTTTCCCAAAACACCTTGCCGAGGTTGCTGAAAAAAAGCACATAGGCATGCGTCGAGGCGACAAACATCCGCTCGACGAAATCCTCTTCCTTGGTGGTGGTCGCGACCTTACCGCGCCCACCACGCCGCTGCGCATTGAAGGCCGTTACCGGCTGCGCCTTGATGTAGCCAGCGTGGGTGAAGGTGACGACCATGTCTTCTTCAGCGATCAGGTCTTCGTTGCTGATGTTCCCGGTATCCGCCACGATCTCACTGCGCCGTGCATCGCCGTACTGGTCGCGGATGGCGACCAGCTCTTCCCGTACCACCGCCATCAGCCGCGTCTCGGAGCCGAGGATGGCGAGGAGCTCACCGATCCGTTCGAGCAGGCCGAGATACTCATCGCGGATCTTGTCCTGCTCAAGACCGGTCAAGCGGTGCAGGCGCAGGTCGAGGATAGCCTGGGCCTGCGCCTCGGAGAGGTGATAGCCGTCCGCCTGCAGTCCCGCCGATGGCTCGCCGCGCTCGCGCAACAAAGCCTCGACCATGCCCGGTTGCCAGACCCGCGCCAGCATCTGCGCCTTGGCCTCCGCCGGATTGGCGGCGGCACGGATCAAGGCGATCAGGGCATCGATATTGGCGAGAGCAACCGCGAGTCCTTCAAGGATATGGGCCCGATCCCGCGCCTTGCGTAGCTCGAAGATGCTGCGCCGGGTGACGACTTCGCGGCGGTGGCGTAGGAAGGCCTGCAACAGGTCGCGCAGCCCCAAGGTGCGCGGTGCACCGTCGAGAAGTGCCACCGTATTGATATTGAAGACACTTTGCATGGCGCTGTGTTGGTACAGATTGTTCAGTACCACGTCGCCATTGGCATCGCGCTTGAGCTCGATGGCAATGCGCATACCCGACTTATCGGATTCGTCGCGCAGGTCGGAGATCCCATCGAGACGCTTCTCCTTGACCATCTCGGCAATGCGCTCGATGAGCTTCGCCTTGTTCACCTGGTAGGGCAGCTCGGTGACAATGATGCTCTGCCGCCCGGATTTCTTGTCCGTTTCGAATTCCGCGCGGGCGCGCATCACTACCCGGCCGCGCCCGGTACGGTAGGCCTCGACGGCGCCTTCCCGCCCCAGAATGATTCCGGCAGTGGGAAAATCCGGCGCCGGTACCAGCGCGAACAAGCTTTCATCGCTCAGCTCTGGATCGTCGATCAAGGCCACACAGGCGTTCATGACTTCGGTCAGGTTGTGTGGCGGGATGTTGGTCGCCATACCTACGGCAATACCCGCTGAGCCATTGATCAGCAGGTTGGGAATGCGCGCCGGCAAGACCAGCGGCTCGACTTCCTTCTCATCGTAGTTGGGCCCGAAGTCGACGGTCTCCTTATCGATATCGGCGAGCATCTCGTGGGCGATCCGTGCCATGCGTACTTCGGTGTAGCGCATGGCGGCAGGGCTGTCGCCATCCACCGAACCAAAGTTACCTTGCCCGTCGATGAGCGGGTAGCGCATGGAGAAATCCTGCGCCATACGCACGATGGTGTCGTAGACCGCCGTGTCGCCGTGCGGATGGTATTTCCCGATGACATCGCCAACCACACGCGCCGACTTCTTGTAGGGCTTGTTCCAGTCGTTGTTCATCTCATGCATGGCGTAAAGCACACGCCGATGCACCGGCTTGAGGCCGTCGCGGACGTCCGGCAGGGCGCGCCCGACGATGACGCTCATGGCGTAGTCCAAGTAGGACTGCCGCATCTCCTGTTCGAGACTGACGGGGAAGGTTTCCTTGGCGAAATCTACCATTTATTGTGTATCCAACGATCGAGACATCAAGGGATTATGCCAGCATTCGCTGGGCGGCGCACTCGCTCAGGGCCGTAGCCTTGCCAACGCCTGGGTGTAGGGCGCTCGCGCCACACCGCGCTCGGTAATGATGCCGGCAATGAGGCTCGCCGGGGTGACGTCAAAGGCGGGATTACACACCGCAACTTCGGCTGGCGACATCTGTTGACCGCCACAGCGACGCACCTCATCGGCCGCGCGCTCCTCGATGACGATCTCGCTACCCTCTGGCATGGCAAAATCCACCGTACTCAGGGGCGCGGCGACGAAGAAGGGGATCTGGTGGTAGTGTGCCAACACTGCCAGGCTGTAGGTGCCAATCTTGTTGGCTGCATCACCATTCGCGGCGATGCGGTCGGCACCGACGATCACCGCCTGGATCTTGCCGGTCGCCATCAAATGACCGGCCGCAGCATCCACATTCAGCGAGAAAGGAATCCCCTCTTTCTGCAGCTCCCAGGCCGTCAGCCGCGCACCCTGCAACCAAGGGCGCGTTTCATCGGCGTAGATCTGCCAATCGCGTCCAGCAGCAAAACCGGCACGAATCACCCCCAACGCAGTACCATAGCCACCAGTCGCCAGGCTCCCGGTGTTGCAGTGGGTGAGGATGCCGCCGTGCTCGGGCAGAGCTTCCACGCCGTAACGCCCCATGCGCTGGTTGTCGGCAATGTCTTGGGCGAGGAGAGCATGGGCAGCTTGCAACAGCACGGCCCGCGCCGCCGCTGCACTGGATTGCGCACAGGCCAGCTCCAGTTGCCGGTCGATGGCCCAGGCGAGGTTCACCGCCGTTGGCCTTGCCGCTCGCAATTCTTCAGCCGCATGTGCCAGCGCCGCCTGCCAATCGGCTTGCTGGGCTGCGCCGTCTATCGCCAAGACCATGGCGTACGCAGCGGTGATGCCGATCGCTGGCGCACCCCGCACCACCATGTCGGTAATCGCTTGGCCGGCAGAGCGGTAGTCCGCAAGCTCGAGGTAGATCTCTTCGGCCGGCAGACGCCGCTGGTCGAGCAATAGCAACTGATTGTCCTGCCAACGAATTGGACGGATCTCGGCACGCATGAGGCACACTCCTTGGGCGGTGGATTGGCGCCAATATACGAAGCAGCGAGGAGTCTGTAAAATTCGCCCCGACAACAACGAGTCAGGAATTCTCCCATGTCCAGCTACCCTCCCCTGCGCCTCCGTCGCCACGAAGACCGCCGCCTGCGTGCGGGCCACGTCTGGGTCTACAGCAACGAGGTCGATGCGACACAAACCCCTTTCGCCCAGCTGGAACCGGGAAGCGTGGTGCAGGTGGAGGATAGCCAGGGACATGCCCTCGGGCTGGCCCATCTCAGTCCGCATTCATTGCTCTGTGCCCGCCTGCTGACGCGCGACCTACGCGAAGCCATCGACGTCGACTTCTATCGCCGCCGCTTTGCCGCGGCGCGGGCCTTGCGGGAGCGTCTGCTCGACACGCCCTACCACCGGCTCGTCCACGGCGAGGGCGACGGCCTGCCCGGCCTGATTGTCGACCGCCATGGCGATACCCTCGTTTTGCAAATCGGTAGCCAGGGTATGGAGCGTGACCTTACCCTGATCGTCGCGGCATTGCAGGCGGAAATTCCACAACGGGGCATCCTGTTCAAGGCGACCGGCGTCGCGCGTAAGATGGAAGGATTGCCCGAGCGAGTCGAAGTGCTGGCCGGCGAAGTACCCGCAACAATTGAGATCGAGGAAAATGGCTGCCATTTCACCATTGACCCGTACACCGGACAAAAGACCGGCTGGTTTTACGATCACCGCGCTAATCGTCGCCTTTTGCAGCGCTTTGCCACGGGACGCCGGGTGCTCGATCTGTTCAGCTACACCGGCGCCTTCGCCCTGCCCCTGGCGCAAGCAGGTGCTGCAGAAGTGACTGCCGTTGACGCATCCGCCAGCGCCCTCGAGCTATTGCAGCGCAATGCCGCGGACAATGCTTTGCAGGACCAAGTGCGAATCTTGCAAGGCGACGTTCTCGACAAGTTGCGCCTATTGCGAGACCAAGGGGAAAGTTTTGACCTGATCGTGCTCGACCCCCCTGCCCTCATCAAATCGCGCAAGGATGTCAAAGAAGGCACCCAAGCGTATCGCCGCCTCAATGATTTGGCCCTGCGTCTGCTACGCCCTGGCGGGTTGCTTTTCACCGCTTCCTGTTCTTTCCATATGTCGCGGGATATGCTGCTGCGGGAAATCAGCCACGCCGCCGTGCGCAGCCCCTGTGTCATCCTTACCGAGGCCGGGCAGGATCTCGATCACCCGGCTCCCCCCGCCGTACCGGAGAGCCGTTACCTCAACGCCTTCCTGCTGCAGCGGCCAGAATGCCCGGAGGAAGAGCCGGATGCCCTCGATGAAGAAGACCCGAGCTTTTGACACCATGAAGGGAATGCCGCTACCATTCACGGCACGCAGAACACGCCCTTCGCCGTTGTAGCTCAGTCGGTAGAGCAACTGATTCGTAATCAGTAGGTCAGAGGTTCGATTCCCCTCAACGGCACCAATAATAACAGTAAGTTAGAAAAAACCAAAAGCGCTATTTTTGTTCTGGGTCAAGTTCTGGGTCAGTTTCAACATGATCTTTCGTGGCACGCAATGGTCAGTTGTGGCTTATGAGCTCCAATCATAGAGGGCGCCCGCTCTAGCAGTAAGCTCGCACTACCTTGGTGATAGTCCAAGACAAGAGAGGCGATCTCGTCCTCGGCGCGGCTGAGGGCTGCCAATTCCAGTAAAAGCTAATATATACAATCGATTCAGATAGTTGCGAAATAATCTACCAAGATTGCTCACCGAGTTCGCGGCGGGATCAGCATTAGTTAGCCGCCTGCTTTTTTAAGATGCGCCACTTCGCCCCTTGGATGAACAATCGTTATACTTGCGGCAATCGTCCGGACCTATTTGTGGACCAGCAAAACTTCCAACGAAGAAGGCTGCGCCAGGGTCTTGACACTGGGGGTTTATGTGAAATACTACCCATGGTCGGATTGTAACGATCCGGCTCGCCCCCTGCGGGCGGGGTGTCGTCACGCCCGCGATCTTTAAAATCAAGGTGATGTCATGTACGAAGAAGTTACGACCTTGTCAAGGTTCATGACCTTGGCGGAGGTTGCGCAGTATTTTGCAGTGTCAAGGTCGACCATTCGCAGGCGGTATACAAAGGACGGACCAGGGTTCGATGAGCGCTTTCCAACGCCAGTGCACGCTGGCCGCGCGATACGCTTTATTAGGGATGAGATTGTGCAGTACGCCGATCTACTTTGCACAGAACGCAAATTAGCGGTTTCAAAAGTCGATGCTGTCTAACAAATGCCCAAGTAAAATCTATTTATTTATTTTATAATTGTTAATCTAGCGCTTACAACTGATAAAACATACAATCACAAAAATATCAATATATACTATAAATTATTGAATATAAACAAATCGGCATTTTTTAGAACGTATCAAACAGACTCGCCTGAGTCTTACATTTTGATGCCATCCTGCTTCACAGGTCGGCGAAAGTTGGAATCGTCAGTCTAGAAGCAACTGCCCCCCCAAAGCCAACGCTTTGGGGGGTTTAATTTGCAATGGGTGTAAAAAGATCAATCAAAAAGTCGTGAAATATTTCACTAGATCCGCGAATCCGAGAGAAAATCTCCCGATCATGGGCTCTGATTGAGCCGTTTCGGCCCCTTACTTTTTCATCATCCTCCTAGCGGCTAGAAGTCGAACTGCTGTGAATTCAGCAGCCGCTCAACCAAAGTCGCCTTCACATTTCTTCCATCTGCAGTTAGGACGAATCCTTTGCACACGGCTACGCTTCGCCCAAGCTCCAGGAATGAAAGCACCCGCTCCAACTTCGCCTTTGCTCTAAGTCTACTTGGCCCAAATTGTTGAATGATGGATTTTCTAACGTACCAGTGATGGATCTTTCCGTCGAACCACGAAGAACCTGCTCCCTGTTGTAGAGTTCTATCGATAAAGCGTAGGAGATCTTCCGAATCGAGAAGCAAATCAGGGTCATGATCCGAGCGTTCCATCAAATCCAAAAGAGACTCAAAATAGCCCCAATAAATCTCTTCGGATCGCTTTATGTCTTCTATTTCGACTACCGTTTCGCCTGGCCTTTCCCACAGAGCAAGAAGACAGGCAACGCGAAGGACCTTTTCCACTACGCGCAGGGCCTCTTCTGGCCATTTGATGAAATAATCTTGGTTTATCTGAGCGTCGATACGCTTACTCATTTCTTTGGTGTAAAATTTTGCATCTGGACTAAGGGGAATAATTCGCCTATTTTTTGGATAATCTCGCCCTTTGCCGAAGGCGTGCACGAGGGCTTCCGTTAGACGTTTGTTCCAAAGTTCGATAAATTGATCATCTGTCGTGTCCGGCTCGCGCAGGATATGTTTTTCACCGACAACACTTCGCGGCATGATCAGAAACATTCGTGCAATCAACCCTGATGAGCGAAACTCCCGATCATTACGTAATTTGTTGCTCACGGTTCCTGATTGAGTCATGAAGCAAAGAGAAAGTCGAGGGTCCACAATTGCTACTTCGTAGTTCGCTCGAGCGACAACAATGTCCTCGCCGGAATATATCGAACAAAAATCCCGGTCGTTGCGAAAAAGCGTTTTGTTCAGCACGAGTTCGGCATCAAAGTTTAGCAGAACTCCGACAGGGTATGCTTTAGCAAGCATTTTGCGAAGTCCAGGGATTGTTGGGTCACTAAAAATCAGCCGTGCGAACATTTGTTTTGGCCGCTTTCTAATGCCCGTATCGTGATCCTGAGCCATGAGCAACATGACCTCGCGGTTGTAGTTTATTATTGGTCTGAAAATTTCCTGTCCGACTGCGGTTTTTCCGGTTCCACTTGGGGACTCGAAAATGCTGAAGAGGGATATTGGCAGCGGCCGTCCGTTGATCCCCTCGAGGTCATATTGCGGAGCCATGGCTGTAGCCCAAGCAGTCAACATCGAAAAAAAGATCATCGTGCCTGGGCCTTGGGTTTTGGCCTGAAATGCCGCAGCGATGCGCCTAAGGGACGGCGGAACAGCGCGATATGGGAACAGTTCACCGGAAACCAAGCCCTCGGGGGAGACTGCTGGAGGCGTTTGATATCTTTGATGCGGGGGAACATTGCTAAGCAGCGACAGATTCGGAACCGTGATAAAATTATTTTGTATGCCCATTAGAAACCTAAAATTTACGAATGGTAGACGTTTAGAGGCCTGCAGCCTCAACTTAGGTGAAACTAACTGCCGCTGCGTGCGTAGCTAAACTGGCTAAAATTAGCAGAATAGCGAATATGAAAAAGCGCTTTCGAAATCGAAAAAAATTAACAAGTTCCTCCCATAGCAAGTAGAATCTTTCTCTTACAAGGTTCGCCAACCAAGAGCTGACGATAATGCAGTGCGTAGAATCTCAGTTCTCCTCTGGCATGCTCAACTGACTATAATGCCCTACAATTTCTCCCTATCTATTACCTCTGGTCCACCTCCCATTCTGCTTGTCACGTCATTCTGTATTCGAATCGGCAATCTCTTTTAATCTCCTTGATGCTATTGGTCGATAGGCACAGGGTATGCGAATACAGCGGTTAACACAATTAAATCATATGGTTGCATTTGCATTTATCACATGGCATTAGATGTCACAGGCTATCACATTAAATGTTTTATTATGCATATTAACTACATAAATAATGAAAAGCCCCAATCTGTTGGCACGGCGACAGTACTGGGCCAGATTTTAGTCACTGATTGTGTTCAATCTCTGCGGAATCGTACCGGTCTGCATCTTTTTGTTTGTCTTGATTACATTTCCCAACGATAAAAAGACGTGATCATCGAAATATTTATGGTCATATATCACTACGATGGTCCATCCCCTTGGATGGCTGGTTCATCGTGGAGGAAATCATGGAGTGTCCGTTCTGTGGCAGTGAGTCGGTGGTAGAGAGACGCGTTGGTCGGCGGGTTGGCGGTGCCTTAGGAACAGCGGCGGGTGCTGTCGCTGGAGGTTCAGCGGCGCTTACCGGAGCAGAGGCCGGCGCCGCCTTGGGTTCGATTCTCGCGGGTCCCCTGGGTACGGCGGCCGGAGGTCTTGCCGGAGTAGTGTTGGGTGGTTTGCTGGGTGCCGTCGTGGGTGGGCGTGCTGGAGAAGAAGCTGGCGCCATCGTGGACGATCGGATTCTGGATCCCTTCGTTTGTGAGGACTGTGGGCGCAGTTTTCGTCTCCCCATTTGCAAGTAAATTTTGGCGTTTCTGTATCAACCCTTGATCCCCGGTGGCATCGTGCCTCCGGGGATTTTCTTTGTCTGTTGATTCATAGGAGAACCCTTATGGCACATCTAGTAGAAACCATGGCCTTTGTACGTGAGACCCCCTGGCATGGCCTGGGGAACCGGTTGCCAGAGAAGCAACCTTTGGACGTCTGGCTGCAGGCGGCGGGGATGGACTGGACCATCGAGAACACAGAAGCTCTGTATTCGGCTGGGAGTGGGACCGATCGTCGGATTCAGGTGAATCCCGATGCCCGCGTGCTCTATCGGTCGGACACTGGCGCTCCCTTGTCGGTGGTATCCAACCGCTATCAGGTAGTGCAGCCTCGGGAGATTCTGGAGTTCTACCGGGATCTCGTGGAGGTCGGTGGTTTTGCTCTGGAAACCGCAGGCGTCTTGAAGGGCGGCAAGAAACTCTGGGCACTGGCCAAGACGGGGGACGAGTTCCTGTTGCGGGGCGGGGATCGGGTCAAGGGCTATTTGCTGCTGGCCACCAGCTGTGACGGCACCTTGGCCACCACGGCGCAGTTCACCTCCGTTCGGGTGGTCTGCAACAACACCCTGCAGCTCTCGGTGGAGCAAGACAAAGAGGGGCCCATCAAGGTGCCCCATTCCACCACCTTCGATCCCGATGCCGTGAAAGCCGCTTTGGGTGTGGGAGCTACGGCTTGGGGGCGCTTTGCCGAGACCGCCAAGACCTTGGCCGATCGAAAGGTCAACCGGCTGGATGTCACCAAGTTTGTGATTCATGTTCTGGGAGACAAAGACGCTCCTATCACGGCCCAGCCCAACGAAAAGGCGCTGAAGGGCGTCATCGAGCTCTTTGCTGGGCAAGGCAAGGGCAGCCAGTTGGCTTCCAGTGACGGCACGGCCTGGGGTTTGGTCAATGCTGTAACGGAATACGTGGATCATCACCGTCGAGCCAAGAGCCGGGATACTCGTCTCGACTCTGCCTGGTTCGGTCAGGGTGCCAGCATCAAGGCCAAAGCCTGGACGGAGGCGCTGAAGTTGGTGGCCTGAGTTGCTGTGCCCTTAGAACTGTATATCTGTACAGTATCCTGTCTCATCCGCCCCTACGGTCCTGTCCGTGGGGGCTTTTGGTTTTGGAGGACATCATGAGTGCCTTACGTTTGGTATCGACCCGCAGTCTGTCTCGGGAAGAGTGGCTCCAGTGGCGCAACCGGGGCATTGGCTCCAGTGACGCTGCCGCAGCGGTGGGGCTGTCTCCCTATCGTGCGCCCTTGTCGTTGTGGCTGGAAAAGACCGGTCGAAAAGAGCCCGTGGATCTAAGTGACAAGGAAGCGGTGTATTGGGGAACGGTCCTGGAGCCTCTCATCGCCCAAGCCTACGCAAAGAAGACCGGCAAGAAGGTACGGCGGGTGCAGGCCATACTCCTACATCCGGAGCATCCCTTTCTTCTCGCCAATCTGGATAGAGCGATCGAGGGTGGCGGTATCCTCGAAATCAAGACCTCGGGCCTGCGCAGTCAGGGAATCTGGGAAGAAGGCATTCCGACCCACTACCGCATCCAAGTCCTGCATCAGCTTCTCGTCACCGGCAAATCGTGGGCAGAAGTTGCCGTCCTCATTGGCGGTCAGGAGCTTCGGATCTATCACCTGGAACCAGAAGCAAGAGAACTCCAGCAGCTTATGGAAGTGGAACAGGCTTTTTGGCGCTACGTCGAGACCGACACCCCACCCCCTGCCGATGGCTCGGATTCCTGTCGGCAGGCGTTACAGGATCTGTATCCCCGCTCCACGGCCACCCTCATCGACTACACCGAGCATCGGGCCATGGGAGAGCTTTTCCGTGAGCTGGTGCAGGTGCGTCATCAGAGAAAGGGCATCGAGCAGCAAGAGGCCATGTTGGAGCAACGCATGAAGGAGGCGTTGGGCGATGCCGAAGGCGCTCTCTTCTTACAGGGGAAGGTGCTGTGGAAAAGCAGTAAAGACAGCCGGGTGCTGGACGGCAAGCGGCTCATCGAGGAACACCCCGATTGGCTGGCGCCGTATTGGATCAGCAAACCCGGCAGCCGCCGGTTCACCGTACAAGCAGAGTAAGGAGATATCATCATGATTAAAGGACTCGCCATCACCCCGCCCGTATTGGGGCGGATTGCCATTGGCAAAGTCGTAGAGAAAAACGGCAAGCGTCTGCCCGAAAAGGACGACGCCTTTACCATCACCACCCAGGTGCAGCAGCAGGGAGAATGGATGATCCATCCTCTACATCTGCAACTCCAACAGAGCCAAGGGAATCAGAGGCTGCGCTCTATTCCCGTAACCCTGCTATTCAATGATCCCGAACTGAACCTACGGGCCGATTACAGCGCCTTCGACAAGGCCACAGGCAGGCCGCTTTGTGTGGGTAATGGGGAATCCGCAAGACGAATGACCGCGGAGGGTACCCAAACGGTGCCCTGTCCGGGTCCCGGTCTCTGCGCCTTTGGCCAAGAAGCACGGTGTAAACCCTATGGGCGGCTCAACGTGCAGGTCGAGGGGCAAGAGGATCCCTTGGCGTCCTTTATCTTCCGCACCACCGGCTTCAACAGCATACGAACACTAGCGGCACGGCTCAGCTACTGGAATGCCCTGAGTCATGGGTCTGCAAAGTATCTGCCGCTGTCCCTGAAACTGCGGGCCAAAAGCACCACCCAGAGCCACAGGGCGCCCATCTACTACGTGGATCTTACCCTACGGGAGGGAGTGGACACGGCAGAAGCTCTGCGGCAAGCTACCAGCCAAGGACAGGAACAGAAAGAGGCCGATCATGCCTTGGAAGCCGCAGCCAGACTTGGGTTCAGCAATGGGCTCCTGGAAGAGACCGAAGAGGAACGGGAAGCCGTGCTGGAGGAGTTCTTTGGCGCAGAGTGCACCCCGGAGCAATTTGTTGGCCGAGCCCGCCCACAGACAGCGGCGTAAGGTGCTTTCCTCACAAGAGACCAAAGAAGCACGCCAACTGGGGCGTGCTTCTTTTTTTCAAGGCGTGTCGTGTTTAGACTGAAAGCGGTCATTCGCTAGATGAAAAATTCTCTTGTTGTTGGGGATTAAGTTCAGTCCGCTTGCAATGCCGCAATGAGAGGGCATGCCACATCCTTATCCCCTCGACTGCATTGCTCGAGTAGATTTGCCAAGATGTTTTCGATTCTCTGCAGATCCTGCAGACGCGCGCGAACTTCTGTCAAATGATCTTCAGCGATCTGTGCCGCCTTGCTGCAGCGCATGCCCTCATCCAGTAAAAGTAAGTGATGGATTTCTTCCAAACTAAATCCCAGACGTTGCGCAGTTTTGATAAATTTCAGCCGCGCTCCATCCTCTGCCGTGTAATGACGAATCCCTCCAGGGGGACGAGGGGGCTCGCGTAGTAAACCCTTGCGTTGATAGAAACGGATCGTTTCGACGTTGACACCCGCATCTTGCGCGAGGCGGCCAATCGTGAGTACCGATTCTTGAGATTTCACGGTTGTTGACTCCGTACCCAGGTACGGTTGTAAGAATAGTCCATCAGAACTGGTTTTGCACTTGCTATGAACAACCTCGAGGAGATTTCCATGTCATTCATTACCCGCATCATCGATAAAGCCGGAGTCCTTGGTGCCGTCCTCGGCAGTTTTAGCTGTGCCATGTGTTTTCCCGCGGCAGCTAGTCTTGGCGCCGCGATCGGGCTGGGTTTTCTCAGTCAATGGGAGGGCGTATTCATGCATTGGTTGATTCCACTTTTTGCTGGGTTGGTGCTGCTCGCAAACCTCGCCGGTTGGTTCTCGCACCATCAGTGGCAGCGCGCCATGCTGGGTTCCATCGGGCCCATTCTGGTACTTCTTGGGGTGTTCGGCATGACGCAACATTTTCTTCCGCGCGAAATATCTCGAGGTATTTTCTACGTTGGGCTGATTGTCATGGTTTCGGCGGCACTCTGGGACATGTTCAATCCCAGCAATCGTCGCTGTGCGACTGCTAACTGTGAAACCCCTGCCCAGCAGGACTGAATCTACCAGCACCTTGGAGAATCGTATGACCGAAAACAAAACCATTATGCTTGCCATCACCGGCATGACTTGCGACAGCTGCGCCGCGCATGTGCGCAAAGCCCTTGAAAGCGTGCCCGGTGTGCACAAGGCGCTGGTCTCCTATCCGGACGCCACAGCCTGGGTCGAGCTGGAGGGCGAGGTGCACGTACAGCAGTTGACTGGAGCTGTGATCGAGAGCGGCTATGGCGCGCACCCGCGCGATGCAAGTCGCGTCATCTCCGGCGATGCGCAAAAAGTGCACATCGCAGTGATTGGAAGCGGCGGCGCTGCCATGGCCTGCGCACTCAGAGCCGTGGAACGCGGGGCGCAGGTCACCCTGATCGAGCGCGGCACCATCGGAGGGACTTGCGTGAACGTTGGCTGCGTGCCCTCCAAGATCCTGATCCGCCAAGCCTACGTCGCACATCTGCGTAGCCAAAGCCCCTTTGACAGCGGGATCACTGTGGCTTCTCCCGCTATCCGGCGCGACAAACTCCTGACTCAGCAACAGGCCAGAGTCGAGGAATTGCGCCATGCCAAGTACGAATCCATCTTGAAAGATGTAGAGGAGATCAGGGTAGTGCGTGGCATCGCGAGTTTTCTGGATGCACAGACCTTGAACGTGGAACTCAATGATGGTGGTAATAGCAAGATTCCTTTTGATCGTTGCCTGATTGCCACGGGTGCAAGCCCTTCCATTCCACCCATTCCGGGACTGGTCGACACTCCCTATTGGACATCCACCGAGGCCCTGGAATCTGACGCCATCCCCAATCGACTGGTCGTCATCGGTGCATCCATTGTCGCAGTCGAGTTGGCCCAAGCCTTTGCGCGCTTCGGCAGTCAAGTCACGATTCTTGCTCGCAGCCGTCTCCTTTCCCAAGAAGATCCCGCCGTCGGCGAACTTCTCAGCACAATTTTTCGAGAAGAAGGAATCACCGTTCTGGAGCAAACCCAGGCAAATGAGATCCGGCACGATGATGACGAGTTTGTGCTGCAGCTGCCCACGGGTGAATTACGCGCAGACAAGCTGCTGATAGCCACGGGACGCAGCGCGAATACCAAGACACTGAATCTGGAGCTTGCCGGCGTACAGATCGACCCACATGGTGCCATCCTCGTGAATGACCGCTTGCAAACCAGTGCCGAAAACATCTATGCCGCCGGGGACTGTACCAACACCCCACAGTTTGTCTACGTGGCGGCAGCCAGCGGAACCCGAGCCGCTACCAACATGACGGATGGTGAGGCACGTATTGACCTTGTCGCCATGCCAGCGGTGGTCTTTACCGACCCGCAGGTGGCCACGGT
Source organism: Acidithiobacillus sp. AMEEHan (assembly GCF_030996345.1). Taxonomy (NCBI): domain Bacteria; kingdom Pseudomonadati; phylum Pseudomonadota; class Acidithiobacillia; order Acidithiobacillales; family Acidithiobacillaceae; genus Acidithiobacillus; species Acidithiobacillus sp. AMEEHan. The sequence continues at coordinate 1,906,111 of NZ_CP118747.1, read as the reverse complement.
AGGGCTGACAGAGCAGCAGGCAAAGGAGCAAGGAATGACGGTAGATAGTCGTCTCTTATCGCTGGAGAATGTCCCGCGAGCGCTGGTCAACTTCGACACGCGAGGATTCATCAAGCTGGTGGCGGATGCCAAGTCCGGTCGACTAATTGGGGTTCAGGCGGTAGCGGCAGAGGCGGGGGAGCTGATCCAGGCTGCAGCATTTGCAATCCGCAACCGCATGACCGTTCAAGAGCTCGCTGACCAGTTGTTCCCCTATCTGACGATGGTAGAGGGACTCAAGCTTGCGGCGCAAACCTTCAGCAAAGATGTTTCCCGGCTATCGTGTTGCGCCGGTTGAGACTGAAAGCGGTCATTGGGAACATATGCCACAAGCGGTAGAGTACGGGGCGTGGGCGCTCTCACATCGCCGCCATGGTCCGCGCACGCTACTCGTCGGCAGTGGCCTGGCGGAGCTTGTATAGCGCCAAATTGTCTAGCACGCTTGGTCACCGGAGCAGATTGTCGGGAGATTGCGTATGGAGCACCCGGAAGACCCCAGTCAGCGGATTTCACTCGAGGCTATGGGTACCTCGAATAACCTCATATTTCTGCGCGGACAACAGCGCAGGCCATTGATTCAACAGTATCAGAATTTTGGCGAAACGGGTTTTTCGAGGTCCCCTTACCTAATTGCCAATGGGCGTGCTGCGTCAGCACTGCCCGAAGGGTACGAATTTGGCGCTACACTCCCAGTAATACTTGACTATTGAAAATCTCTGGTTTCCTAACGCCAGCTAAAGTCTTGCCTAGAAATCAGCTCGTTAAATAGGCGTGTTGCGGCAAAAAGGAGAATCGCCGTGCTCAGCATGCCTTTTCGCGCGTCCATGCGCGAACGGCCTTGCGCTGGCGATTGGACAAATGGGCCCTGGACGTCCTGGTCACCGGCGCACCGTCACGCCCTCGTTGGGGCGCAGACGGCGCACTCGTCTCCCATTGACTCGACGGCCACCATGCGGCACTGCACGCGCCTACACTCCCAGCTGCCGCGGTCGTTTTGGCGGATGCTTGAGGATCTCCTGGAGCCTGGCGCTTTGCTTGGCGGAGAGATTTCCCGGGTTCTTGAGCCAAAGCCATCGGCTCTTTTTCAGGTCTGGTTGGGAGAGGGCTTCCCCCTTGCGTACGGCATCTACGGCCTCATTGACGAGCTTCATGAGGTGAAAGCGATCGAAGGTGACCTGGGCGTTGGGCAGGTGTTCTGCGGCCCCTTTTTGGAAGGCTGGCGAGAGGTCCATGCTGACCTCCGTAATGGCCTCGGCGCTGCAGCCATGGGCCTGCAGATCTTCGGCGAACTGCTCAAAGGTCTCGGCATCTTTGCCGGGTGTGGCAAACAGCAGGCGCTTCGCCACGAGGTCCGCAAACAAGGTGATGTAATCATGGCCGCGCCGGCTGCTCGTCTCATCGACACCGACGGAATGGACCTCTGACATGTCCACGGCCTCGCGGGCCTTGGCGACGTAATGATCGAGCACCCGCCAGAGTCGCTGGTCCGTCTCCCGCACTAGGCGGGAGACCGTCAACACCGGCATCTCCCGGACCATGGCCATGACTAAAGCCTCGAAGAGTAGCGTGAATCCCGAGCCTTCCCGCGCCCAAGGGACGAATACCAAATGCACGCCGTGTTCCGGGCACTGGACCCGTGGTACGCGGGCATGGAGATAAGCCGCATGCTGGAAGAAGTCGAGGTGGCGCCAGACCTTCTCTTGGGTGTCATAGACCGGCCAATCCTGGCCACAGACAGGGCACGGGAAACGACTGCCCTTGGGAAAGTTCACATGCAGGTCCAGGCGCTTTTCCTCCACCGTGAACCGCACATCGTCCACCATCCACGGCGGAACCAACCCCAACGCCAGAGTGAACAGTTGATTACCTTGGTCCATCCTTATCCTCAGCTCGCTGCCCTTCCCATAAAGCAATCATACCGCCTTACCCACTCAATGTGTCGAGGAGCCCACTGTCGGTGAAAGTTGTTTGCTTTGAAGGCTCAGTAGCAGGAGACGATATAAATCAAAATCCACTATTTCCCAGTGAGAATGGTTTAACGCATATCTGGACAGCCCGTATTTCCTTGATAGTGTCGCGAAATCAGTATTCGAGATTGGACGAAGACTGCTGTCGGTAGTGTAACGTAAAGCCGTATCTCTGGGGCCTTGAGATACCGAGGTAATTTGTACAACCTTTGCGGCGCTAGAACCAGAACCTCCAATTTCCGTCATCAGTAATGCCGGTAGTCTCATAATAGCATCAATATTAAGAACACCATTCTCATCTCGAAATTCGCGAAACGTCGGATTTGATTCGATGTATATCCTTCCAGTAGGTATAACCCCTGCGTTTTCCGGCCAGCCTTGGTATGAAACGAGCAAATGGAACATTCTGTTACCTTTAGCGGCTTCCGGTTATCAAATAGCTGATGTGCGCACAGAGTATATTCGACTGAGCTAAGGCTGCTGCATGACGATGTGGCATCATATATGGCATCTCTAGATTCCAGGATAAAGTCGGCCGTGTTCGTTAATGGTATACAAAAATTCGTATCTAAAGGACAACTTTCCATAAAGAGCATTTTATGGCGCATTCGGCAGAGAACTTTTCCGTGCTCTTCGTGCTCTAGTCTCTCCGGCAGTTTTCGCAGCCTGACGTTGTCGTTGTTGACCTAGATCTAATATAAGAAAGATGACCTTTATTTCACCGAAATCTGCCAAGTATCGCGCAGCAAATCCTGGCGGTCGAGAGTCCTCATGAGGAATCAGATCCTTGCCGAGAAAACTGAAACCAGGCGGACTTGCAGTCTCTGACATCGCCTCTAGGAATCGATTAAGCTCGACCTTGTCTTCGATATAAGCGTAGGTAAGATGAAAGAAGATCCTCGAGTTACCATATCCAAGCAACTTCTGGAAATGACTTTCTAAATTTGCTTTCATCGCATCCTGGGTAAGTGGTCTATCACAGATCATCGCTTCAATCAGAGCCAAAACCGAGCTTCCCCATTTGATGATGAGATCTCTTTCGCCTGGGTTCCCCTTGGCGCTATAACCGCCTTTAGACTGGTCGCTGACCGACCACCCCAGAAATTGAATATGTGCCGCTAGCAAGTACTGTATGAGAGCATTCAGATCATCTTCACAGGCATCCATCCGAATATTTTCCATCATAGGGACGAGAGATACGGCGGCGTCGGCAGCGGCTCGGACATAGTGGATAAGCAGCGCTTCGAATGGATTCGCCTCGCGCCGAAGTACTCGGGCTTGGTCGGCGGGATTCATCGTCCAGAATCGGGCCATTGCCGACGCGACGTTATCAGTCAAATCTTCATAGCTTGAGACATCTGGCGCCGAAAGGAAGGGAGCACCGCTAGCAATGTTGCTTCGCGCGGCGGCTAGAACCGCAGTATTACCAATAGTATGCTCAGCGGCATCCAGCGTCGCAGTCGCTTCTGGTTGCCTGCCAAGCCTAGCGAGCGCTATAGCACGATAAGCTGCGGCGGTATCCTGCAGGCGAAAGAAGGTCACAGCAGATAGTGTGGCAAGGGCTTGGCCAGGCTCACCTATGGCAAGCAACAACAACGCCCGATTGCACTCCACACCTTCATCAACTGCAGCTGATGGAAACTGCGCTTTCATTCGTTCAAATTCAGCAATCGCCCTCCGTCCCCGGTGAACTTGATTTCCTTTCAGGACTAAAAAGCTATTTGGCTGGAGCAGTTCGGCAACTTCAGCCGCGAACCAATTGGCAGCGGAACCAAACGATGGTCTTATAGCAAAGAGATATAGGAACTCAGCCTTTGCCAATTTTGTATTTTGGTTCGGTCCTTGAATAGCCGTGAGTGCACGAAATTGGCGCAATAATTCAACCGCCGCTGATTTTTCTTGTGGACTAGCAAAATCTGGCTCTGCCTTGGCAGCGATCGCCGCCCAGTCTTCCCGAAGGAAATCAAGTCGAAGTTGGTTCTGAAACCGAGTGAGTTCACGTCCGGAAGTTTTCCCCAACGTCTTAAGCCCTTCCTCGGCAGTCATATAGCTTGCGGCGGCGTCGGCGGCACCAGCGGTCAGTAACGCGTCGATACGAGCCTGCATTTCCGGAAGAGTGTGGATTGTTCCGGCGTCGTTCGGCGCAAGCGTAGTGAGGCGTCGGTCGATGTTGGTGCGGAGATTGGGCGGACTTCTCGACAGCAGTTGCGCGAGAATGAGTGGCTCATCAGTTTCAAGAATCGCTGCCAGGAGAGCCTTTTGGTGTGAGAAATCAACAAAGGTTAGCACGGCCGCCAAGTCCTCAGCTAAGGGGCGGTCGGAGGCCGGTCCCCAACTACGCTTCTCAAATCGCGGTGCGAACGCTGCGACGCGCCCTTTTTCCTTGTGCTGCAACGCCCCAGTCCGGACAGTGTCGACTAGAGCATCAAACAGGTCGCGGGGCACGTTTGGCTCCCCACCGATAATGGCGCGACAGAGAATCCGGATATGTGTTCGCAGCGACCGCCCTATGGTCTCTACTAGGGTGATCTCGTTGTCTTGAGGAGTCGCCAGTCCTAGCTGCGCCCGAACGTCCAAGGGATGAAGGAACCGATTGCGCAACATTTGGTTTCGTCCTGCTATTCGAGCCAGCGCAGCTGCACCTGCGACTCCAATTCGATGGGACGATAGTGAGTAGTCGCCAGTCGATATGGATTGGGCATAGGCGGTCACGATGGTGTCAGCGTCCACCTCGTCCGCAATGCTGCCGAGGTCTAAGAGATCGAGAACCGTAGCAAACTCAGATGCTCCGACACCTAGACGCAAATTGGGCCCATCAAGCGACTGAACCATCGCGAGCAGAATCGAGTCGGAGCAACTTGTCAGTTCCCGACGAAGAGCTTCAATCAGTGAATCTCCCTCGTCGGCATCGTCAATGAAGCCGGAGCCAGTTCGATCATGTAGCCAGTTGAGCAATGCTGCCGCTTCGCTGGCATCAGTCCGTCCGGCACGTAAGTGCTCTCCGAGCATTGCCACTGCATCAGCAAATGCCTTGACTTGGCCAATATGAAAGTCATGTTCGACGAGACCCCGATCCCACGCACCTGCCGGCGAACTCCATTGCGCGATTAGGAGGCACGCGAGCCCTGCGGTCCGTGGATGTATGACGAGGTCCGCTAGCAATCTTGGCCGTGCCCGGATCTGAAATAATAGAGCAATGAAAAGCTCGGCACGGTCAATCGCTAAATCGATAAGTTGGGCCACTACTGGATGGGGTGCCGCAGAGTTCTCCACTGCATCGGCGTCGGCAAGAAGAAGCCCCAATAAGCGGAATAGCTCCCCGCAGGCTTCCAGTGAACCATACGTGCTGGCCTCTATCGGATGAGATCCCGCCCAAAGCGCCCGATCAACCAGCGTATCTGGGGGCGGCGGAAACCGCGAGTCGGCGACCTCTCGCGATAAATGGTGCTTCAGCGTAGCCTGACGGGCGTATAGATCCCGAGTTTCATTCCATCCGCCGAGGCAGCGCTCCTTCGCAATTACTCTGATTGCGGTCTCTCGAAACGTATTCGCGTCTGATGTACTCCAGGCTTTCTCGGGAACAATCAATGGATGTTGAAGCAGGCTTGTTAAATCCACCCATCGACGAAGCGCACTCTCAGGAGAGCTCTCTTGCGGCAAGATCTGTTCCCATAGCCTTGCAGCGATCCATCCGGGTGTTCGGCTAACGATTTGGGATGGGTTGCTGCATCCTTTCTGAATGGCGTCAACAAGTTCTGCCAGTTCAGGATCCGTCCGAACTTCAACAATGGATTCATACCGCTGCTCGTCAATTCCGGAAAGGACGGTCTTGAAGGCATCCATCAATCCGGTTGAAGTACGTAATGCGGATACGCGAAGATCCAGATTGATTCTAGCTCGGCCCCAAACCCGGCGTAGCCACCCCAAATTGGCGAGTGTCTGCAGGTCTGGAGGCTCGTTACCTGTTGGTCTGGCCTGGACATAGGCAATTTCAGCTTGAGACCACTCCGCATTTGAAAAGACTTTCAAGTTTACCAGCATCCTCAGCGTGAGTTGATCTGGTGTCACCTTCTGATCTGGGTTAAGAACCTGGTCCTGTCGAACAACACGGAGTTTGCTATCGAATCGATCCCGCAGGATCCGCCGCGTCTCGCTCGGCACATGCTTGAAGCTCGGGAATCTGATCATAGTCCAATGGTAAGCAGGTTGCCGCAGTTCCATCCTCGCACTGCAGCTTCATGACCTATACTACTCGTCCGCAGCTTGAAGTTGAATGGCAGCTTTCGCTAAGGGTTGTCTGATGCCTGCCCACGCGGCGACTGGTGCTGCGGGACTTATCGGGCAGGCGTCGGACAAGCCACGAAGGAGGAAACCGCGGGGGGAAACGTGACGTTCAGATGAGGCTACAGGCTATGGGGATTTGGAGCGTCCTATCCTGGCACGAAAGGCCAGCTTGGCACAGCTGTTGGCGGATTTGTTCTCTTGAGTAGGCAACTTGTGGTCGGATAGGTTCGATTTCTGCCGGTACACTACGATTCAACAGGCGAAAATTGTGCTGTTTTCTGGACGAGGCCCAAGGCTCTCTTATTGGCTCTGGCCAATATATCGCCGATGGACAGTGGGATAGGTATCGGTGTGCGCTGGCAATCATTGCGCACCCCCATGCCGGGGTGGTGCACGGATGGAGGATGCACGCACCAGAGTCTCGACGATGATCATCGCGGCCCCGCAATCCGGGCAGACGAAGGTGGGCTGTGTGGCTGTTCCTGCGGACGTATCCTCGTTTTCTGGCGATGTATCGGGTGTCGCGTGCAGAAGGTGACGAACCAACACTAGGTTTTTCTTGCGCCTGGCGTTGGCCAACAGCCCATAGTGGCGAATGCGATGGAACCCACTGGGTAATACATGCATCAGAAATCGACGCATGAATTCGTCCGTACTGAGGGTCATGATTTTATGACGAGTGCGGCCTTTTGCCCGATAATCTTTCCAACGGAACGTGACCCCATGTGCGTCGAAGGCCACTAGGCGCCGGTTGGAAATCGCCACCCGATGCGTATAACGGGATAGATAGGCCAGAACCGCTGCAGGCCCGGCAAAGGGCCGCTTGGCGTAAACCACCCATTCGCAGTTCCGTAACGGCGTGAGCCAGTCGGCAAAGGCGGCGGAATCGATCAGCGCAGCATACTCCCCGAAAAACTGCAGCTGGCCGGCGTGGTGCGCCTGAAGGAGTTCTTCGAGAAATCGCCGTCGAAACAGACGCGAGAGCACCCGCACTGGTAGGAAGAACCCCGGCTTGCAGGCGACCCAACGGGTGCCATCAAGAGATAAGCCGCCACCGGGGACGATGCCATGAACATGAGGGTGGTGCGTCAGCGCCGACCCCCAAGTATGGAGGACCAAGGTGGCCCCGATGCGGGCACCCAGATGCTGGGGATCGGCCGCAATGGTTTCCAGTGTTTCGGCAGCGACGGTAAACAGCAGGCGATAAATCACCGCCTTGTTGGAATAAGCGATCGCGCTGATGGGCGCCGGCAAAGTGAAGACCACATGATAATATTCTACCGGTAGCAGATCGATTTGCCGGGCTTCCAGCCAGCGTCGAGCCGCGCTGGCCTGGCACTTCGGGCAATGCCGGTTGCGGCAGGAGTTATAAGAAATATCCGTATGCGCACACTCCGTGCAGCGCAGCACATGTCCACCCAGCGCTGAGCTGCGGCATTGCTCGATGGCGGACATGACCTTGAGCTGCGCCAGGCTCAAGTGCGTGTGCTGAGCGTGTCGCCAAGTTGGCCCATGGGCGCGAAAAATATCCGCGACCTCTATGGCAGGCGGTTCCACGGGGCGGGCCTATCTGGAGTGCAGACCCTCGAGTGGACTGACCACTTCGCGTAGAATTCCTGTGGCCACATGAGCATAGAGTGCCGTCGTTTCCAGGCGCTGGTGACCAAGTAGGACCTGAATGATCCGGATATCCACTCTCTGCTCTAACAGGTGGGTGGCGAAACTATGGCGCAGCGTATGCATTGAAACTCGTTTGTTAATCTTTGCCGCAGTTGCAGCACCGTGTATGGCACGGTTGATTTGCCGAGGGCTGAGTGGGTGCGTTGGGTCGCGTCCTGGGAATAGCCAACCTTCACGGAGCATCTTCCCTTGTGCGTGGGCTGCCCACCACCAGGCGCGCAGCTGCTCCAGCAGCACCGGCGACAGCATGGCGTAGCGATCCTGTAGCCCTTTGCCCTGCTCGACCCGCAAAACCATGCGTTGGCTATCGACATCTCCGACCTTGAGGGAAATTACCTCATGAGAGCGCAGTCCTGCTCCATAGGCGACCGAGAATACGGTTTCGTACTTGAGATTTGGGGCTGCGGTGATCAGTCGAGCTACTTCCGCACGACTCAATACTACAGGAAGCCTGCGCGGGACTGGCACGGATTGCATCTTTGACATACAGTCAGCACGGTCAAGCGTGACTTCAAAGAAAAACTTCAGCCCGGTGATGGTAGCGTTGATGGTAATCGACGAAACGCCGTGATTGGCGAGGGATAACTGGAAAGAACGGAGGTCTTCCGCTGCCGCCGTGTCCGGTGATCGCCCCAGATAGTCTGTAAACTTCCGCACGGCTCGGATGTAGGCGATTTGTGTCTTGGGGGCTAGTTTGCGCATCCGCATATCATCGATCATGCGTTGACGTAGGGGAGTAATGCCTTGGGTCGAAGGGATCATGACGCTGCTCCTATCCTGAAAGTAGGCGAATTGCCCGAGCTTTCAACATAGGAAATGGAAGGCACGTTGTCACAATGGCCCACAAAATCAGAACGAAGCCACCCTACCGCGCCAGCGGTTTAGTCCAACGCTGCATCATCGCCCATTTTCTTGCCATGTTCTTACCGCAGATCGGGGATTCTGTTCAGCAAGTTCAGCTGGCGGGCGCCGCGGCGTGCCGCCTGGATTTGGACGAGGCCACTCACTGTGATTCCGAGCAGACGCACGGACGCCCCCTGGGGAACTGCCCGAGCCAGTAATTCTGGCAGCAATGCCACGATGGTTTCCGTATTCCCGATGGTTTCGGTCGCCGTGTGCGCTCGGGTGACCGTGGCAAAATCGGGAAAGCGTGCCTTGATGTTCACCGTGTAGCCCGCCAAGGCGAGTGCCTGGAGACGGCCCGCAACCTGCCCGGCCATCTCCTGTAACGTGGCCAGCATGGTCCTTCGATCCTCCAGATTTTCCGAGAAGGTCCGCTCCGTACCCACCGATTTCCGTTGGCGGGTCGGCTGCACGGGCCGCCTATCGATCCCCCGCGCCACTTCGTAAAACCAAGCTCCAGCCTTACCGAAACAGCTCATTAACCGCTCCTGCGTTATCGCCCGCAAATCCGAGACGGTGTCGATACCCATGGCGGATAGTTTTTTACAGTGGCCGGACCCACACCATGCAGTTTGCCAACGGGCAGCGGCGCCAGGAAGTCGAGGCCACATTCGGGCGGGATAACGAAAAGCCCATGGGGTTTGCGCCAGTCGGAGGTGAGCTTGGCGAGCAACTTATTGTAGGAGACCCCTGCCGAAGCGGTCAGCCCCGTTTCCCGATGAATGTTGTCCAGAATCTCGCGGGCGATTTCGACCGCCAGGACACCATCGGCGGTGGCAGCAGTGACGTCCAGAAAGGCCTCATCCAGCGACAGTGGCTCCACGAGTGATGTGTAACTGCGTAGGATAGCCATAACCTGACGGGAGGCCTCTCGATAGGCTTCCATGCGGGGACGGACAAAGATGGCCTGCGGGCAGAGTGAGCGAGCCCGTGCCGCCGACATGGCCGAGTGGATCCCAAAACGTCGGGTTTCGTAGCTGCAGGTGGCAACGACTCCCCGGCCATTGGGGTCGCCACCGACAATCACCGGCCGACCATGGAGCTCTGGCCGATCGCGTTGCTCCACAGCCGCAAAGAACGCGTCCATATCCACGTGAATGATTTTGCTGAGAGCGAGGCTGCGCTCTGGTGGGCTGGGCAATCGATAACCTCCTCGTCTGATCTGGAGAGTCTATCAGATGGCGTGTAACGAGGGCGGCTATAGACCAAGGATCTGGGGCTGACGGGCATAGGACGATTATGCTTGCCGTCCTTCAATGGAAAGCGGTAAATTCAGCCAAGGCGCTGCGCCATGGGCGGGAAGAGACTGAAAGCGGACGTTTAGTATAGGAGGTCAGAATTATTTTTGTTAGGATTTACTGCCTCGCCAAGCCACGAGATTTGACATTGCTATTTTTGATGGAGATCGTGACCAACTTTGATAAAAGCTACTACATCATCAAGCACTGGAGCCATCCAGCGTAGCGGCTTGGCGAATGCGCCAATCAATGTTTCATGATTTACTCCACGGTAAATTTTCAGTTCCACTGGCACGCCAGCTTTTTTGAGATCTTTTGCTAAAACATTTGTGTTTGTTTTCGGATTTACGAGATTATCGTGTGCCGCCGCTCCCAAAAAGGTTCTTGGTGCATCTGGATCATTTGCGAAGTCTATGGGCATGCTCATAGCAGGATAGTTCGGATAGAAAAAGATTGGGCGGACGGGTTTATAGGTGATTGGATAGAAGTTGTATGGTCCAGCCAGGCCGATCCAACCACTGAAGATATTCGGCTGCAACCCAACTGCATGCAGCCAGCGAGGATCTAATACTAACATGGCTGCATTGTATGCCCCTGCGCTGTGACCCATGATGAAGAGATCTTTGGGATTGCCCTCGTGCGCGGCTATGTGATGGTACGTCCAGGCAACAGCGCGCGCATTATCGCGCAAGAACGCAGGGTACCGTACCTCCGGATATAGCCGATAGTTGGGGATCACTACGACCATCCCTCGTGCTGCCAAGGCTTCACCCACGAATTTATACTCTTGTCTGTCACCACTGTCCCAAGCTCCACCATAGATGAAGATTACCACTGGGTAGCCTTTGGATGGCCTGGGATAGCCATCTCCAGGTACAGGGACATAGACATCGAGATGGCCTCTGGGCTGGTTTTGATAGCGGATTCCGCGATCAATCTTATAAGTGCTTGTTGGTGTAAGATTGTTGATGATGTGGATGGGAGAGCATCCGGACATGATCCCAGAAAGACCAGCAATAAGGAATCGGTAATAGTGTGTGAAAATACGGAATTTTCTCGGAGGACAAGTGATGCGTTTCGTTACCAATTAGTGTTTCCCTTTGTAAAATGGTGCGTAATATTTCGAAGCTCCTGTAGACCACCAAATACCTGCCAAGAAAATAACTTGGAAAACCAATCTGGCATTCAATATCCACGGGCTTACCTCAGGATAACTTCTCCAGTGCATGGCCATGTGTATATTGGCTGGGGTAACGGCGATGGTAAGCAGAAAAAGCCCAATCCCGGCCCACGATCTAGCCCTCTTGAAAAGCACGCCAATGGCGCCCAACATTTCCAACACACCACTCACGTATACGTCCAATCGGTGAAACGGTATATACGTGGGGACGATTCCGGCTTCTGCTCGGGTGAAAAGGAAATGCGCCAAACTTCCGAAGAAGAACCAGAAGAATACAAACACCAGCACGCTACGCTTGAAAATCTCCCGGCGACTTGCGCTGGTCATGATGATGTCCTGCCTCTCCTGCTAAATATCCCCCAAATGGAATCTCCCTTGATAGCGTGGAGGATGACCATTCCTACATGCCCGAGCCATTGTATGGCAACTGCGAGGGCACCCATTCGCAAAGTCGTCAGCAGGGTTCCCATTGGAACTCCACTCCACCACCCTCGAAATTCTCCCAGAAGGGTTAGGCCAGACAAAGCAACGAGCGTAACGGACAAAAGAAAAATCCCGTGCATAAATCCGGGTAAACCCGGCCTCGGTCCGGGAGGCGCAAGCACACCACGAGATAAGCCAACCACATCTTTGGCAAGGGCTGAAAAGCCACGCGGAGTCCAAGGAAAAAGGTAACCCAGGGTTCGTCGCCCCTGCAGGGTTATCCATAACCAACCCCATTGCAACCCCAGGATTGTGACCAGGAATAACCCCACGCGAACATGCCAGGCGAAAGGAAACACTCCGAGTAGCCACCCGGCAAGACCCGTGACCATTTGAAAGGTAACACTCAGGAGTAATCCTAGGTGGATCCATCTTGCGGCCCCAGGCCAGACGGGTTCTTCTTCTGGCTGGGCGCCAGGACGCCCTAAGATATCACTTTGAAGATCACTCCCCATTACAATTTGCTCTTAGAGCAGGTTCGCAGCCCAAACAAACTGTACGCCGGACAATACCCAACCAGTCCAGTGACGAGTGGCAAGATCCCAATCAACCCCCAAGGGGTGTGGGGCCCAACAAACACTAAAGCCAACAGAGCCATGCCCACCAGGACACGAATAGCACGATCTACCATCCCTGCATTCTTTTGCATGACCATCCCCTCCCTATTCCGCTGCCGCTTCCAGAGCGACGACGACCGTCTACCGATGAATCAAAAGGGCCACCTTGACACAAAGATGGCCCCGCAGAGGTTCCCGTCCTCGCGATAGGTCAGTCTGGCATGGCCGACACAAAGGCCGCGGGAACCGGAAACTCACCTAGCGCATTCCGAAGAATGGCATAGTGCATGGTTTCGTCCCCTTCAATGTTGGCGGCGGCTTTCGCCAAGGCGCGATCCCCAAACTCCGGTACCGTGCCGAGATAGGCTTTGGCCGCCCCGATTTCCAGACCCGCCGCAAAGTGCAGCACATCGGCCTGGTCTTTGAGTTTGCCTACCGGGAAATTCCAGGCCTTGGCCAGATCCGCCATCGGCGCCGTGAGCGGCGCCCGTGGTGCCACGGGCTTGCCACCAATCTTCTTGATGGTTTCCACGAGCACCGCAGCGTGCGCCTCATGGTCCTTCTGGAACGCCAAGGCGACCTTGAGAATAGCTGGCGTGAGCAATTTGCTCTCCGCTCCAACCTGATAGGCGGCAATGGCTTGGTGCTCGAGGTTCAACGCGACGTTGAGCAGGGCCGCGTCGTGCTTCCAGTCCTTGTCCCCGCCCCAGGCGGCAGCTTCCGCCAGTCCTGGCGCCGTCACCGTCGAGGCCGCAGCAATGCCAGCAGTAAAAAGGGCACTCTTTTTGAAAAAATCACGACGAGAAGTATTCGATGTAGACATGTGCATTACACTCCTTGTGGTTCCTGAAACCTGATAGGACTCAACCTAAGACAAACTTTTTCAGCATCCTCTTATACAACAGACTTTTCCAGCATCACTTAAATTGGATAACATCGGTCTTCCACCTCGCATCTTCTCAGGTATTAACGGGGGACGTAATCGAAACAGTAGCCGTGTGGGCTGATGGAGCCTTCTACCAGTTTGCACGTCCCCATCGCGGCTGAACTCGATCCCGGGACGAAGTTCGCGCAGTTGCTGCACATATCGCCACTGGATGGATGGTCCTGATAGCTTCAGAAGCCTTGCTGGCGAGCGTGCCTGCCTCAGCCAAAGGCGCAAAGATCAAAGGTGCGACAGTTAAAGCCAGCGCAGCCTTTCCACTGGTTTTTGGCCATTCCCGACGATTCAACGGTCTATCCATAATTGCATCTCCCGCGCTGTTGCCAAACTTCACTATACTTCCCACGTCTATATTACGCAGAATGGCGAGCCATGGATGCACACCTTGCGTCCCTCGTAAATTGGTCGCCACGGTATAGCCAGTCTGCCGTGTCAGTTGGGTTGGCGGACTCGGAAACACATACGCCTCGAGATCAGTGCCGCCTTGACGCAATACAGGGAGGAGACCTTCAGAGACGTGGCAGCGGACCTTAGTGAAAAGCCGATTTCGGGGGCAGCCGATGAGCTAAGGAAGATCTGATCTAGCCGAAGAAGGCGCTGCCTTTGATCCAGAATCTCAAAAAATCAGCGCACGCGCTATCGGGGATTGGCCAAGAACGGGGCTCAGCTCACCACACTCTTTGCCTTTGCCAACTTGTACATGCTGCGGAGATCTCTGCTGACGGCGTAGGAAGTGGTGTGCCAAAAATCCGAGAATTCTCCAGAAAAGTGGGGTAATTCGAACGGTAAAGGGCCTGACAGCAGGGTGCTTGCGCCAATATTGGGGGCAAGACGCACTTTTGGGGCTAGATCAGATGTTCACTTTTGCACGCTGATTAACATATCTGGAGTCTGGTGGCTTTTCGGAAATGGTATTCTGTGCGGAATAATCTTGAGAAATAGAGTACTCCTTAGTCGATAATGTGGATCTCGCGAACGACTGCTTTCGCTGCATACCACCCATTCTCCCACGGGATTCGATCAATGCAATGTGGCCCTAGCCTCACCCGGAGGTCTATCTATGACCACAGCAAACCCAACCTGTTCGAAAACCTCTCTAAACTTTTCCAAAATTTGATCCCGCGACACTTGAGCAGCCTCGTAGTCTAGGCCACAGAGTAAATGCTTGCCTCGTCCATTGGGCTGGATGAAGACATGGAGGGTAGCATCCGCCCCATCCTTCACAAGGATCTGGCAGTCCTTAGCGTTTACCTTTGCCTCCTCGATCCAATTCTTCGCTGCGGAAACAGCGGCAAGGATCATCCCCATCATGCGGCCTTCGGCTGCGTCGGGCTCATCTGTTTCCCGTTCTAGGAACCATCGCAGGGGTGCGCAGGCATCTAGCGCTTCCGGTGGCCAACCCAGAGCCTCGGCTTGCGCTTGAATCAGGACATCCGGATCCGGCCAGAAAGGTCGGTATTGCGCTGAATATTCCAATCTCCCCACCAGCAGATACATGGTTGGCGCCGTCGTATGACCGTAGTTCCAAGTATAGGGGTCCGTGGCGTATGGGGTATTCAGCATCCACAACAGCGAAGGACTAGTGTCTCGCAGCGCATAAATGGACTGTGGCTTCTGCACCCAATGAATCTTCCCGCGTTTGGGGATGACCTCGTGTTTTTTCAGTACCTGCGTCAGTGCCTTGCGATCTGCACCTCGGCATTCTCCTGTCCAGGGAGCAAGGAAAGGGACAGCAATCAAAATGCTTTGGGAGCCATCCTCATAGCCTTTTATGCAGGCCATATCCAATGCGCGATCCCAGAGATATTCCCAAACCGCTGTCAGGCCGTCGGCTCGGAGGGTTTCAAATATCGCGAGAAGGGCGTGACTGTCTTGATCGTCAAGTACCCCATACAGCAAGTCCAGTAATCGAGACATTTCTGGGCCTGGTTGGAGTGTGTCTGACACGATATGTGCCAACGGCATCAGCTCCCCCAGTAGTGCTTCGATGTAGGAACTGCGTTTTTTCATGACCAACCCCAGCTCGTCCCAGGTATATTGCCATGGACAGTGACTGGACGCAGAAAGCGATACCCGTTTTTCATCCCAGGGTGAGTCCGATGTTGGCGAGCTGGTCAGCAAGCTCATTTTCTGGATGGCCATTGTGTCCACGCACCCATTCCAACGTGACCTTGCGGGCTAGGTACTCGTGATGCAGTTGTTGCCAGAGTTCCTGGTTCAGCACGGGTGATCCTGAGGCTGTTTTCCAGCCTTTTTTGATCCAGCCAGGGAGCCATTCGCCCAGACCCTTCAAGGTGTACTGGCTATCCGAGCACAGGATCACCTCAGCACCCTCAGGAACCCGGCGCAAGGCTTCGATGGCGGCGGTCAGTTCCGCAATGTTGTTGGTTCCGCGCTTCAGGATAAAGCCAAAATGCTCACTGCGCTCCCCAGACGGCGATTCGATCACCGCACCCCAGGCACAAGGACCGGGGTTCGTCGGCCCACAGGAACCATCACACCAGATCTTCCACACGCTCACGAGGGCTTTCTCCTATTCTGGTAAAGCGTTATCCGGCTCTCAGCACGCCGGATCATGACCGCCCCAGTAGCGGCAGCCCCAGCTCTTGCAAAAAACTGTTATGCCGCTCTGTCGCCTCGGCGATCTTCTTTTCCAGCTCCATCAGCTCTTGGTGGACTACCTGCAGGTCGATTTCTTCCTCGGGCTGGGCCGTGCTGACATAGCGGCTGATGTTGAGGTTATAGTCGTTGTCGGCGATCTCGGCCATGCTCACGCGGCGAGAGTAGCGTTCTTCGTCTTTGCGGTACTGGTAGGTATCAATGATCTTGTCGATGTCTTCGGGTCGCAGCTGGTTCTGGCGCTTGCCCTTCTCGAAATGCTCGGCGGCGTTGATGAAGAGAACATCGTCGGGTTTTTTGCATTTCTTGAGGACCAGAACGCAGACCGGGATGCCCGTGGAGAAGAAAAGATTAGCGGGCAGGCCGATGACGGTGTCGATGTTGCCGTCCTGCAGCAGCTTGGTACGAATGCGTTCTTCCGCTCCACCCCGAAAGAGCACGCCATGGGGCAGGATAATGGCCATGACGCCTTCGGGCTTGAGGTAATGAAAGCCGTGCAGGAGGAAGGCAAAGTCCGCAGCGGACTTGGGGGCCAAGCCATAGTTCTTGAAGCGCATGTCCTCCGCTAGGGCGCTGCTCGGTCCCCAACGATAGCTGAAGGGAGGATTGGCGACGACGGCATCAAACTTGGGAGCCTTGGCGGGGTTGGTCTCCCGCAGAAAGTCCCAATCGTTGGTCAGGGTGTCGCCGTGGTAAATCTCGAACTCGGAGTCCTTGACCCCATGCAGGAGCATGTTCATCCGGGCGAGGTTATAGGTGGTGATATTCTTTTCCTGACCGTAGATCTTGCCGATACCGTGAGGCCCCATGCGGTGGCGGACATTGAGCAAAAGAGAGCCAGAGCCGCAGGCGAAGTCCAGAACGCTCTCCAGCTGCTTCTTTTTGCCCGTAGCCGGGTCTTGGCTGTCCAGGGTAACAATGCCCGAGAGGATGGTCGATATCTGCTGGGGCGTGTAGAACTCCCCAGCTTTCTTGCCGGAACCCGCCGCAAACTGGCCAATGAGGTACTCGTAGGCGTCACCCAGGACGTCTTGATTGGTGGAGAACTGGGATAGACCCTCGGCAATGGCCTGAATGATGGTACAGAGCTTGCTGTTGCGGGCGCTGTAGTCTTTGCCGAGCTTCTCAGAGTTGAGGTTGATCTCAGAGAACAGACCGCTGAAGGTGCTGGCGAAGGATTCGTTCTCAATGTAGTCGAAACCCTTTTGCAGGGTATGGAGAAGCTCGCGGTTCTGGGTGCGGGCGAGTTCCGATATGCTTCCCCAGAGGAATTCGGGACGAACCACATAGTGGATCTTCCGCCGCATCTGCTTCTCAAATTCTTCGATATCGTCGGGATTCTGGGCATACCAGAGGGATAGCGGGGTGCGGCGGTCACTGGGAGCCAGTTGCGGATAGTCGGGACCCAATTCTTTCTGGGCGGCCTGGGCGTAGTTGTCCGACAGATAGCGCAGGAAGAGGAAAGAGAGCATGTAGTCGCGGAAGTCGTCCGCGTTCATGGCGCCACGGAGTTGATCGGCAATGCCCCAAAGGGTGTTGCCCAGTTGTTTTTGGTCGATTTCGGTCATGGTTTCATCGTTATGGTGAGGGTGGGCACACCTAGGCGAGTGAAGTCGTCGGTGTTTTGCGTAATGACAGTCAGGCCATGCACCAGGGCGGTTGCGGCAATGATCGCGTCAGGAGTTTTGGTTTTGTACTGCTGGCGTAACCGAATGGTCGCCTCGGCAATAGGATGATCCAGGGGATAGACCATAGCCTGACTCATGAAGTACTTCGCCTGCTCGTAGAGCACCGGCTGAGAGATAAAATCCCCCCAGCCCAGAAACTCGATCTCGGTGACGATGGAAATCCGGAAGCTCTCGCGCAGACGATCATGGATGGACTCGTCGGCGGTTAACCCATTGAAGTAATAAATAATGACGTTGGTATCGAATAGAAAGCTCATCGCTCCCAGCCTTGGCGGGAGGCGTTGAGATAGGCATCTATGCGCTCACGAGTGGCCTGACCCCGTCCGTAGAAGCTGCGAGGATCGAAGGGGGCTGGCTGATCGGCAGTGGTCTTTACCGAGATCCCCTCATCCTCGGCCAACTGCTGAAGCATCACCTGGACCAGGCGAAACTTCTCCGCATGACTGAGCCGAGACACCACGGGCAACAGGTCACTGATGGACATGGCAGAACCTCCTGATAGTACAGAATGCTGAGGATTGTGATCCCAAGCAAGACAATAGATTCTTGAAAAGAAATATACGGGCAAGACAGGTCATCTTGCTACACCTGACGTGGTAAAGCACCGCTGCCTATGTTCGCATTCAATCATGCACGATCTACCTCTTCTGGCAGAAAGGACCGGGTAAAGGTGGTTCTCTTCGCGCCATTTGGTCCGGCGATGATGAGCATCTCGGACGTACTCATGCCACCGCATCATCCAAGGCAGGGAAAAGCTGCTGCATAAGGCCTTTCTTATGGGTTTTAAGGGATTCGATTTTTTTTCTTTGAGCCGTTATAAGGCCGTCCGTGATATACAAGGTACTAGCTATTTTCACCTGCTCCTCTACTGATGGTGGAACAGGAACCAGAATCTCTTTGAGCTTCCCCAACGTTAATTTTGGTGGTGCTGCTCCTGTTACATAGGTGTTGAGATCTTTCATATTGAGGTAAGCCTCAACAATCTTAATGTCAACGCCTAATGGCTTGAGCACATGAGCGTGGTTATTTACCCAACATTTTTCATAAACAATAAATGATGAGGCCTCATATGCCCCCCACTTGGCGCCATCCTCACCGATCAGCAATAGTTCTTCGTCAAAGATGTAATCATCAATGTAGTCAACGATACCGCTTGCACCATAGTAGGGATACTCTCCCGCCTTCCTTTCCGTGCTGGTTATAGGCTTTCTGCGGTTATTAAGTATATTACACAACTCCCCAAGCGATTTAGCATGCCACTCCCCCGCCTCCCGAAACTCTGGAAACCGCAGCCTCGGCACCGTCTCTCCCTCAGCTGGGAAAAGCTGCTGCATCAATCCCCTTTTGTGCTGCTTGAGCGCGTCGAGCTTCCGTGACTCCAGCGTGATCAGATCGTCGAGCGAGGAAAGGCAGTCGGCGATTTTTTTCTGCTCATTTGCATTGTGCGGATAAATTACATTATATCCCTTCAGCATCGGTAGCCTTATGTAGCTCATAGCGCTGGTTTGCGCCTGTGCTGACAGTGAAGCTTGCAGAGTGGCTCCCAGAAATGCAAACAAGTATGAAGTGTATATATTACGAAAACCAGTTAGAACGTAAGTTCTTTGATAAGCCTCAAACTTTCCTTTATAGTACCTCGTCTGCCCAACATGGGCATTACCAGCGATCAATATTGCTTCAGCGTCATAGGAATAAGTGTCGCTAAAACTATGTTGATCTGCGCAGGTGAAGAATGGATATTGCCCATTTGGGGAGCCTTCATTTGCGTCTTTTCTTCCCGTGCATATATCGCACAAATCTCCTAGCTCCCGCTCTTCCCACTCTCCCGCCTCCTGAAACTCCGGAAACCTGAGCCTCGGCACTAACCCAACGCTCTTTTTCTGGCCTTGCCTTCTCCTTGGCTCACTGCTCATACGCTTCCAACCCCGAAATCTCCCGTCCCTGGGCGAGCTTGTGGAACAAGGGTATCAGATCCTGCATGAGGGCCTGCTCCTTTTGGCTTCTGGCCTTCCAGCCAAGTTGCTGCGGGGCCAGGAGTTCACTCAGCTGCTCACCATCGAAAATCATACGGCTGAGAGTCCCATCGATGAAGTCTTGCAGGACCTTGGGCTTCAGTCCATGCGCGGTGGCGATGTCCACAACCTGCCGCTTTTGCTTCTCGGCTTTGAAGCGCTCAAAGCCCTCGCGTACGGCGTTCTCGTCTAGCCCCTTGCCAGCCTGTAGGGTATCAATGTACTCGGTGATCTCTTCCCGTTCGTCCAGGAACTTGGCATCCGAGACGATCAGCCCCACGAGCTCTTCCCGCTTCAGCGTCTGCTTGCCGGAGCTCGGGTTCGCATAGCGGGTGATCAGCCCCATGATGTAGTCGTAGTCGATGACGGCAGAGGCAAAGAGCACAAACTCGAAGTCTAGTTGTTCGACTTCAGGGTTACTGGGCTGGTTGGGTCGTTCCCGCTGCTCTTTTAGTCGCTCCGCAGTTTCTAGGTAGACCCCTTTGAAGCCTTGCAGGATCTCCTTGGGCAAGGCTTCGTTGATGACGAGAGTTTCTTTGGGGGTGATGTCCGTGTACTGATCCAGCTGCGTCTTGCAGCGCTGCACCTCTTTGAAGAGCTGTATGAACTGGACGCGGGCAGCATCGCCTTGTAGTTGCGGGACAGCCTCCGGTATTGGGGTGAGCCCTTGGGATTCGAGGAAGGTATCAAGCTTGGTCTTTGCCTCCTGGAGTCGGGCGATGACGACAGGGGCTTTATCCACCAGCCAGATTTTCTTGGCCTGTTCACCCGATTGGCCGGAGAAGAGGCTGATGGCGGTATCTACTGCCGCCTGCTGCTGGCGGAAGTCGAGGATGTTGCCGTAGGGCTTGGTATCGTTCAGGACCCGGTTGGTTCGGGAGAAGGCTTGGATCAGACCGTGGTACTTGAGGTTCTTATCGACGTAGAGGGTATTGAGGTACTGGGAGTCAAAGCCCGTCAGGAGCATGTCGACGACGATGGTGATGTCGATCTTCTGGGTGTGGGGCAGATCGCTGTTGGGATACTGCTGGTCCTTGATGCGCTTCTGCACGTCCTGGTAGTACAGGTCAAACTCTCCGACGCTGTGGTGGGCACCATAGCGTCGGTTGTAGTCGGCAATGATGGCAGTAAGTGCGGCTTTCTTGCGGTCTGGGTCTTGGGTGTTGTCGGCCTTTTCCTGGGGCAGGTCTTCCTGAATCTGCAGGACGTCGAGATTGCCCTCGGCAGGCGGGGAAAAAACACAGGCGATGTTCAGGGGACGAAACTCAGGATCGGTTTCCTGACGCTCGGCCTGCATGGTCGCAAAAAGGGTATGGTACTCGATGGCGTCGTTGATGGAGGCAGTCGCCAGTAGTGCGTTGAACTTGCGCCCTGCCGTTGCGGCATCGTGTTTGGTGAGGATGGCCTCGACAATGGCGCGCTTGGCCAGCGCCTCTCCGGGCTTGGGGGATGTTTGCCTTCAGGCTTGTAGTAATCCACATGAAAACGCAGGACGTTCCGATCCTCGATGGCGTGGGTGATGGTGTAAGCGTGGAGCTGCTGCTGAAAGATGTCTTCGGTCGTCCGGAAGGTGGCTTGTTCCCCTTCGATCTGCTGGTAACTCGCGTTTTGCTCAAAGATGGGGGTACCGGTAAACCCAAAGAGCTGGGAGCGGGGGAAGAACTCCTTGATGGCCTTGTGGTTCTCGCCAAACTGGGAGCGGTGGCATTCGTCGAAGATGAAGACGATGCGCTTTTGCCGTAAGGGTTCCAGTTGTTCCTTGTAGTTGCGGCGATGGCTGCCGTCCAGGGCCAAACCTAGCTTCTGAATGGTAGTCACGATGACCTTGTCGGCGTAGTCCTCGGAGAGCATGCGACGGACCAGGGCGCCAGTGTGGGTGTTCTCTTCCACACAACCTTCCTGAAACCGGTTGAACTCGTCGCGGGTCTGGCGATCGAGGTCTTTGCGGTCCACGACAAAGAGGCACTTGTCGATATCCGGGTTATCTTTGAGGAGCGTGGAAGCCTTGAAGGAAGTTAGGGTCTTGCCGCTGCCCGTGGTGTGCCAGATGTAGCCATTGCCCCGGTGTTGGTGGATACAATCGACAATCGCCTTGACGGCATAGATTTGATAAGGCCGCATCATGAGGAGCTTCTGTTCGCTGGCGACCAGGACCATGTAGCGGCTGATCATCTCCCCCAGAGTGCACTTGGCCAGAAACGCTTCGGCAAAGTCGTCCAGATGGGTGATCTTGCTGTTGTCCTCTCGGGCGAACTGGTAGAGCGGCAGAAAGCGCTCGTCGGCGTTGAAAACGAAGTGGCGGCTGTTATTATTGGCGAAGTACCAACTTTCGCTGCGGTTGCTGACCACGAAGATCTGCAGGAAGCAGAGCAGCGTCTTGCTGTAGCCGTTGCCGGGATCGTTCTTGTACTCGACGATCTGCTGGATGGCACGGCGAGGGCTGATGGCCAGGGTCTTGAGCTCGATCTGAACCACGGGTACGCCATTGAGCAAAAGGATCACGTCGTAGCGGTGGTGGCTGTAGTCAGTATTGATCCGCAGCTGGTGGATGACCTCAAAGGTGTTCTTGCACCAGTCCTTAATGTTGACCAGGGTGTAGTACAGGGGGGTGCCATCGTCGCGTTCGAAACTGTTGCGCTCCCGAAGCATGCGAGAGGCACCGTAAACATCCGGGGTAACGATGGAGTCCAGGAGTCGGTGAAACTCGCTATCCGTCAGTTGGACGTGGTTGAGGGCCTCGAAGTGCTGCCGGAAATTGTGCTCCAGAGCGGCACGGTTCCGGATATCGGGCCGGTAGGTGTACTTGAGGTCACCCAGCTTTTGGATCAAGGAGGATTCGATGTCTTGTTCAATCATGGATGATGGGCAGGTTGGAGCACGGAAGAGGCAGAGGTGAAGCCAGTATCCGCGTCTTGGTCCAGGAAGAACCAGCGGAGACTTTCAATGATTCATGCATTCAGTCCTGTCCTCTAGCAGAGACATACTTACATATTTACTATTAGCCAATTCTATCAGGTGGCAGGGTGACGGGATACCCCGAAACGCCTGGGTTGGTAGATGGAGGGAGTTGAACGGGCGGTATGCAGAGGAAGTTGTGATTCAACCCTGGTGTGGATAGCCGTAGAATTAACTCGTAAGGATGGCTCTGGCCAACAAGGTCAGAACTTCTGTGAGGCAATGTCGGATGTTATGCTGCAGCTTTGGCGCCATTAAAATTACCCTTAGATTTTTTAGAGGCTATCATGAGGATAAATGAAGAATATCGAAGAGCTGGATACTTCTGGTTACCTGACGCTCCCGAAAGAGTGATTCCGGGAAATCTAACGATATCAGACGGCGGCCTTATAGAGCTGGAAGTTATTGGTCTATTTGATGACAGTACGCGACCCTTGAATGGAGAAGCTGACATCGGCAGGATAGTCGGTCATATCGAAAAGGACGGACCAGTAACGCTCGATAATTGCTTCTACCGGAAGAAAAGCATTCCTTTTGGAGCGATTTCTAAATCTATCATACATGTCAACATGGTTTTGTCCGGATTCACTTACAACAAAGACAAGCCGCTTCGATTTAACGCAGTATCGTTCTCAATCGAAGGCTTAGATGAATGGCTTGGAATTTCTGGAATCGATGTAAGATATGACGATGACTATCATACTGCGACTATAAGCTATGTGCCACAACCAGAAATCCTATACGAACTCAAGAAAGGCTTCAAGCTTCACATTTTCTTTAAATACACGCTTCCTGGCTTTCCACATATAACCGAGGCCAGAATAACTCAGAAAGCATATTTTAAGCTGTCGTCGAAAGATGAAAGAGATATTTCTGATTTTATAGATATTATTCACAAAATTACTTTTCTACTTTGTTTTGCGGTTGACGCAACGGTGGCTGTGAGAAATATATCAGCTATTTCCGATGCTAACATGATTAATTTTCCAGAACAAAAAGCGGAGACAATTCCAATTAAGATCTATTATCCGAGCGTTCCTTTCTCCGGAGAGATGCCAAAGATATCCTTGAATACAATGGTATTTAGATATGGACAGATTCGTGAAAACGCAGAAAGCATAATTAATAACTGGCTTGAAGCGTACACTGTGATTGATCCAGCGCTTGGCTTATATTTTTCTGCCGTCACGAGCTCCCACACGTATCTCGAGGGCAGGTTTTTAGCGCTTGCTCAAGCCCTTGAAACCTACCATAGACGAACCTCACATGAAACCCTAATGGAGAAGAATCGCTTTAGGCCGCTTTTAGCGCTGTTATTGCGTATGTGCCCGAAAGTTAACCGGAGATGGCTGTATGGCCGTTTAATTCACGGGAACGAAATAAGTCTTGGAACTAGAATCAAAAAGATAATAGAACCATTCAAAGGGCACATAGGAAATAGCAATCAACGAAACAGATTAATCAGGACGATCGTAAATACTAGAAATTATTTGACCCACTATAGCGAAAGCCTTGAAGCGGAGGCAGCACATGGGATGGAGTTATGGGAGCTTTGCAAAAAGATGGAAGCAATATTTCAGCTTTATCTTCTAAGACAGCTAGGATTTTCCAACGATGAGATCATCACTATTATCAATGGGAACTATAAGCTTAAAAGCAAGATGTCATGAAACCTAACTGTCACATCGTTTCCGATGGATTACCCATCCACTCCACTAAAGAGTAAGTCTCAGCGCACGTTAAGAGTTTTCATCAGACATTGTCCTCAGTGACGATATCGCGCCAAAGCCTTGCTGTGGCGAACAAAGAAAGGTGCTTGACGTTTGTTGTGGCAATAGTAGCTGAGCCTAGACATGATTCCGTGGCCTGCGCCACTAGAATCATGTCGGTATCCAATGCCTTGTTATCTGCCGTTTGATGTCGCATATTTCGAGCTTTGGCCCAAAAGTCAGCAGCTTATTCCATTATTGACGTGGTGATAGGAAGGCATTCGAGAGTATTGTAAGTTCGTCTAGCCTATCGAGGCCATCCCGCCTATCTACGCGAATAAGTTCTCGTCGCCGTTCATAATCGCAAATCTCTGGGATACAGACAGAACATTCGCCATCAGAAGGGACTCTAACCACTCAGAACATGCCATGGGTTCACTTGAGTGCTTCGGATTGGTTACCAGGATTAGAACGCTGGTATTGAGTAGAACGACATGGTTCACGAGAATAGCTTGCGCTCCGAAAAACGGTCTTGGTCTAATGACTGCTTCAAGTAGTCGAGCGTCTGACGTTGCTCTTGAGCATCAGATTCATAACTACGCCATTTTCTTAGCAAGACTATCGCGGCTCGTTTGCGCCCAGTCAAGCATGGGCCGCCAATCGATGTCTCTCTTTTGGTTTGCAAGCTGACGCACTTTCGCCAATCTAAATAAATTTGATCGGTAGCTCTATTGCTCGGTATCTCGATAATCTGTGCTAAAAGTGCGTTTGCATCCCGTAGCTCGGTTTTTGCTTGTAACGTCGACGGGATATCTTGAAACTTTCCCAATTGTATCCGACCCGTGCTTGAGCTCTTTGTTTCTAATATGGCTCTTCCTGCAATGAGCTGAGCATAAGTCGGTCTAGTGCGTGCTTCACAGCAATTATCACTCAAGGCAAGTCACCGTAGACGGCAATTTCTTTGCCAAGTCCAATAAGTTCATCTAGCACCATTGGTATGCTCTCAGTCGGTATTTCGCCGCTGAATACCGCATCAGTATTGATATCAAGTTCAAGACGACAAGCGATTGGTGCTTTCCCAAGTACCCAGTGCCATGGCCGAAACCTTACCCTCCAGTTCGGTCAGGGCACCGGGGACCCCTTTCATTCCCTGCTTCCGGCCTTGCGGAAGATCCGCGCCAAGCTCATAGAGCAAGCCCCGGATTGCATTGGTCTGCATGGTGCGGATCTTGATCAACTGCTCCCGCACGCGATACAAGGTTAGAACGGATTGCTGCTCTTAGCTTTTGATGGCGACAAAACGCATATCGGGGCGCTGAACAGTCTCCCAGATCTCCACCGCATCTGCCGCATCGGTCTTGTTGGTCTTGATGAAAGAACGCACAAAATGCGCCGTAATCAATAGCACCTCGTGCCCCAGCTTGCCCAGCTCCCGCGTCCAATGGTGGGCACTAGCTCAAGCTTCCATGGCAATGATCCCGGGCTCGCGGTTCACGAAAAACTCCAGAAGCTTGCCAGGCCGTACCTGCTTGCGATGAATCTCGCCTGTCTACCAATATCCCCAGTGCAACTGCATTACCTGTTTTACTAAATTCAGCCCATTAATTGTACTCTGCATAGCGAGTCCTCCTTGACCCAACTGTGGATAAATTTTCCACATTGGCACCTTGATGCCGTCCGATTCAAGCGAGAGCTCCCTTCCAGGAGACTCCTCGCTGCCGATCCAATAGGTAGATGCATCCATTACATCTGATCTGGCGTACGGCACTACCAGATCAGCGTAGCACTTTATATCTAGGAAGCTTTATTAGTCCCACCAATTCTTGGACTTCGACGTATCAGCGGGCACATACTGAGATGGGTCTCCCGCATAGATACGAGCAGACTGGCGGATATATTGCCTCTGCTCTGGTGTCACCGCGTATTTTGCCATCTTTTCCCGCTCATAATCCCACTCCTCAGTTTGCACATCCAAATTCGTCTTACCGCAACTATAACAGCGATGCCAGTGCTCATCACGGAAGGATGCATCCTTTTTATAATACAGCGGCATCCGACACCCACAATCACGACAGTAATACACTTTTAATGGTTTCTTCATTCTCATAACCCTCATAATAAATAGATAACGGATATGTCAAATATCCATATAATTATAGGGTTGTGAATAAATTTTTATGATGGTAAGTTTATTGGATAATGCAAAACTATCTAACGGGCAGCTCTCCCCGAAAGAACAGCCGTTGTTTTTCTTCATGCTTGTATGGTACAAACTGATCCTGCTTGGTAATGTACCATAGAACATACGTTAAGCATTGACGCTTTTCACGATCATCACGATAGATCATTCCAATTGCAGGGCAAGCATACTGATTAAATTTAGCATGTGTATTGAAATATATACCAGTTCCTTGGGTGATGTGCTGCCATCGTTCGGCAATCAGCCTGGATAAATTGGATGCCTTCCAGACTCGATCTCCATTAAATAATAGGACAGCGTGAATGTGGTGCCGTTTTCTTACACTAAACTCAACTCGCGCTATGTAGCCAACCATATGTTCAAATACACCACTCCGTAATTTCATTTCACCTTTCAGCTCTACAAAGTACTCCAGCAGAGTACTCAGGGAATCGTCATGACCATATAAACTTTTAGGGTCCAGGGAAAAATCCATCCGTAGAACTACCATTCTTCGACAACTACAAAATAGACCATCGACATACTGGCATGCACTCACAAACTGACGTCTAAACTGGCTTTCTTGCTTACGAATTGTCTCCTTGAAAGCACGGCTCTGCATCGCCTCTTTCAACGTAAGCACGTATCGATTAACCATCTTCGCCTGTTCTTTGTCCGAATATTTAGTCAAAGGAAAGTTCCTACTGTCTATGTCTTCAGAAAATGCAATACTCGTCTGATAGAATTGTCTTACATACGGAGAGTAGCTCACACCTGGCGTAAAGTCACGTAACCAATCCTTCAAATTTAATATGGCATTATTTATTGCCACGTCTCTATTTTCTATATGACGCCCTATCTCATACGGCAAGATTGGTAAGGCTTCTACGTAACGCATAAAATAGTAAATCTGCACAATCCTATCATGAAAGCTATCTTTATGACACTGGAAGTAATTGATAGATTCAGGAAGCAATATCACTTCATGTGCGTCGCTTAGACGATTGTATATCCCGTCTAAGGATAAACCATAATTCTCCATTTGATCAAAGATGTCATGAATCTTAGTTCTAGTCACTGGATATCCTTTTTATAAAATAATATATTACTCAATCATGATTTAATGTTGTTCGGTTTTTGAGTCGTGCAAAGATATTTGATGGTAAAATAATTTTAATAATGGGGACTGGTTTTTTATTTTTTTGTGTTTGTTTTTTTCAAATAAGTAAGACTGGGTTATTTATTTAGTTGTTGTGTTGTGATAATAGTGGCGTCTTAATTGGATTATCATTAATTAAATATATATCCAGAAAACACGACTTTTATTTGCGGAAGGGTGACGGTGTTTTGCTTGCGCTATTGATAAGAGTGCTTTGAGCCAATCAACTGATGGTAGTTTTATAGTTATGCGCGCACAACATTACAAGAAATGATCCGAAAATAATCGCTCAAGTTTTGCTGACCATGCATGGAGTGCTTCGCGCTTCTCGTTGTCGTAGGTGTGGCGATCGTAGATGGCTGTAACGCCGCCTTCAACGTGATTGAGTATCTTGGAGATGATCAGCCGATTGAATCCCAGCATACCGATATGGGTTGCGGCGGTTCGTCGCAGATCATGAGGGGTAAAGGGGGGAAGGCCTAACAGTTCGTGGTTCTTTCGGAGGGCATGAGATAGCGCTGTGGTTGACATCGGTCGTTCTTTGCCCGCCCCTGTCTTCGGCGAAGCGAAAATGTATTGGGTGCCGGCAATCTTTTCACTCTCGGCAAGGAGGGATAGAGCAAGCGAAGAGAGTGGAACACGGTGGGCTTTTCCATTCTTGGCAATACTGGCAGGTATCGTCCACCAGTCTTCCTCAATCTGTTCCCTACACAGTTGATTGATCTCTCCTAATCTTTGACCGGTTACCAGCATCATACGCAGCACTAATTTCGTAGCCAACGACATGCCCGCTGTCTCGAGGCCACGCCAAAATTGGACGATTTCTTCATCGCTCAGCACACGGTCCTTCTGGTGCTCTTTGGAGGGCGCCTGCACGCCTGCGCATGGGTTGAACTCCAGAATGGATCGGCTCACGCCAAAATTGAACATTTTTCGGATGAGCGCGAGGGTCCTGTTTGCAGCGATCTGGGCACCACGATTGACGATACCGTCTAACAGCAGGACAACATCTCGACGGGTAACATCGCGTGCCTTTTTCTCTCCCCAGACTGGGAGCACATCCCTTACCAGGATGCGCTCATCCTCCCTCCAGGATCGCTTGCGGACTTTCGCCCATTTCTCTAGATACTCAAGAGCAAGATTGGTAACCGTGGGCGCTTTGGCAGCTTCGCTTTTCTTTTGGATTTCTTCTTTAGCCGGATCCACGCCCTGCTCGAGCTTGGAGACTGCCTCTGCGGTTTTCGCTCTGGCCTGAGCGAGGGTGAGCTGAGAAGGGAGATTTCCGTATTCGCCGAGGGTGAGTCGCCTTACCTTGCCGTTGTTGTAGTAACGAAACACAAAAGTCTTACTGCCCGTCGGAGCAACTCGGACCAGGAGAGTGCCCCTTCCATGGTCATTTTCGTCTGCCATCTCGTAGCGTTTAGCTTGGCTTTTGGCATTGGCAATCTTGCGGTCGGTTAACATCTTCTGGCTCGGCATCGGCTGGTATGCCGATCATAACCGAGGTCAGCTCTGGGTCAAGTCTGGGTCAAGTTTTGCTTGAGATTCAGTGAGGCATACTGACATCATCATAACTAGTCATAGCTATTCAACACAATGATATTGTTAATGATACTGACATCATGTGCCCTATTATGATTTCTACTGAAGAGTAATATATGCCGATTCGTAATCAGTAGGTCAGAGGTTCGATTCCCCTCAACGGCACCAATAAAAACAAAGCGTTAAACAGAAATTCTGATGATATTTTTTCTTCTCTTGGCTACAGTTCTGCCAAAGAAGCTTTCTTCCACGGTTTTGTAAACCCACGAATGAAGAGAAATGAGCTACTCTCATGAGTATTATGGCTTAGCTCTCTTGGGACATGAGAAAACGCTGTGGACATATCTCTGACCCGACTGAAGTGGGCGTTCCGGCGATCGTGCGCACTGATCCCGCTGAAGCAATATCTAATGATGAGCATGCGGATCATCAGTTCGGGCTTCACCGAGGCGCGACCCGTTTGGCTCTGGTACCCTGCCCAAAAAGGCCACCACAACCGGGATTATTCACCACAATTGACCGAAAGCAGTCATTCATGACATCGAAGATACATGATTATTCAATGGAAATAAAAATACAAAACATCAAAAGGCAGATACAGTCGATATAATGACTACATCAAATAGAATAAATTTCTTTCCAGATCATATAAATGGCAACGAACGTAATCAAAGTGACAAAAACGAAATTCAATTGTGCTTTGTTTTTTCCGATACGCTCTGCGGTACGAGCGCCTAGCCAGCCGCCAACCAGTCCACCCAATAGATATTCTCCAGCGATTGACCAATCAACAAGTCCGCTCCAAGCGTAACTCGACGCCGTTGCCAAACCCAGAACCCCAACGGCAAGCAAAGAGGATCCAACTGCCTGCAGAATCGTCATGCGGGCAGAACGTATAAGAGCTGGAACGATCAAAAATCCACCACCAATGCCAAAAAACCCCGAAAGCAGCCCTACGCCACCTCCATAGGCATAAACACAAGGATGATGCTGGCAAACAGGTCCGCGGTTCTGTGGCGGCTGTCCTTTTTGTCTATACATGCTGTAAGCAACAACCAGCATTAGCAGTGCAAAAAAGATCAATAGCACATGACCGTTGATTATTTTTCCGATTTCTGCACCAATCAAAGCGCCGATAACCCCAGCCAGTGCAAAATGGATTGCCGGTTTCCAGAGAACATTGCCAGCGCGCGCATGCGGGATCAAATTCATCAACGCGTTGAGGCCGACCGCTAATGCCGTTGTACCAATCACAATGTGTGCATCCGAAACACCAACAAAATACAGCAGTAGAGGTACGGCAAGGATGGAGCCTCCTCCACCAATCAAACCGAGAGAGAATCCCACAACCATGCCCGACAGCACGCACTCCACATTTTGCAAAGCGCTAAGCAACATCAGATAGTCCGTTGATTATAAAGATATCGCACATGCTCAGAAAAGATAGTTCACCTGCACCCCGAAAGCATTTTCCGCGAGAGAAGCACTGATGGGAATCTCTGTTCCAGGAATCTCTCCTTGCGTGCTAGCTGGAAAGGCATGCATGTACGCCTCTACCAATTGCCACCCTCGACCAAGGTTTTCTGTTGCACCGACACTCACTTGATTCTGTACGATGGCGGGAGCCAGAAGGTTGGGATACAAGTTCCTCGGCCCAACCGGGCTGGACCCATGGGAATATCCTGCGCGCACAGTAAAAATGTGAGACAAGTGATACTGCAGGCCAATGGCACCAACCCAAACGTTACGCCAGTTTGTGTCCATGACCAGTGGAGCGCCATTGTTCCATGGTCCATTGATGGTCACGGTATTGAGAGTGCTGCGCCAATCAAACCACTGACCCTGCAGACTCACCAGAAAACGTTTGCCAGGATGCAGAGCGATACCCAACGCAATCTCTTGCGGATAGTTTAACTGCATACTATATTGCCCAGGACCACCGGTTTGCTGAATCCCTCCGGTAACAGGGTTCGGTACAGACTCCGCACCTTCCTGCCAGGTTAATGGCGTAAAGAATAATGGCGATCGATAAGTGGCTCCTAAGGTGACCAATGAATTTACCTGATAGAGCGCGCCAATCGTAACGCCAATACCATACGCACTGGCTGGACTCGCAAAGTTGACACCCACTTGAAAGGGCATCCCATTTTCTGAACCACTTTCCGTCTCCTGAAAAGACACATTCTCATTCGCCATATCCAAGGCGACTCCAAGACTCAAGCGATGCGTTGGTCGCCAGGCTATTCCTAACGCCGCAATCATCATAGATATGCTGGAGTATGCTTTAAGCGTGGCGGGGAGCAGTGTTGACGGACTGGTCGGACTGGGCACGAAAAAGGGAGATTGAAGATAATTGACTCCCAAGCCTGCGGTACCGAAGAAGCCTCCTCCAAGAAACAGACGATTTCCACTGATGGGAACCATCCAACCCAAGGCGGGTGTACCATAGACATTCGTATGACTACCTATCTTGCCTTGTCCGAAGGACGCCGTGCGGGATGGATTGAAAAGCTCGGCAGAGGCGTCACCTTGCGGACGGATTTCAGATAGACCGGCAGGGTTACTGATCACCGTCATGGCATCACCAGGCGCAGCAACTACAGCACCGGACATCCCCAATTCATATTGTCCTATCCCGTTGAATTGATAGCCTACAGTTGCCATAACCGTAGTCGGTACGACAGTTGTAAGACAAGACAATACCAGGATCAAAGTTCGCCGTTTCATAACGTCATCCTTTTCAGGCGGGATAGCGCTTGCCACTATCCCGGTGCGGCAGATCTGCTGCCCGTTAGTACGGATCCTTCTCATTGTAATACGCAACCACAATGAGCATGACGAACACGGGAATAATCAACGTGTAAAACCACGCGTATGGATCGGGGGCATAACTAGTTGCTCCACCAGTAGCGATAGCCGCGATCACAACCGTCGCGACAACCGCAAACACTATAATTCCGTTGATCACTGGATTACTACTATGGTCTTTCATGATCTATCTCCTTCAAGGATTCACTTTCTCAGAGACGTTGCCATACACGAACTTTGCGGTGATAACACCAGAGATCATGACGACGACACCGAAGAACAAACCGCTGGCAGCCATTTGCACTACGCCGCTAAGGATATGACCGGAGGCACAACCATCCGCCATTCGTGCTCCAAAGAGCATGAGGTAACTCCCGATGAATACACCCATAGCTCTTTTCCATTCGGTATTACCAAACCGGTTTCTCCATGAGGGAGGGATGACCTTACGAAATGCTGTAAACCTTTTGGTAAAAATTACAGCCGAAAAGAAAGCGCCAAGGAATGTTCCAATATCAGAGAAGGGCTCCCAACCGATATGACTAAGAACACCAATGGAGTACTTGTAGGTAGGCATAATGAGCACGGCGATAATCCAGGAGTAGGTTGTGGACTCTCCAAAGATTTGATGCAGCATGATTCCCATAACCACGGCAAAACCGACGAGTATTGCTATTAGTAACATCGCACGTGAATAAACGTTAGGCTCAGAGGACATCGCACGAGCGAAATGCTCCGCTTTGCTCCCTTTTCTTGCAATAGATCCTTCGAGCAAATATGCGGTGGTATCTTCTCTCATGGCCTGCACCTCAGGGGTTTTTTCCGCTGGCCCATCTTCCCCGCGAATGATTGCGCGGAGGCAGCTATGATGCGTATTTCTAAACCGTGGCAAAAAATAGGCAATCGCCAGCAGCACAAGCGCGTATGGTATAGCAATCAAGAAGAGAGTTATCGGGCTTGTTTTTGCAATGGTTTGACCGGTGATGATTACCGAACCAACATTTGCTTGATTGACCAACCATTGACCTGCAGAGGTCTGATAAAGAGCTGTCCAGGATGCAGCCCCAAGAAGCCCAGCAGGAATTGCGAACAATGCATCCCGACGCCCCTCACCCAATGCCATCCACTCAGACCCCGGAAAATAGCCGGAAATCGCCAACCCGATACCAAAGAGGATTCCTCCGAGCCCGACGCCATAGAAATACAATGGTTTCAGGCCAAAGTGCATATCAATGCCAAGGGCATATAGGCCATACAAGAGCAATACAGCAAAAGCTCCTCCTAAGGAAATACAGGTAACAAATAGGCGGTCGATCCAACGTGTGAGTCGAATAATTGATTCGGGGTTTGCGATTCCCCATGCCTCTGCCAAACCACCGATGGTGAATCCAACAAGTATACCTACCCACTGAGGAGCAGTAATCGATATCCCGGACATGATCAAATCCTTTCTAGTCGGAACTAGCTGATCAAGCGACAACGAAATAGGTATATCCGGCAGCACGCGCGGCGGCGACCGCTTTCAAACCCGGCTGCAAAACCGCCCCTTTGGGAGGTTCTGCGTTTTCTAGTCCAGCAACCCCCATACTTACCGAACAGATTTCTAGGCTGAGGCCCTTCGTAATCGCTTCCTCCATCGCTCTCCTAAGTTTTCCCGGCGCAAAAAGCGGAACTACCGCCATGCCCAGAGCAACCACTTTCAAATCTACATGCCCCAAGTTCTGGCTTGTCATGATCATTACATGTTCCCACTCTTGGGGCGTCATTACCTGCAGTACCCATTTATCCATGGAAACCTCCCTTCAGTTCCGTGATCGAGGAGCTTACTCATTAATAGGAGCAACTTCCGGGCCACAAAGGCCAGCGTATAAGAATCTAACAAAAACATGTTGTTATATTTATATATATAAATGATGTTTCTCAACTTTGGTTTAAATAAACCAATTGCTATGGTTTATATGAGCCAGCACGGTTTATAAGCACCAGTCAAGCAAACCGCCCCTCTTGATAGAGACCCTCCAGAAGACCGATTTTCCTAACCCGTTTAGCGCCACCGGGTGCAAAAGGATGGCCCTAGCCCACAATGCTCACGAGTGATCAGCTGCTCGAAGCGGAATGACCGAATGATAAACAATCAGTGGCTCATCTGTCCGCGGCTTACCTGTGGCTTACCTGGAGCCAAAGTGTTGTCCGATTGCAACCACCTCAATAATCATTGAAAATAGTCCCTACCCTCTGATTTACATAGGTAATCCGGATTCAATGAGAAGTCATGGGAAGCGAGGGATCTTCATTCATAATCCGTAGGTCAGAGGTCCGATTCTCCTCAACGGCACCAAATATCCCAAGCGCTTGTGGCAATCTCTTCACTCTGCGATCTGGACGGCCAGACCGCCCGCGGCGTTGAAGTGCTCGTCCCGGCTGTAGAGGACAAACCGGCCTCGATGGTCAAGGCTAGTGGGCACCACGACCACCCAAGTGAACGGCTTGCTCAAGTTGTGCCACCAGTTCCAGAACACAGCGCATAAAAAAGGCCCTTCGAAGGATGCAGAATCAGGCGGGTACTTCGCTGCGACCATAGATGCCTGCAAAGCGCACGAGATTGTCTTCACCCGCTAGGTGCGATCAACCGCCACCAAGAAGAGGTCAGGGCAGATTTGCGCTCTATCATGGGCCGCAGATCCCGGGGGTGACCGAATTTTATAGGCCCATCGCTATATTCTAGTTTACATTTCGATCGAGGCTTTATATATTCGCGAATATCATATCGCACTGGAGCCTACGCCGATGAAATCTCTTCGCAAAACCCCTCTTGCCGTCGCTTTCGCCTTGGGCCTTATCCTGCCCGTAGCGGCGAATGCCGAAACCATGCTCGCCGCGTTTGCCGGTTCCATGGGTAACGTCATGAACCTGCACCTGGGCCCGGCCTTCGCCAAGAGCCATCACGTCGAATTTCGCGGCGAGGGTCAAGGAGCTTATGCCCTGGCCCACCTAATCGTTGGACACCAGATCACCCCTGACGTGTTCATATCCATTACGCCCGGCCCCATCGAGGTGCTGCAAAAGGCAGGGCTGGTCAAGACCGCCTATCCGGTCGCCAGTACCCAGATGTGTATCGCCTACAGTCCCAACGGTCCCTTTGCGAAGGATTTTGCTAGTGGCAAGATGCCTTGGTACAAGATTCTGCAGTTGCCTGGCGCCACCTTCG
Source organism: Acidithiobacillus sp. AMEEHan (assembly GCF_030996345.1). Lineage (NCBI taxonomy): Bacteria > Pseudomonadati > Pseudomonadota > Acidithiobacillia > Acidithiobacillales > Acidithiobacillaceae > Acidithiobacillus > Acidithiobacillus sp. AMEEHan. Next base: position 1,870,958 of record NZ_CP118747.1, on the reverse strand, counting down.
GTCGCACCGACCCCAAGACCGACCCCCAGGGGCAGAACATCGTGTTCACCATGCAGCTTGCGGAAAAATATTATCACCAGCCCGGTCTGGTGCAGAAAATTCTCGGGCCGATAGAAAATCCCAAGCAGATCTTCACCGAAATGTCTCTGCTGGCGCGACTCAAGGCAGGGCAGATTGCGGCATCCTCAGGCTACCTGAGTGCCGTCAAGTCCTTGCACCTGCCGTATATCAAGTTGCCGGTGCAGATCAACCTGAGTGACCCGCAATACAAGCAATCCTGGTACGATAAGGCGGGTTTCAAACTTGATGTGGATGGCAAGGAAAAGACCGTCACTCCACAGCCTTTGGTCTTCTACGCCGCGGTGCCGAGTACGGCGCCCGACCCAAAACTGGGCGAGGCCTTCATCAAGTTCATGCAGAGTCCTGAGGGTCAGAAGATGTTCCGCGACGACGGCTACAGCGCACCCAAAGGCGCGCCCCTAAGCTGATCGCGCAAGTCGTGAGCAACTGACGATCTGTTCGCAAGTGAGCAGATCGTTCTAGCTTTCGTTATATATGATTAAGTACTACCAACAGGAATGACCGATGAAACGCAAAAACTCTCCATGCAATCGTGTTGGCCGCTTGCGCCCTGGGTGGCGTTGCCCATGGCGAGACCCTGAGCCAGTTCTTCGCCAAGAGCAAGATCGACGGGCAGATTCGCTCCTATTATTTCACCCGCCTCTATGGCACTCCCAACACCATCAACGCGTACGCGTATTCTCTCGCCGGCCGCATCAACATCCTCACGGCGCCATTTTTGAGCGGTTTTCGAGTCGGGGTGAGCTTCTACACCGCGAACGCCCTGGGCACTCTGGCGAGTAACCCGGCGCGGGTCGACAAAACCCTGATGGGGGATCAAAACTCCGTCAACGCCCTGGGTCAGGCCTATTTGGAGTACCAGGACCACTGGCTCACCGCCAAGGTCGGTAACCAGCTCGTCGATACCCCCTGGCTCAATCGTGTGGGTGGTCGGGTCATCCCGGTCACCTATCAGGGCGTCACCCTGGCGGTGCACCCGGTATCCGGTTTGACGCTGGATGCACTGCGCATTTTCCGTTGGAAAGATCGCACCAACGACCAATTCACCCGCACCAACCTCTACTATTATGGCCCGAGCTACGGCGATTACCTCTATGGTGGCCCCAACGTCCTGCCGCAAAGTTACTCCATGGAGCACCCGAGCAACGGCGCCTTGGCCTTCGGCGCCCAGTATCATTGGCACACTGCCAAGACTCAGGCTTGGTTTTACCAGTTTGATCAGTTTGCCAATATGCTCTATTGGGACGGCAGTTACCGTTTGCCGGTTTCTGCTCCTGCACAGCCATTTGTTGCCGCCCAGTTTACCCGCGAATGGGGCGCTGGCGAGGCCTTCGCAAGCACCGGCACGACTTTGTTCGGACAGCCCGGTCAGGGCGTCAATGCGACAAGTTGGGGAGTGAAGGCAGGTATTCAATTTCCCCATGGCAGTCTCTGGTATGCCTACGACAGCACTGAGCTGCACGCCAACGCTTTGGGTGGCGGCGCCATCATCTCGCCCTACACCGTCGGCTACACCGCAGACCCTCTCTATGTAGACGCCATGATCCAGGGCTTGGTGGGCGTGGGACCGGGGCATGGCTGGCGGGTACGTGCCGCCTATTGGCCGATTCCCAAGCAACTGCAATTTACCGCCGGTTTCTCACAGTTCAATACGTACTTTTCCGGGGACAGCAACTGGACCCACTTCAACGTGAGTTATTTCCCGGGGGGCATGTTCCAGGGCCTCTGCCTACGGGATCAGGTCGAGGTGGGAAATGGTGGCGCGCCCGGACTATACCCAGGCTCGGGTCAGCACTCCTTTGTCTACAACCGAGTGATGTTCACCTACAAGTTTTAACTCATTTACCAATAGAAACGTTGGTGGCCTTGATGATAGCGGCCACCTTGTCCCCCACCTGCAGGTTCATCTCCCGGGCACTGCGGGTGGTAATCACTGCAGCGATCTTGCCTGCCGCGGTTTCCATGACCACCTCCGTCAGCACCTTGTCTTCCATGATCTCCAGCACCTTTCCACTGAGTTGATTGCGAATACTCGTTTGCATCCTCACAAGCTCCCTTCATGACACACAGGCGTTCAGCATAGAGCAGCTCTGAGCCAACGACAAGGGCATAGTAATTACCGGAAGTAATTTCAGTAATAATAAATAAGCATTGGCGTCCAGATTTTGGACCACCTATTCTCTACTCGCAAGAAGACAGAATGTGTTTTCATGCAGCGAGAAGAAAAGAGGAGTAATCAATGAAAAAAATACCATTATTCATAGTCGGATTAATTGCCCTACCAACCATCAGCCAGGGTCAGACGCTTCAGGACTTTTTGGAGAAGTCTACGGTCACGGGCGATATTCGCTCGTATTATTACAACCAGATGTTTGGCGGTGACGCCGTGGAGAATCGCTATGCGTATTCTCTTGGCGGCATGATCAAGGTACAGACGGCGCCCCTTTTCGGCGTAAGCGCCGGCGTCGCTTTTTACACGGCCAACGATCTTGGGGTCAATGACACAAGCGGCGCCCAGAAACGCTTGGACCCTTTGCTGATGGGCTCCAGAACATCTTTGAATGTACTTGGCCAAGCATATCTGCAATACCAAAATCCCTGGTTGCAGGTGGACGTTGGCAATTTGCTACTCAATACTCCGTGGATGGGACCTGCCGACGCTTTCATGATTCCCAACACCTATCAAGCGGTCACCGCAACGCTCCATCCCCTACCCAACCTGAGCATCATCGCGATTCGCGAATTTCGCTATAAAAATCGCATTCAGGCGGATTACCATCGGCAAACGCTGCTCAATTACAATGCCCACTACAGCTACCTCCCAGACGATAGCAATGGGACCCTTGCCTTTGGCCTCAAGGCCCAGGAACTGGGCATCAAGGCCAGCGCGTGGTTCTACCGTTTCTATGACCTGACCAATCTGTTCTATGGCACTCTAGGTTATACCACGCCAGAACTTTTTCATTATTTTCAGCCATTTGCAGATTTTCAGTACGCTCGGGAATGGGCCGACGGCGCCCAATTGGCAGGGCCAGTGAATGCCACGGTGTTTGGCGGCATGCTAGGCATCAAGGCGCGGCTTTGGGGTATGCGTGGCAGCATTTTTGCAGCCTACAACCATATCCCGCAACGTGCCACGACCCTGCCCAGTGGCGAGACCTTGATGAACGGCGGCTTCATTTCGCCCTTCTCGCAACAGTATAGTGCTGACCCCCTCTACACCAGCATCATGAATTATGGGCTTGTATCGGCGTCTGCCTCTGGCCATGCCTGGAAGGCCGGCTTCGTGTTTTTTCCCTTACCCAATCTTCGTTTCAAATATTCCTATAGCTGGTATCACACCGCCCCTTTTTACCCGAATGTAGAAGCCAACTACATTGATGTGACGTATACCCCAGGAGGGTTCTGGAAAGGGCTATCTCTACGTAATCGCCTGGCCATTGATCACAGCAATCCGTTTGCGAATTATCATGGCACCTTCGTCGATGATCGATTGATGTTGCAATACAGTTTTTAAGAGCAATTTTCCTCCTCCCCATGGTGGCGTGGGGTTAATGGCAGCAGAGTATTGCTGCCTTTTTTATCTGCCACATATGATTACACAGCCTTATCAAGAAAATCATTTGTAATTATTATTTATAAAATAAAATATGGCAACAAATAATTTTCTTTGTGCTAACAAGAGAATGAAGCCAAAATTATTTCACCCAATATCCATGGAGGTGATCATCGTGAAACGCAGGATACTAAAACATTCTCTTATGGCGCTAATCATCCTGGCGGCACTAAAACAAATGGCGGTGGCCGATATCACCGTCACCGCTCCAGAAGATACGGCAGACCCTTTGTTCACACAACCGGCGCCGCAAGCGTGGCACTTCGGCTCCGAGAACAGGAAATCAGGCGCATCGTTAACAACACAGGAGCAAGAACAAAACAGCGTCACCGTGAAGACGGCTCCCCCCAGCAACACGAAGTAAAAGGGCGGCTTACGCTCAACCACGGGCGACTTGGATTTCTGCGGCCGCCTGTTTCGCCCGCTGGCGGGCGAGGTCGATCGTGTCCGCGCTGGCCAATGCTACCCCGAGGCGACGCAGCTTCTGCGCCTGCGGTTTACCAAACAGGTGCAGATCGCTTTCGGGGACGGCTAGGGCAGCAGCTACGCCGCTGTATACCGGCCCCCAGCCGACGTCGCCGGCGCGAATCACTGCCGAAGCCGAGGCGCGCCGAAATCCCGGATCCACCGGCAAACCGAGGATCGCGCGCAGGTGCAGCTCAAATTCGTTCTGGCGCTGGCTGATCAGCGTCACCATACCGGTGTCGTGAGGGCGAGGGGATAATTCGCTGAAATAGACCTCCTCGCCGCGCACAAAGAATTCCACCCCAAAGATACCGCGTCCGCCCAAGGCCTCGGTCACCTGCCGCGCCATTTCCTGCGCCGCGGTCAGTGCCTTGGCGGACATGGGCTGCGGTTGCCAGGATTCGACGTAATCGCCCGCCTCCTGGCGATGGCCAATGGGTTCACAAAAGACCGTTTCGGTCGCGCCCCGCACCGTCAGCAGGGTGATTTCAAAATCGAAATCGACAAAACCCTCGATAATGACTCGCTGGCCACGCACCCGCCCGGCGCTCTGCGCTTCCTCCCAAGCGGCGCCGACTTCGTCGAAGGAGTGCAGCACCGACTGCCCCTTGCCGCTGGAAGACATCACCGGCTTGACGACGCAGGGGAAACCGATCTTCGCGCTGGCTTTCTGCAGCTCCACCAAAGAACCAGCAAAGGCATAGGGAGAGGTTCGCAGGGAGAGCTCCTCGGCGGCAAGGCGGCGGATGCCTTCGCGATCCATGGTCAGGCGCACCGCTCGGGCCGTGGGAATGACCGTGGCCAGGCCTCTTTCTTCAATTTGCGCCAAGGCGTGGGTGGCGATGGCCTCGATTTCCGGTACCACAAAATCTGGCCGTTCACGCGCCACCAGGGCCAGAATCGCGTCGGCATCGGTCATATCGATGACCTCGCTACGATGCGCGACCTGCATGGCAGGCGCATGGGCGTAGCGGTCGACGGCGATAGTCTCCACCCCCAGACGCTGCGCGGCGATGATGAACTCCTTGCCCAATTCACCAGCGCCCAGCAGCAGAATCCGCGTTGCCCCTGCTGCCAGCGGCGTACCCAAAGAAAATTCCATCGCCATCCGTCCTGATCCTTATGAGCTGACTATACTGAGAGCATAGCAGTGTCAGCCGGGGATCGTCAGGAGGTGGAACATGGCAGTAGGCAAAATCGGAATGGTGGGTTTAGGACGCATGGGCGGCAATATGGCACGCCGTCTGCAGCGCGATGGTGCCGAGGTGGTCGCCTACAACCGCCATATCGAAAAGGCGCAGGAGTTGGCGAAGGAGACGGGAATGCAGGCCGCCACCACCTTGCAAGAACTGGTCGGACAGCTGCCCGCCCCGCGCGTCGTGTGGCTGATGCTGCCAGCAGGCGCTCCGACCGCCGAGCACATCCGAGAAATCCTGCCGCTCCTCGCCACGGGCGACGTCCTCGTCAACGGCGCTAATGCCTTTTATGGTGACTCCATGGCGCAGGCCAAGGAAGTCGAGGCGCATGGCGTAGAATATGTGGATGCTGGCGTATCCGGCGGTGTTTGGGGCCTGCAGGAGGGCTATGCCCTGATGGTGGGGGGCAAACCGGAAGCAGTGGCCAAAGTCGAGCCCTTTCTGAAAATTCTTGCACCAGGGGCTGACAAAGGCTGGCTGCACTGCGGTCCAGTCGGCAGCGGACATTTCGTCAAGATGGTTCACAACGGCATCGAGTACGGCATGATGCAGGCCCTCGCCGAAGGCTTTGCCATCCTCCAGGGCAAGGCGGAATTCCACCTGGATCTGGCCGCAGTGGCCGAGATGTGGCGCTATGGCAGCGTGGTGCGCTCCTGGTTACTGGATCTCACTGCCGATACCCTGCACAAGGATCAGGTCTTGGCGGATATTGCTCCCATCGTTGCGGATTCCGGAGAAGGGCTATGGACCGCACAGGCGGCATTGGCGCAAAAGGTTCCCGCCCCGGTGATCACCCTCGCCCTGCAAATGCGCTGGGCCAGTCAGGGTAAGGATGACTATGCCGCCAAGCTGCTGGCCATGATGCGCAATCAGTTTGGTGGTCACGCCGTAGTACAGGAGGCAAAATGAGCGAGGATTGCATCTGTCAGTTCGTCATTTTCGGCGCTACCGGCGATCTCGCCTCGCGCAAGCTTCTACCTTCTCTCTATCACCTGCAATGCGCCGGACTGCTTCCCGAGGAGCTGCAGATCCATGCCGTTGGCAGGCGTCCCTGGGACGATTCCGGCTGGTTGGAATTCTTGCGCGAGCAATTGGAATCCTTTGCCGGCGATTTCCACGAGGAACACTACAAAAATTTTGCCGCCCGCTTTCATTACTTGCGCGGGGAACTGCACGAGGCAGACCTCTACCAGTCTCTTGCCAAACAATTGACCAAGGATGGCGCACAACAGCCCGAACGCAGCATCTTTTATCTCGCCATCCGCCCACAGGATTTCTTTATCGTGCTGCAAAACCTTTCGGCGGCAGGCTTTCACCGTGATGGCGACTATCGCATCGTGATCGAAAAACCCTTCGGCAATGACTTGGAAAGCGCTGTACAACTGAACGAACAAATCCATCGCCATTTTCGGGAGGAACAGATCTACCGCATCGATCATTACCTGGGCAAGGAGATCGTACAAAATCTGCTGGTCTTCCGCTTCGCCAACCTTCCCATCGAGGCCGTTTGGAATCGTAACTTTATCGATCACGTGCAGATTACCGTAGCCGAGGAATTGGGCGTAGAAAACCGTGCTGGCTATTACGATCAGGCGGGGGCTCTGCGCGATATGGTACAGAACCACCTGATGCAGATTCTTACTTTGGTGGCCATGGAACCTCCGCCCTCTCTCGCAGCCGATGCCTTGCGCGACGAAAAAGTGAAGGTCCTGCGCTCCATTCGTCCAATTCCCAAGACGGCCATTCATGCCCATGCAATCCGCGCCCAGTACGGACCGGGGGTCATCGACCATCAGCATGTGCCCGGCTATGCCGACGAGCCAGGAGTGGCGCCCAATTCCATTACCGAGACTTTTGTAGCCGCCAAATTCTACATCGATAATTGGCGCTGGCGTGGCGTCCCTTTCTATCTGCGCACCGGCAAGCGCATGCCCGCAAAGAGCTCCAGCGTCGCCATCCGTTTTCGCCATACCCCGCAGCAGCTCTTCCGCGAAACCCCCATCGACCGCATCGAGCCTAACTGGATTCTCCTGTCGCTGGAGCCCGAGAGTCTGAAAATTGAGCTACACGTCAAGGAACCGGGTTTGGAAATGCGCATCCGTCCCACCCAGCTCAATGCCAGTTATCGCCGCGACGGAGAGAAAGAACTGGATGCCTATGAGGCGCTGCTGCTCGACGTGTTGGAAGGAGACAAGGCGCTGTTTATTCGTTTTGACGAGGTCGAATGGGCATGGCGCGCCGTCGATCCGTTCATCAAGCGTTGGTCACGGGAAATGGATTACATCATTACCTATCCCGCGGGAACTTGGGGTCCGGAAGAAGCCACCCGGATCATGGACAAGGAAGATCAATTCTGGCGCAACCAGCTGTGATCTGTCGCCGACCCACGACAGGATTAGCACCTACCCTCTACGGGAAAAACAGCATCGAGGCGTGGAAGTGTAGCCGGTGATCGACAGGCGGATCGCCGGAGAATTTCTTCTTTTATTAAAAATCAAATCGTTACCAAGAAATCGGCGGCCGGAACAGGTATTGCTAGAGGTCTTGGTACCCATCTCCACATGAGGCTATCGCTATGACCGAAAGCGTTCTTAACGAAACAGAAATGTACCGTTTGGCAGGCGCCCTGCGCGCGCTTGCCCATCCTATGCGCTACCGCATGCTTTGTCTGCTCAGCCGCGGGGAGATGAACCTGCAGCACCTCGCGCGCGCAGTACACACCAGCCACAGCAACGCCGCCCAGCACCTTGCCCTGCTTCAGGCGCAGGGTCTGGTAATGATGCGCAAGGCAGCAACTCGGGTGTATTACCGGATCGCGGATCGGCGTACCCTCGATCTACTTGCCAGAAGCCGTCAGGTGCTGGCGTAAACAGAGCGTCAGCGCAGCTTTGGCTCTGCGCGTAGCTCCCAAGAGAGTTCCGCGCAAAGCCCGCTTCTGCCAGTGCGGTTGTAGAGACGTAACTGCAACCCCTGCGCCTCGGCAATCTGCCGTGCGATTGCCAGGCCCAGACCGCTCCCTTCGCTGTGCCCGCGCGCGCTGTCCCCCCGACTAAACGGCTCCAGTAATGCCTCCAGACGATCCTCCGGTATCCCAGGACCGTCATCACAGAACAGCAATACCCCACGTCCGTCCCGCTTACGCAGGGTCACCTCTACCCGGTCGCCGGCATAGCGGCGAACATTGTCCAGCAGATTGTCGAACAAACGGCGCAATGCCTCATAATCCCCTCGGAATGGAAAACGGCGCGGCAAACTTGCCTGCCATACACCGCCGGCCCGAGTAAACGCCTCGCCCGTCACCTGCAGGAGTGCAACCAGATCGAGATCGGCAATGCGCGCGGAACTCCCCCGACCGATGGCGAGGGACTGCGCCAGCAGCTCGGTCATGCGCTGGGTATCCTCTGCCAGCCCCTCGCGCAGCTCCTGCGGCGTGTCTTCCGGCAAAAATTCCAGCGCCATCTGGATACGGGTCAAGGGTGAACGTAGATCATGGGAAATGCCCACCAACAGTAAGGACTGGTGATCGATCATCGCTTGCAGGCGGGTGCGCATGCGCTCGAAGGCATCCAGAAGATCGTAGAATTCTTTGGCACCATTGGCCGGCAGCGGCGGCAGGGGGGCATTCCACTTGCGGCGCAAGGCATCCGCCAGGACTGCCAAGGGTCGCAGTACACGGCGCACCAGAATGGTCGTCAACACCAGCAGAGACAGGGTCGAGATTCCCAGGATCGCCAGCAGACCAAAGGGCAGTGTGGCGGTAAGGCGGCGGCGCGCAAAATGCATCCAGACGGCTTGTCCGCGAGTGGGGACGGCAACCCACAGGGTGCCCTGCGGATTGTGCGCGGAAAATACGGGTACGGTCTTTCCTAGGCGTTCCCGCAACACCTCGGACAAAATTTTTCCGTAGAGGTGGCTGCGGCTGCTGCCAATATCGAAATCGGGCGGTGGGGCGCCGATATAGATGCCGTTGTCGTGCGCGACGCGCTGCAGGAAGCTCGCGCGTTGCTCCGCTGGCAATTGACGATAGGTCTGGGCGGTCATGATCAACAGGCCGGCCAGATCTTCCGCAGAGCGCTGGGCCAGAGGCAACAGGACGGTAAGAATGATGGAGAGCACGGAAAAAATCTGCAACGCGACGATACCCAAGGCTAGGGTACCGGCAGTTTGGCGAAAGAGGCTGTTGCGCTTCATTCAAATCATCCGTCTCAGATCCAAGTCCATATGATCTTCCACACAACCACTGGCACTGCAACGGCGCCGACATAGCGCCCGATGATCCGTCCCCTGTCGTTTACCAGCAGGCTCGTGGGAGTCAACAGCACCCCGCCTACCGCCTCGCTGGCGCCCTGCCCGCTTGCCAGGTAGATCGGGTAATTGATGCCGAATTCCCGCATGCGCGCCCGCACCGCAGCAGTGCTGCTGCCATCCACGGCAATCCCCACGACACTGAACCGGTTACCGCCGAACCATTGCTGCAGTTGCACCAAGGCCGGCGTTTCGGCCAAACAGGGAGGGCAATCGGGCGACCAAAAATTGATGAGCATCATTTGCTGCGGCGGCCTAGGCAGCGCAAGCACCTGCCCGGAGAGGGAGCGGACGCTGATTGGCGGCAGTTGCGTGGGCACGGCCAGCGCGGAGCTGCTGCCGCGCCATTGCGTGACATAATAGACGCCCACGAGCAACGCCATCCAGATTGCCAGCTCTAGCCAGAAACGTCTCTTTCGCAAAAATCGGAACACGACTTCTCCTTGCCAGAAGCCGTGAAAATCGCACGAGTCAGGTCCCCGGGCAAGCCGCGGCACGCAAATTTCCGCGCTACTTACATACAACAATAGCTTTTTATGTTTATTAAAAAATTGTGCATATGCCCCAGGAAATTGGTGGATATCCACCGCAACCACTGCAAAGAAATGCAACTATCAAGGGGTTATCGATCATTCCAGCTGGTACAGCATTTGCTTATATAAATACGTACATTACTGTGTACTTTATATCTACCAAAACCGAGATAGGAGTGAGTCATGGTTTTAGAAAATACTTTGCCCGTGCTCCTCAGCCGTCTGGACTTCGCTTGGATCACTTCCATGCACATCCTTTGGACGCCAATGACCATTGGGATGTCGTGGTTACTTTTCATCCTCGAAGTCGCTTGGCTGCGCACGGGCGACGAGCGATGGTACAAACTCAATCGCTTCTTTGAAAAAATCCTTATCATCAACTTTGGGGCCGGTGTGGCCACCGGCGTGACCATGGAGATGGCCTTCGGCATCCTCTACGGGCCCTTTTCTCAGGCGGTTGGTCCCTTCTTCGGCAACATCCTCGGCTTTGAAACCATCACTGCCTTCATGTATGAAGCCGGCTTCATCGGCCTCATGGTCTTCGGTTGGGGCAAGGTCAGCAAGGGCATGCATCTCTTTGCCACGTTCAACGTCGGTCTGTCGTCCAGCCTTTCGGCCATGTGGATTCTGGTCGCCAACTCCTGGATGCAGACCCCGAATGGGATCGTGTTAAAAGATGGTTTGTTTCAAGTAACCAATTGGTGGCATGCCATCCTCAACGACAACTTCGTCTGGGGCTTCCCGCATATGTGGGTAGCGACGGTGGAGCTGGCGCTGTTCGTCTTTGCCAGCGTGAGTGCTTGGTTCATTCTCAAAAACCGCAATGCGGATCTTTTTACCAAGCTTCTCAAGCCAACGCTTCTGGCACTGCTCATCGTTACGCCCATTCAGATCTACATTGGCGACACCTTGGGTCGCGATGTGGCAATGACGCAACCCACCTCCCTGGCGGCTATGGAAGGGCACTACCATACCTATCTGCCGGACGGTAAGGTGAATACGGGCTGGCATCTAATCGCCTTTCCCAACGCCAAGAATGATGGCAACAGTTTCGCCATTACTATTCCACACGTCCTAAGCCTGCTCGAAACTCACACCCTAAATGGTAAGGTGACGGGCATGGATAGTTTCCCGGCCAAGGATCGTCCCGATGTTTGGGTGCCGTTCTATGCCTTCCGCGTGATGGTGGCGATTGGTTTCTTCCTCTTCTTCGTCGCTCTCTGGGGGAATTGGCTGCGCTTGCGTGGGCAGCTCAATGCTCAGGCATTGCGTAAGCACCCCTGGTTCCTGCGCGCTGTAGTTTTCTCTGGATTCCTTCCCTACCTCGCCATTTGGTGCGGCTGGTGGACTCGAGAGATCGGTCGTCAGCCTTGGGTCGTCTACGACCTTATGCGGACCTATCAGGGCGTTAGCCATATGACCGTTGGCCAGGAAATCTTCTGGTTCGTCGGCTACATCGCCTTCGAACTGATGGTTTGGTCCGGCGCCTGGTACTTCTTCAGTCGTGTCATTGCCAAGGGTGTGGACAACATCCCGCACTCCGATACGCTCTTCCATCACAGCGAAGAGGATTCCAGTGATGAGGGTCATGCCGGGGGTGGCTTTGCCAAACCTACCTTTGCCAGTAAGCCCGCACTGGAGAAGTCTCGGTAAGGCTATCCTGTCGCGATAGCAATAGGGCGGCGGAAACGCTGCCCTTCACAAGATTGGAGAAGTAAAAAATGTTTGATATCGCCAGAATTGCGAGCTCCTTATCTACCTGGTGGTGGCTCGTTTTGTGTTTGATGTTTTTACTCTACGTCGGCCTCGATGGCTTCGATTTGGGGGCTGGAATCTTTGCGCTATTCTCCAAAGACGAAGAAGAGCGCGGCGCCATCATGGCGTCCATGGCTGGTTTCTGGGATGGTAATGAAACTTGGCTGGTGGTGGCTGGTGGCATCCTGTTTGGCGCCTTTCCGCTAGTCTATGGGTCTGCATTCAATTACCTAATGATTCCGCTGATGATCGCGCTCTGGGGTATCATTTCGCGCGCCGTGGCCTTTGAGTTTCACGTGCATGCGATTGGCTCGAAGCGCTTTTGGGGTTGGATGTTTGCCCTAGGCAGTCTCTTTGCACCATTTGGTGCAGGCATTGCCCTCGGTGCAGCACTGCAGGGATTCCCTATGTCGCATCACATTGCCGCAGAGGGGGTGACAGGCGCACATGCTCTTCTTTTCAATGTGGTGCCACACTACTCCGGCGCTGCATTCACCTTTCTGTCTCCGTTTAGCATCTGGACCGGCATTGGTGCGGTGATCGCCGCAAGCCTTGCGGGTGGCCTGTACCTCTGCGCCCGCTTTGTTCCGGGAGATGTGATTCATGAGCGTGCAAAGAAGTGGACCAACGCTTTTTCGATGATCGCGTTAGCGGCGATTGTCGTTACCTTGATCTGGTCCTATGCAATTTTCCCATGGGCGGCTGCGAAGTGGACAGGTGCCAATTGGTGGATCTGGCTGGTCTGGATTGTCGTTATTCTTGGCTTCGCCTACAAGTCGATGGTGGCGCACTCGAATCAACACGACTTCGCCGCCCTGCTCTGGGGTGAAGGTGTCGTCGCGCTGATGTGGTTTGCTATGTGGGCGACCATGTTTCCCTACGTCGTACCCAACACTTGGACCGTGCAAGCCGCAGCAAATCCCGCCGATTCTCTGGCGGTCTTTACCCTGTTCATGACTGGATTCGTGCCGATCATGATCATGTACAACTGGTATCAGATCTGGGTATTCCGCGGTCGTTACACCAAAAAGGCCATGTACTCGGCCCACTGATCTGTCCGGGCCCCGGCGTCCGGGGCCCATTTACTCTGGAGCAAACAGATGAATATCAAACAACATCCGGCCGCCATCAGGCCGGCTGCAACGCCGCCCACGGATTTACAGCAGGCACTCGAAGCATTAGAAGAAAAACAGGATCTGGTGCAGGAGAAGCTGCGAGAACTTCTCGGTAGCATCGATCATGCCCATCCCGACGAAATCATGGACCAGGTTCTCATTCTCGACCGCGAGCTGCGCAAGTACCGACGCTTTTTTCATATTCTCAAAAGTCACTTCATCGATCAGCGGACTTCTGCAAACTGAAGAGCGAGTGTCTGCCTGCCAACCTGTGAAACTCCAGCAGAGGGGTCGGCTGGGAATCCTTGGAAGAGGCCGACGCAAAGGTTTCTCACTCTTTTAGCGGAAGTTCCTGAGCGTCCTCGCTCGCCCGCTGAAAAGCCTTGGCCGGCGCCGATTCCAGTTCCAGCAGTTGTGCATCGACATCGGCAAGCAAATCTTCTACGCCCGTTGCATTCAATAATCCCTCCTGGCGCGCATCGAGAATTTTCTGCTTGCGTTGCAGTAACAGGCGTCGATACAGACGAACGTAGTCGCGCTGACGAATCCACTCATTATCGACCTCTTCCTGAGCCAGTGTCGCCTGTATCTGCGCGCGCTCTTGAGAAAATTGCTGTCGTAACAGCTGCAGCACCTTCGGGTCGCGCACAGCCTGCTGTTCCAGCGTTTTCAGCTCGTTGAGGTCGTGCTCGGCGAGAGCCAAACGCAAGCGGTTTCTCTCGAAGTTTTCATTGTCGTTCTTGCCCGCGAGAACGCCAAAGAGGCGTCCCAAAGGCGAGATACTCAGTCCCTGCACCAGAATCGTCAGCAAAACCACGCCAAAAACCAGATTGACGAGTAGATCACGGGAGGGGAAATCCATCGGCAAGCTAAGCGCCAGGACCATGGACAGCGCCCCACGAATTCCGCCCCAGAGCAGGATGAAATTCCAGTTGAAAGGAATCCGCGCGCGGGTGGGTCGGAGAATGGCGCCCGTACCATAAACGACCACAGCACGCGCCACCGTGACTGCCAAATACGCAGCGAGAACCAGCGCCCAGATCTTCAGCAGATCCCCCAGATGGATGGTCAGGCCTACCAACAAAAAGATCAACGAATTGAGGACAAAACCGAGATATTCCCAAAAGGTATCTACCGCCATGCGCACCGAGGCGCTCATGCCTCGCTGGGCGGCATAATTACCACAGAGCAGACCCGCCACCACGGTAGCGATGACACCAGAAAAATCCAGTTGGCTAGCCAGCAAGAAGCTACCATAGGCCGCCAGGATGGTGATGGTGATCTCTACCATTCCATCGTTTACCCGCTTGATGACTTCTGAACTCAGCCAGCCGATCACTAGGCCCAGCGCGGCCCCACCACCGACCATGGACACAAATTCCAGTCCCAACGCAGGCAGACTGACGCTTTTACCTAGTGCGATCCCCAGAAAGAGCGTAAAGAAGACGATGGCCGTACCGTCATTGAGCAGACTTTCACTTTCGATCAAAAAGGTCAGCCGCGCAGGCGCCCCCAACTGCCGGAAAATGGAAACCACCGAAATCGGATCGGTAGCCGCGACCGCAGCGCCGAAGACCAGCGCCACGCCCAGACTCAGACTGACGCCGGCCAAATGGGGAAGGTAGGGATACACCCCCAAAAATACATAGGCAGTAACGATCATCGACAGAAAAACGCCAGGGACGGCCAAGCCGAAAATCGCCAGGCGATCCCGCCAGAGCGTACTTGCAGACAGGTGGTAGGCTGACTCAAAGATCAGTCCCGGCAGAAAAATGCTGAACACTAGATCATGCGTCAGCACCGGGGTCTGAAACAGATGCAGGCTTCCCAACAGCAGGCCACCCAATACCAGAGCAACGGTATAGGGTAGACGCAACCGATTGGCGATCACCGCCAGCAAAGAGGCGGCCACAAAGAGCAGAAGCAGTGCACTCTCGGGTATCACGGAAGCCCCTGTGGCAGAGAGAAGCAAGTGAGACTAGGCCGCCCCCTCCAGGGCCTTGCGCAGGTATGAGTCCATATCGGTGAGGTTATTCAATGCCCAACGCCGATAATCATCTGGCAAATCGCAAATTTTGACGCCCTTGTGTTTGCCAAAGGGCATGGTCTCGGGAATGCGGGCGCGCTCACTGAACTCCCACAACGCCTCCCAACTGGCTGGCCGCACCGTCAGTACGATCCGGTTGAGGATGACCCGACAAAACTTTACGTCGGCCAGAGCAGAATGGGCATTTTTCAGATTTTCCCGGGTCTTGTTCCGGTCCTTGCTGAAGTGATATAGCAACGCCGACTGCGAAAAGCTGTCGATTTCCGGCCACAGCCGGCGGCTCATGGCATAGGTGCAGATACGTTTCACCTCGGGCCTGCCCGCCACCTCCCAGTCAAAATCGATACTGTGCCCCACTAGGTACTCGATATCTGCAGGCAACTGGAAAGTACTTGCCGGCGGGCAATCGGCCAGATCCTCATCGAGGATGTGATGCACCGCAATGGCACCCAGCTCGATTTTCTTATCCGGACGGTAGCGTTGCACAAATTGCTCTTCCACCTCCAGGGTACGCAGATCACTCACCCGCAACCACGCTGCCTCGATCAGTTGCGGCGCGTTGCGCCCCGTGGTTTCCGTATCAAAAATCAACGCTGCCATGCCCTCACCCCTCGCAGAAATCATCGAGCAGGGTATCGACTACCCGCCCCCCTCGCAAGAGGAGTTTATCGGGACATGACGGAAAAACCCTCAGTGGCCCACTTCCGCGCGAGGACGTCGAGTCCGTCCAATACCACTCCCAGTTCCCGGCCGCGTTCTGTCAGACCATAGCGGACCTCGGGTGGAACGGTGGGACGATAGTCGCGGTAGATGATCCCCGCTTCCTCCAGCAAGCGCAGACGCTCGGTCAGCATACGCGCAGAAATCCTGCCTACGGCACGTTGCAAGGCGCCAAAACGCAGCGGCCCCTGATTGCGCAGGGTCCAGAGAATGTAGGTAGTCCATGGCCCCATGAGGAGGCGCAACAGGCTGTCCATAGGGCAGGAACTTTCCTGGATGGTCTTTCTCATAGTTACTAATCAGTACCTACTTTACAAAAACACCTGGCACCATATTATGCAAAGACGGTACTACGCGCAAAACTGCGCAAGGAGACGACACCATGAGCACTTCCCAGTCTTCTGTCCAAAGCCGAGGCGTCGAGAATATCATCGCGGGCCGCGTCACCAGCGACGGCGCCGGGGTCAAACTCACCCGTCTCTTCGAGCGTTCGTTGCAAAAGCGGCTCGACCCGTTCCTCATGCTCGATGCCTTTGGCAGCGATCAGCCAGACGACTATATCGCGGGGTTTCCCGACCACCCACACCGCGGCTTCGAGACCATCACTTATATGCTGGCTGGCCGTATGCTGCACCGCGACAGCGCTGGACACGAGGGCCTGCTTGAAAGTGGCGGGGTGCAGTGGATGACGGCAGGCAAAGGAGTGATTCACTCCGAAATTCCGCAGCAAGCCGAGGGACGGATGGCCGGCTTTCAGCTCTGGCTGAATCTGCCTGCCGCAGACAAACTCTGCCCACCTTGGTATCAGGATTTTCAGGACGCAGATCTGCCGCGCGGCGCAGATGCCCAAGGCAACCGCTGGACCGTCATTGCCGGCAGTAGTCATGGCGTACAAGGTGCAGTGCAACGGGCGCAGACGCAACCCCTGATCATCGACCTGGCACTATCCCAGGGCACCACTTTCTGGCAGGAACTGCCCGCTGCTCACCATGCCTTTGTCGTGCCCTATGAGGGAGAAATTCAGATCGGCGCGCAGAAAGTCCCGGTGCAGCACTTGGCCATTCTGGACGATGTTGGAACTGGCGTTGCGCTGTCCGCGTCGACCGCCAGTCGGGCCTTGCTGGTCGCGGGGCGACCCTTGGGGGAACCCATTGCCCAATATGGGCCTTTCGTGATGAATACCGAGGAACAGATAGAGCAAGCGGTTGCAGACTACCGTGCCGGACGACTGGCATAACGGAAAGAGGAGATCGGAGATGAGCAAAATTTTGGTGCTGTATCATAGCCTGTGGGGGCACGTAGAACAGTTGGCCGAAGCAGAAGCGGAAGGTGCGCGCTCGGTGCCGGGCGTGGAGGTAATCATCAAGCGCGTGCCGGAGACTTTGGATGCGGAAAAGCAGACGGCCATGCACGTCAAGGCACAAACGGCAGCGGAGGCGCATCCGCATGAGTTGGGGGACTACGATGCCATCCTCTTTGGCACGCCCACCCGTTTTGGCAACATGAGTGGCCAAATGCGGAATTTCCTCGACCGCACCGGCGGTCTCTGGCAGCAAGGCGCCCTGGTGGGCAAGGTTGGTAGCGTGTTTGTCAGTACCGCCTCTCAGCATGGCGGCCAGGAAAGCACCATCCTCAGTTTTCACCCTTTCCTCTTTCATCAGGGGATGATCGTCGTCGGGGTGCCCTATACTTGCCCCGAGCTGAGCAACATGGAGGAAATCAGCGGCGGCACTCCCTACGGGGCCAGCACTCTGGCCAAAAGCGATGGCAGTCGCCGACCTTCGGCAAACGA
The DNA here is from genome assembly GCF_030996345.1 of Acidithiobacillus sp. AMEEHan. Taxonomy (NCBI): domain Bacteria; kingdom Pseudomonadati; phylum Pseudomonadota; class Acidithiobacillia; order Acidithiobacillales; family Acidithiobacillaceae; genus Acidithiobacillus; species Acidithiobacillus sp. AMEEHan. The sequence goes on along the minus strand of NZ_CP118747.1, from coordinate 1,853,333 downwards.
GCTAGCCATTGCCCGATTCCAGGGACGCCACGTAGCGGAGATTACCCAGAAACTTTTTCCCTCCTGAGATGCGCGCTTAGACGCCGGAGCCGGTGCAGCCCAGCGCTCGGCCGGCCTGCCTCCGGCAAGCTCCCAGAGCCGGCCTGCACAAGATCGAGCTTCTCCTGGCATAGCGTTTGCCGCGCTGCAACGAAGCGAGTTGCCGCACACAATACGGCAGTGCGTCGCGTTGCCGACGTGATGCCTTCCTCGAGGCAAGCTTCCGAGGAGCCATATCTACAAACAAGGGCGCGTTTCCCTTATACTCAAACGCTATGCCAAAGTCCTTCCCATGATCCACCTACGCACCTACGTCTACATCGACTCCCTGCAACCTCAGCTCGCCGCCTATATGGCCTCGGTATCCCAGGGCTTTTTGCCGGTACCTGGGGACGCGGCGTTGTGGATCGAGGTTTCGCCGGGCATGGCGGTGCATCGCCTGACCGACATTGCCCTCAAGGCCACCCGGGTGCACCTCTCGCAGCAGGTGGTGGAGCGTGAGTTTGGGACCATGGTGGTGCATCACCGGGATCAGAGCGACGTTCGCGAGGCAGGTCGGGTGGTATTGCAGCGCATGGGCGCGCAGCAGAGCGATCGCAAAGTCTGTCGGGTGACTTGGAATGAAATCATCCGCGGCATGATGCCGGACCACACCGTACTCATCAATCGCCAAAACCGTCGCGGTTCCATGATCCTGCCCGAGCAGAGCATGTTCATCCTCGAGACCGAGCCGGCGGGTTACGTCATTTATGCCGCCAATCAGGCAGAGAAAGCGGCGAACATCACCCTCATCGACGTACGCGCCGTGGGTGCCTATGGGCGCCTTACCATTGCCGGCCGCGAGGCCGATGTCGACGAGGCGGCAGCAGCGGCAGTCCATGCCGTCGAAAATCCCTCCTGGAGTTGACGGTGGATCGGCAAGCATTGGAACAGAGCCTCTGCCACTACCGTACCCGCTACCCGGAAGAAGCGGCCTATGCCCGTCGCGGCTGCGCCTTGTTGCGCAGTTCCCCCGACTGTTTTTTACGCAGCGGCCCAGGCCTGCACGTGACCGCCTCCTGCTGGGTGCTCAATCCCGCCGGCACCCACACTCTACTGATGTTGCATCGCAAACTCGAACGCTGGTTTCAGCCCGGCGGCCATTGTGACGGTGACGAAGACGTGCAGCGGGTTGCCCGCAAAGAATGTAGCGAGGAAACCGGCTTGGCTGCCGAGTACATTCATTTTCTCTCGCCGGACGTTTTCGACATCGACATCCACCGCATCCCGGCGCGGCGGCAAGAACCGGAGCACCAACATCTCGATATCCGCTTTCTGATGGAAATCGACGACCGACTGCCGCTACAGGGAAATAGCGAATCCCATGAGCTGCGTTGGGTACCCCTGCACGAGGTACACAGCTACAACCGTGAACTCTCCATTCATCGGCTGCTGGTAAAAAGTCAGGAGTGGCTGCGCCAGCACCGCGCCTAAGGGCAGTGCCGGCAAATTTTCCGCGCCTTACTCAGAAGAAGGTATTGACCGCCGCGTCGAGGGCATCGCGCATGTCGGGGTCGTCGGTGATGGGTCGCACCAGGGCCACACTGCAGGCAGCCAGAGGCGCAATCCCTTTTTCGATCAGCGAGCCCGCATAGATCAACATACGGGTAGACAGGCCCTCATCGAGGCCATGCCCCTTGAGGTTGCGGGAACGCTCGGCAATCGACACCAACTTGCCAGCCATCTCCGTCGACACTCCGGACTCGTGGGCAACGATCTCGATTTCCAGGTCCCGATCGGGATAGGAAAAATCCAAAGCACCAAAGCGCTGCTTGGTGGATTGCTTGAGATCCTTCATCGACGACTGGTAGCCTGGGTTATAAGAAATCACCAGCAGAAAATCGGGGTGGGCGTGCAGCAGTTCGCCCTTCTTGTCGAGGGGCAAGGTACGCCGGTGGTCGGTAAGGGGGTGGATGACGACGGTGGTATCCTGCCGCGCCTCCACCACTTCATCCAGGTAGCAGATGGCGCCCATGCGCGCCGCCGTGGTGAGAGGTCCGTCCTGCCACTTGGTGCCATCTTTATCCAGAAGAAAACGCCCAACCAGATCCGAGGCGGTCATGTCTTCGTTGCAGGCAACGCTGATCAGCGGCCGCTGCAGACGCCAGGCCATGTACTCGATGAAGCGCGATTTACCGCAGCCCGTCGGGCCTTTCACCATCATTGGCAGGCGCGCCGCATAGGCGGCCTCGAAGAGGGAGATCTCGTCGTGGACCTCCTTGTAGTAGGGCTCCTCGGTAATTTGATACTGGTTTTGATCCATACTCACGAACATCTCCTTCTTAATTCTTGAACTTCACCAGGCGGCTCACCTGAATGTCGGATACGAACATCACCCCCTGATGCTTTTCAAAGAAGGGCGTAAAACCCTCCAGAATGGGTGCGAGCAAGTCTTCGGGCACGGCGACGATGATCATGATCAAAACATCATCTTCGTTGAACATCAAATGGCTCTCGTAGATACCATGGCTGCCTTTCCCGGAAAGATTGCCGACGATGCTGTAGCCCTTGACCCCCGCTCGGTCGAGCAGATCGGTGGCAAAATCGCGGTGTGCGCCTTCGAGAATGATCTCGATCTTTTTCAATGGATGAAGATTGAGGGTGTTCATGCACTGGCCTCCAGTAAGCTTTGCCGATATTGTCTACCCGATTCCGGGTGCACCTGAAATTCGCCTTCTTCCAGAACCAAACAGCGGTAATCATCCTCGGGATCGATGACGATGACCCGCAGCCAGCCGCCCATGATCAGCGCCTTCACCTTGGGTAGACGCCCCACCGCAGCGAGCACGAACGGCGCTGGAGCCTCTACCAGGGCGATCAAACGCACAGGTTCATGATAGGGTTTACCTTCTTGATACATCGACTGTATGGGCAAGCCTGTGCGTAGATCGCCCTGGTTTCCGGTCATCACCCCGAAACGGCCAGCGACGTTGTGATAGGCCTTGCTGCCACTGCCATAGTGATGCACGTCCGTCGTCGAAAAGTAATGCTCCAGATTGATCCACTCGCCCACCACCACTGGCGCGGAGAGGATGTTTTCCAGAAAGCGGCCTTTGGGATCGAGGCGATAGTCATAGGACTGCAGGAAGGACCGTCCCTCCAGGTCAACCCCTTCCGTCAGATGCCTCCCGCCAATGATGCCATATAAATTGCGCGACAGGCCCCACTCCGGCCGCACCTGCGACCAGTCATGGGCATGACGGCGCGCCAGCGCCGCTGCAGCGTAGGGCTCTTTTGCCAAGGCCAGGCTTCCCCCCAAGGTAGGCATGCGCTCCGCCGCGGTCAGACGTGTTGCTGCAGCCAGGCCATTGCGTAGCCGCTCCAGATAGAGGAGATGGCGAGCCGGCAACAGATCGAGATCGTGCAGAAAGATCTCATCGGTAGTGGTGTTGTGCACTGCCGGAAGAAACCAAGTGTCCTCTGGGATTTCTATGCCTTTATCGCGCAGGCGCCGGCGAACTTCGGGATTGTTGGCCATCCCACAGATCACCCGGGCGTTGGGCAAACCCCGGCCGCCACCACAGGCACCACAATCCAGGGCGGATTCGTAAGGATTGTTCTGGGTCTGGCTCTCATGACCGACCATGAGCACAAAGCGCGAGAAGTTTCGGTTCAGCCCCGTGGACAGCAGCGCGTTCGACACGTAACGGACCTGCTCGTCGAGGCTGAAACCCAGACGCGCGATGCGCTCCATTTGCAAACTGGTTTCCTGACGATCAACACGATAAATCTTGCGCAATTTGTCGATAAATTCGGCTTCGGCCTCTTGCGACAATCCCAGGCGCTGCGCCAGCAGACTGTGCCCTGTCTGGTTGCCCATAGCGATCTCGCGCAAGTCGCGGACGTCGTCATCGGTGATCTGGTCGCGACTCATCTGCAGTTCTCGCTGAAGGGCCTGCACGATCATGGCACGCTGTACCGCTCGAATTATGGAATCCGCCTGCTCCTCATTCAGCTTATCGATCAGCAGCCGGGTGATAGGCTTTTCTGCATGTAAACGGCCGTGCACCTCGTGATAAGCAACCGGCGCGACGGTCTTGCCGATAAGCCCCAAGCTGAAGAGGAGACCAACGGCCTCAACGGCCACAAAAGGCGACAGCACCGACGACTTGATATCATGCAGGACGTGTTCGAGAGCGCCATACAAAGGCTCTTCTTCGAGTTCGAGATCTGCCGGGATTTCGACGATGAGGTTTCTGGGGGTCTGGACTGCGGGGCAGAGGTGCACCTCGCTGCCCTTGCCATATTCCAGAAAGCCAATGGGCACGCCAAAAAACCCGGCTATGCCGAAGGTCTGGTAGTCACCGAGTGCCTCCAGATGCCGGCGCATCGGCTCCGAGCGCACATCGATGCAGAAAAATGCCTGGGCAAAGGGGCGTTTTTTCGGCTGCTCTTCCGGTAGGCGAACCTTGCGCACCAAATCCGTGATGTAGTGCGACTCCATGGCGCGCAACCAGGCGAAGCCCTCTGCCTGCTCCCAACGGCGCAGCACATTCACAAATTCTGCCACCTGTTCCGGCGACAGGGACTGTAATGCAGATAGTGCATTGCTTCCTACCTGCCTCGCCAAGGCGTGCACGGCGCGAGCTTTGCGCTCGGCCTCATGCGTCCGCTTGGCCTGGATGTACTCTTTGGCCAAGGCAGCGTAGCCGCGCCGAGAAGGACGCGCGAGGGCATCATCTACACGCTGCGCCCAGGCCGGCAAGATCGTCCCGGCATGGAGCTCGCTGCGCAGATAGGCGCCGTACGGATCGTCGTGCACAAATTGCTGCAGAGCTTCTGCATCTCCCGGACAACCGTGATGACGGACGGCCTCTTGCACCAAAGACAGACCCAGCACCATGCGCACTGCCAGGTAATCTGCCAGATCTGCGGGGTATTGCTGCGCCCAGTAGTAATGCTTCGCCGTGCTGCGGAAGCGAATGAAACCCGCCCAGCCGTGCAAGCGGGTAAGCTGGCGGGTGATGTACTTTTGCCAGTGCGCTTCCGGTATCTTCAACAAATGCAAAATGTGCGCGATGGTACCCTCGGGGCTCTCACTGGATGCCAAGAGCTCGCGTAGATGCAGTCCAAGTAGGGTGAAGCGCAGATTATGCTGAGCAACATCTTTCCAAGAGGCAAAAAAGCCTTTCTCTCGGCTCGGTGCCTGCCACGCGGATTGTCCCTCGTCGAAAAAATCCAGGCAGCTCTTTACGAGCAGCTCATCCAGGGTATCGCCAATTTTCGTCCCGAAAAGAAGGTCGATGTTGTCATATAAGGGGCCATCGCTGGCAATCTTGCGTCCTAACAAAGCCCGCAAACGCTCCAGAAGTGCTGTTTCGTCGAGCTCGGGGGCCTGCCGTCCCTGCAAGGCAGCAGCCAAGACCTCGCCATCCAGCCAGTCACTGGCCTGGACCAGACGTTCGGAGCGGCATTCCGTCATCATCGTCCACAGCCAAGTCTCGAGATCGACGCCGGGAAGATCGACGGACTGCTGCTGCAAAAAACTCTGCAGATAGCGTCGCAAGGCAGCATCGTCGATCTTGCCCTCGGCTCGATATCTCTGATAGTGCGAGCGGGCCAGGTATCCGCGGCCGTGGAACAGGCGGCTGCCCTCTGCCACCGCCTCCGGAAACGGCAGGTGTTCCAGTCCAAAGAGCGGATTGTGATGGATGAAGGTACGCATGGGCCAGAAACGCGGGATAGGCTCCCCCGCAACGTAGATCATCGAACGAACCTTGAGGCGGTCACCCAGGGTCAGATTCCTATCCATAGGCCACTCCAGAGTAATCCAAACAAAGCGAACAGGAACAGTACTCCGACACCCACACCGGTCACCGTACCCCCAATATCCACCAATGGCTCACCCTGATAAATGCCAAAGAGCAGATCCTGTAAAAACTTGCCGATCGACCAGCCCCAGATCATCAACAGCAGCAACAATGGCCACAGCCAGGACAAACTGAGCAAGTGGAACACCTGCAACAGCGCGAAAAACCCTGGAAATACCGGGGTCGCCACCAGAGCCAAGGCGGTGACAGTGATCAGTCCGCTCAGACGCGGCAGTTCGCTAGCGAGCCCGCCGCGCAACCCCAGATAGGCACCACCCATCCGCTGAGTCAGCAGACCGGCCCAGATCATCAGCAGCGCCGCCGGCAAAGTCCAAGCCAATACGAACAGTTGCGTCAAATGCACAGGGCTGCCACTAGCTACCAGGAACCAGGTCAGCGTCAGTCCGGAACTTGCGGTAAGACGCGACCAGATGCTGATTTCCCGCGCACTCACGGCACGAAAGGCATAAAATACCGCAGTGAAGAGCACCATCATCATCCAGATCCGTTGCCCTAGTACTGGCAAAGGCAAGAAGGGCCCGGTGTGGTAGAGCAACAAGATCCCCAGTTGTGGCAAAACCAGAATTGCCAACGCCCTACCCCAAGGTCCCGGTGCTGTCGCCACCAGACGATTGAAAATCCAGCTAAAGGGAAAGACCGGGAGCAGAACCGCTACCAAGAGGAGAATGATCCATTCCATAGTTTCAGCTCCACCGGAACCAGACATTGAGACGACGGGAAGCGGCAAGCAACAGCTGTGTCATGCGCACATAAAAGTCATTCAGATAGAGCTCCCGGCTCAGCAGCGCATACATTGCCACGTAGGTACCATGCCATTTTTCGCTGAGATGTTGTCCCCAATCGCGGGCATCGGCAAAAAAGGTCAGTGCCCAACCGCCCACAAAGAGCAGAGCCAGGAAGATAACCAGGACATCGTAGGAAAGCACCCCAATACTCGCCGAAGCGAAGAGCCGCGCGCTGGCTCCGTGCTCCGGATAGAGGAAGCTCCCGAAGTAGTGGCTGATCAGGGTGTAACCGATCACCACCAGAACAAAGGAGCCGAGGATACCGCCCATCACCTGCCAGGGGTTGCTATGGGTCATTTTGTGGGCGGCAAAGAGGGCCTGGGCACCGGTAACCCAGGCAAAGAAGAGCAGGACAATCACCCCCTGCTCGAAGAACAGGTGCGAGGCCACGAAGAAATGCGAGAGACTGAGCACCAGCACTGGCACGAGAATAGTCAGGGCGGCCGCAGTCCACCATGGCAGACGCGAGGGCTTGGCCGGACGTCGTTCGACCACGGAGACATAGACGGGGTCTGGCGGTACACCATCCTCGCGGCGGGCATCGCCAATGGCATTACCTGCTCCCAAAAACAGCGAGGCCTTGAAGAAGCCATGGGCAATGAGGTGAAACACCGCCAAGGGAAAGGCGCCCAAACCGCACTCCATGACCATGAAGCCCATCTGCCCCATGGTCGAATAGCCGAGAGAGCGCTTGACGTCGTTCTGGATGAGCATCAGCGCCGAACCCAGCACCGCGGTAATCAAACCTACCGCGAAAGCAATGTGCAGGGCGAGACTGGTGTATTCAAAAATAGGCGCGAAGCGATTGAAAAGGAAGCCGCCGGCATTCACGATGCCGGCGTGCATCAGCGCCGATACCGGAGTGGGCCCGTCCATGGTATAGGGCAACCAACCGTGCAGCAGAAACTGCGCCGAGCGCGCAAAGGCCGCTAGGGCAATCAGTAGTCCCACCCAAGCAGGCACCGACATACCCCACAATTGCACGGCATCCGGTGCTGCCGCCACCTGGGCAAAGATCACTGGCAAAGAGAGACTGTGATAGGTCTTGAATAGGATGAATGCCGCCAACCACAGGGGAAGATCGCCAAAGCGATAGGTAATCTGCGTCCAAAAGGCATAGCGACCCGCTGCGGGACGATCGGTGTCATGACCGAGCAGAAAGTACAGGAAGACCCCCACCAGAAACCAGGCCACCAAGAGGGTAATCAGATCACCAGCCGCAACCATGAAGAAAATGGTTGCCGTCATCAGATCGAGCAGGGCAAAGAAACGCGGATAATTCGGCTCCTCGATCATGTAGCGCACGGAATACATGTGCACCAGCAGGCTGATACCGGAAACAAAGGACCACATGATCAAGGCCAGGGGATCCAACCAGACGCTGCCCCACAGCTGCCCGATCATCTCCACCCGAGAAACGCCAGAATGCACATACTCGCCGAGAAGAATCAGCGACAGGAGAAAAGTCAGCAGAGTCGCGGAGACACTGAGCCGCGCGGCAGATTTCTTGTTCTGCCGCAAAAACAGAAAAATGATGAGCGCCGATACGACGGGCACGAAAGGAATGACTATCGCTAGGGTGTCCATCAAAAACTCCTCATTGCCAAGGCACAGGGGTATCCATCAGCTCGCACGGAAACCAGATATCCTGCCAATATTGCCAGCATGTTTCTCATTAGGATTTGGTCATGGAAACATAGAGCTGCGGCAATTTCAGGGGCAGACTGTCGACATGATCCAGCACCAGGTAATTGCTTTGCCCAAAAATTCGGCTCACATATTCGTCGGCATAGGGGTCGAGGGAGAGGCAGAAGGTGCGGATTCCCTTCCGCGCCAGCTCCTCCACCGCACGCTTGGTATCAAAGCGCAGATATTGCGGATCGCGAACGTCATTGTCCGCGGGCTCGCCATCGGTTAGCAGGATCAGCAATTTTTTCTGACTCGGATGTTGCTCCATGAGATGACCGGCATGACGCAGGGCCGCTCCCATGCGAGTGGAGAGCTTTCCCGTCATTCCCGCGAGACGCCCCTTCACCTTGTCGTCGTAAGGCATGTCGAAGGACTTGAAGGTATAGAACTCGACATCGTGACGACCATTGGAATCAAAGCCGCAGAGCATGAAGGGATCGCCAATGCGATCCAGGGCGCCGGCGAGCAGGACCGCTGCTTCGCGGGCCAACTGCAAGACTGTGACATCGCCCTCACTGCGGGAGCGCAGCTTGTCGTTGGTGGACTCGGAGAGGTCGATGAGCAGGGTCACGGAGAGATCGCGAATGTGCAGACGGGTGCGAATACCGATGCGCGGGTCGGGCTGCTGTCCCATACGGATATCGGTCATGGCCAAGATCGCCGCGTTGATATCGATGTCGTCGCCGTCTTCCACCTTACGGGTGCGCACCACTCCTTGGGGCTGGATTGCCTCGATCATCTTGCCGATTTTCTGCACTAGGGGTTTGTGCTGTTCGAGAAGGGCGTCGATTTCCTTGGAATCCCCCATTTTGGGCCGTTTTTCGTAGACCGTGGTCCACAATGGACGCTCTAGTTGCGTCTGGTAATCCCATTCGGAATAGCTCACCGGCTGCGCAACGGGCTCCTTCCCCTCCTTCGCATTCAGAGAATTACCCTCGTCGTCGAAGAATTCCGTGGCCAGGACCCAAATTTCCTGGGCATCATCACCGGCAAACTCGACATCCACCGCATTGATCATTTCCATGAGGTTCACATACTTGCGCACCTGCGGCTGACCGCCGCTCAGGATGTCGACCGCGTCACCTTTGGCAGCGGCCGTCCAGAGAAGACGGTTATCGTCACGGTAGGGACTGCTGGGCTGGTCCTTCTGCGCCGAGAATTCCAGCCCAAGCTCCTTGCTGCGCTCGGCCAGCTCCTCCGCCAAAGTCATGACGGCGCCGTAGGGATCCTCCGTGGCCGCCAGAATCTCTGCGAATCCCGCGCGCGCACGTTCTACTAGGGGATGCGCGTCTTGGTAGTCGGGATCCAGCAAGGCGTAAGCTGCTCGTTCCGCCAGGGCCCCCAAACGCGCATCGGCCGCGGCCTCTAGTACCGCCGCAGTGCGGCAGAGCCGGGTCCATAGGGGCAAAAGGCCGGGGAATTTCTGCCCCGCAAGGGTTTCCACTCGGGCGTCTTCCAAGACGCCAATCCACAAGCGTTTGAGCGGCGTGGCAAGCTCGAAACGGGTATCGAAATGTGACTCTGCGACATGCGCCGCGGCATGCGCCACCGCCGCCCGATACACCTCGAGGGCGGGAATCTTGTCCTCGCCGAGGACGACGTCGTCATAGGCGTCGGGCACGAAGATGAAATAGCCCTCGATGTATGGCCGATAGCCGGTGCGACTCTCGAAGTCACCAGAGGTGGGCCGCAAGAAAAAATCCCGCCCCCAAAGGGCGCGCAGGTACATGTTGAGGCGACGCTGCACGTCGACGAAGAGGATGCCGCGATGCTCCTGTTGCAGCACCGCCAGAGCTTGCGGGGTCTCGAGACCAAAAAATTCCGCCTGGGCGGTAAAATCGTTGCGGTAGGCGGAAATTCCCCAGTTTGCCCAGCGCCGCAGGCCACCCAGAGTCATCTGCTCCAGCAGGACCTCGATCTTGCCAAGCATGGGACGCACGCCCCGGGGCGCTTGCGCAAGCAACTGATCGAGGAGCAGCAGGTAACCGCGAAAGAGTTCGATCTCGCCAAGTCGCTGCGCGACAATGGGAGCCGTGGAAAAGAACAGCACCAAGACTTCGGCACTGGTCTTGGAAAACATGCGAATGGCGGTGGAAAGCATCTCGAAGACTGCCTGCTCACCAATTTCGCGAGCGACGTGAGGCGCTGCCTCGATGAAGCTGAAGACGAGATCAATGCCGCGCCCCAGGGATTTGAGACTGCGCGCGCCTTCCAGATAGGCCTCGAGACCACGCTTACTGAAGACCCGCGCGGCCTCGTGCCAATTGGCCTCGAGAACGGCGCTAGCGTCGTTTCCGAGTTCCTCGAGAATATCGGGGTAATCTGTCAGTAAGATCGCCATGCAGAATCCGCCCAAACAGTAGGGCAAGACTGCCCGCGCCACTCGTCGTGGCTAGGAGTCCCACCGGAATTTTAGCCGTTCAGTCTGGCCAGATGCGCTGAGGATTCAGCTCTCGTCCACCACCAGCATTGAGATCCACCACCGCCTCATTGCTCGGCTTGCTGGAGGTCTTCTTGGCCGTGGCGCTACTCGTAGGAGTTCCTGCGTCGCTCTTTGTCGCTGCCGGGGCCTTGCTGGCTGCCGTACTACGCGAACGCGGACTCTGCATACTGGCGTTGAGTTTGTTTTCCAATGGACTCGTCATCTGCGTATCTCCTCGATCAGTCTCTCGATTTCCGCTACTGCGGGTGCACCACGCTTTCCCATTTGGTAAACACTTTTCCCTTCTATCGCCGCACTGCGGTAGATGGCACGCCGGGCGATATGTCCGGGGAGCACCGGCAAACCCAGGTTGGCGATGGCATTCTCTGCCGCCCGTGACAGGGCACTGCGCCCCTCGCTTTGATTCAAGACCAAAGCGGCATGACGGCCACGCCGCCCAGCGTGCAACTCCTGCAGTGCTTCGACGCTGCGCTTACTGGCCCAGAGATCCAGGGGCGAGGGCAAGACCGGCAATAACACGAAGTCTGCCAAGGCAAGGGCCTGCTGCGTCTCCTTGGCCTCTAAGGCGGGAGGGCAGTCGATCACCCAAAAGCGGTGTTTGCTCTCCCCCTGTGCCAAGAGCTCCGGCCCAGCGATGGCGATTTCTCCGCCCTCTTCTGCGCTCCAGTCCGCCCAATGCTGCAGACTACCCTGGGGATCGGCATCCACCAACAAGGTCGGAGCGTGACGCGCTAGGCCGAAGGCTAGGTTCCATGCCAAGGTGGTTTTGCCGCAGCCGCCCTTGGCATTGAACAAGGCAATGCGATGCGGCTTGGCCATCTCAGCTTCCCGCCGAATATGCCTGCTGCACCCCATGGGCATAGCGGGCCATCTGTGGATCGATCTCGTCGTCGGGGAACTGCATACTGACCACCACGTAGGTGCGTGCAAAATTCAGATTCGGATAGTAGGCGAACTCTTCCGAGAGTGCCGCCAACTGGTCGAGAAAGGCACGCGTTGCGGCGTAATCGGCAAAGCTGAAGCGCCGGTTCCAAGAGCGGGGCTTGCGCTGCTCTTCCCATCCTTCGGGACAGTGCAAAACCGAATCCGTCGCCAAAGCACTACCCTCCCAGGCCCACAAGGAGCTCGTCGAGGTGCGTCAGGTGGCCGCGTTCATCTTCCAGGAGCATAGCAAACAATGCTGCGGAAGATTCGTCGCGCAGCCGCTCACAGGCAAGCTGGGCCTCTGCGTACAACTCCACCGCCGACCACTCGATCTCCCGATCCTGTTCCAGCATCTCGCGTAGGTCGCGGCCCGGGCGCGAAGGACGCAGGGTACCCGCGCTCGGAGCGATACCGTAACGCAAGAGCTGGTCGCTGAGCAGACCGGCATGGGTCAGTTCCTCGCGGGATTCCTGGGCGAAGCTCTCTGCCCAGTCTTTCCAGCCCCAGAGAGCACAGAGCCGTGACTGCACCAGATACTGCTGCACAGCCAAGAACTCGTGGCTTAGGGCACGACCGAGAAAGCCGACGATACGCGGATGCGGACGCAAGACCAGGCCCTCCGGCTCAGCTCTGCACCGCGCTCACGTCGCCGTCGCGACCGCTGCCATCGGCAGACGGGCTGCTGGGTAGGATCTTTTCCACTTCCCCATGCACGCGCGCGATGATGTGCGCGGCCACCAGACCATCGCCCACCCGCTCGCAGGCATCGGCGCCGGCACGGACAGCGGCATTGACGGCTCCAGTCTCACCGCGAACCAATACCGTGACGTACCCACCACCCACAAACTGGCGGCCGACCAAGCGCACTTCTGCCGCCTTGGTCATGGCATCCGCCGCTTCAATGGCGGGCACCAAACCGCGGGTCTCAATCATTCCGAGGGCAATACCCGAAACTGCTGCCATAGCATAACTCCTTCGCAAACTGCGCAAGGGCAACGCGGCAAAAAACTCTATTTCTTACCGCGTCCCGATCACCCAACAGCCTTAGGCGGTAGGCGCCTTCGGCAGGATGTGTTCGACTTCGGAGTGGACACGGGCAATGATGTGCGCGGCCACCAAGCCATCGCCGACGCGCTCACAGGCATCAGCGCCAGCGCGCACCGCGGCATTGACCGCTCCCGTCTCGCCACGAACCAGCACGGTAACATAACCACCACCCACAAACTGGCGGCCGATCAAGCGAACCTCAGCAGCCTTGGTCATCGCATCGGCGGCTTCAATCGCCGGCACCAGACCCCGCGTCTCAATCATTCCCAGTGCAATACCCGTTACGTCTGCCATCTCTATCTCCTCAACAAAAAATCTTTGGGAACCTGACCAGCCTGGCCAAACGACTTACGCCGTCGGGGCCTTGGGCAGGATATGCTCAACTTCCGAATGCACGCGCGCAATGATGTGCGCGGCCACCAGACCATCACCCACTCGTTCACATGCGTCGGCGCCAGCGCGTACCGCGGCATTGACCGCCCCGGTCTCGCCACGGACCAGCACGGTCACGTAACCACCACCCACAAACTGACGGCCAATCAGGCGAACCTCGGCGGCCTTGGTCATGGCGTCCGCCGCCTCAATGGCGGGAACCAATCCCCGCGTCTCGATCATTCCCAGCGCAATACCCGTTACATCTGCCATTGTCACTCCTCCTTACCAGAGAAAAACCCGAACCCGTCAGGGTTCCCAAAAATCGATGATACCGCCAATGGTGAGATCGGTTAGGACCTCAAAATCGCCTTGGGCATAACGTGCCGCCGATCCGGCAACCGTAAACACCCACTTGCCTTCTGGTACGCCAACGGGATCGGTGGCGACGTGAATCTTACCCAGTTGGTCCCGCAACACCCGCAGGGAGGCCTGCTTCAAGCCTGGAATCCGCCGGGTAGTCACCAGATCCGACTGCACGCACATAATTTCCATTAGGGCGTCCAGTTGTCGATGATGCCAATGATGGTGAGATCGGAAGGATAATCCTTGCTCCCAGCGGCCTCGCGCGCCGCCGACGAACCGACACAGATCACCCAGTCCCCAGGGATACAACCCACGGCGTCGACGGCGACGGAACGCGGCCCACCTTCCTTTTCCTGCACCACCAGCAAGGGCCGATGCCCCATCTCGCCAATGCGGTTGGTCGATACCAGCGTCTTTTCCACCCGCATGATTTTCATCCGAGATCAACCTCCTCTATTGCACTTCCAAGGGGCCGATCCTGAACGCGAGCGCGCAATATCAAAAGCCCCTGATCGAGCAAATTGGCATAGCGTGCCTCAATAGCGGCCGCCACGCGTCGCACTCGCTCCACTACCCGATCACGACTGCCCGGCACTCGGCTGTCGTAGCGATAGCGCAGCACCATGGGAATGGGAAGATGACGCGACACATTGAGTTTCTTGAAAATCTTTATACCGATGTCGAGGTGCTGCGCACCCTCCTCGACAGTATCGACATGGGCGTAATAGGCGAGGTTGCGAATCTGCACCTCCTGGAAGCCATTCCCGACCCCAATGAAGCGTTCCGCGTGCCCCCCGTCCTGATACCAACCCCCGTGGTACTGGCCGACGTACTCAATCTGGCTCATGTTATTGATCAGCAGGGTAGCAATCAGGCGGCGCATCCCATCATGGGGCATCCCTTCGCCACGCCCCCAACCGTCGCTGTTACTCGCTGCCCGAATGGCCTCGTACACCGCAAGTGTGGCCTGATCGCGGTCGAGACCGAGGGTTTGCTTGTACAGCTCGGCATTATCCACGTAGCGATGCGGGCTGAGGTCGCCATTGGCATCGGGAATGTGGATGCGGATGGCATCGGTATCCGTGTCTACCCCAATCAGCAGCAAATCGGTACTGGCACCGCAGCAAAACGCATTTTCAATTGCCAAACGGAATTGATACAAACGCTCCAACGCTGCTTCGATGGCGGTGTTGATATTGCTGCCGTGGGCCGCACATCCTTCGTGGCTGGGATCTACGGAGCTACCGTGATAAACCGCGACTTTCAAATAACGCGTGTTCGCATCCGCCATGGTCGGGTAACCTTCCCGAAAACGTCGCAGCTCCGCTGATTCCCAATGCCGGACATCCTCTTCGATATCGAAGAGCACTCCCGCAAAAGCGTCGCGGCGGACCAAAGCCGAGCTGGGCAGCCGCAGGATGAAGGGAAAAAGCCCTTTCAAGCGACCGTCGGAGCAGGTGGAAATACTGACGGCATGGAAACCACAATCCACCAGAAAGGAATCCAGGCTCTGCCCCGCCGCCATTTCGGCTCGGATTTGCTGGGAAAAACGCGCGATGGCGGATTCCAAAGCGGCAAAGGTCGCTTCACCGAAAAGCAAGCCCATTTCCGGCCCATTTACCCAGGCCCGCTCGAGAACCGCTTGCGAAAACTGGAAGCCAAGCCGTCGTTGGGCAATTTCCTGCGCCCGCCTTGCAAAATCTTCCCCAAGCCCCAAGGCAGCGATCTCCTGGAGCGCAGGAACGATAGCGTCGAAGCCTCCCTTGATGGCTGCTTCAAATTCCGCTAGGCGCGCGTTTTCCTCCAAATCCGCCAGGGCATGGGAGCAATTCCGTTCCGGGAGCGTGATGCAGGCCGGGTGTTCGTGACCCCGAGCAAGGGCATGGAGAGCACCACTGGCAAATACCGTTGGCGCAGGACGACCAACTCCCATGCCGATTGGCGCTGGTGCCCGGTAACCGTGGCTGCGTGCCTGACGCAGCGCGAAAGACTTACGCGTGTCCACGGCCTAGCCTCGCGCCCCACCGGAGTAGGTCACTGCTGCACCACGTTTGGCGGAGCCACTACTGCCAGTGACTTTCGAATCCCCAATCGGAGCAGCCAGGCTTTGCTCTTTGTTTGCCGCCGCAGTCATGACGCAGCTGCGGATGCTACCCCGCTGGGTAGGGTTACGACCCTGCGCCCATGCGCCCTCGGTTCCGGTCACACGATCGTTACGGCTCCAGTCGTCGCCTGTGACCTGCCAAGCACCGCGGGCAACCCCCTCTTCGGCACTAGGCGTTGGCGCTACCGCTGCAACAGCTGGCTGCGGCTCGCGGCTACGAAATTCCGGGGTCCCGGTGATGAGCCCCCGAGCAAGATTGACTGGCCCGGTGATCCGGGAAGCCTGATCAAAGGAATTTCCGGTAATGCGCCCCCGGCCCTGCTGCGAGGGAGGGGTGATGCTGAAGCGGGAAGCAACGGGAGCCGCGCCTACATCAGCCGCCGTAGGCGCCGATTGCGACGCCAGCGCCGCTTGTGCCTGTAGCGCTGCCTGCTTATAGGCACAGCCATCGCACTGGCACGACTCAGAAGAGGAAGCCGCAGCCTGGGGAGCAGGGGAGTCGAGCGCTTGCTCTTCCCCCTGATATGGCGTGCCGGTAACGGCCAGATCCGCTCCAAACTCATTACCGGTCACCAGTTCCGATACCTCCATCGCCGGTCCGCTCACGAATTGACCACGAGGCGTACGACTGACGGCGACCTTGGGTGCCTCTGCCTGCGGGGTGCTTGCGCAGTGGGCGTACTGCTCCCGCCCATGATATTCCGTTCCGGTGACGGGCCAGCACCCTCCACGCTCGTCACCGGACATTTTTGGGAGGCGATCCATCCCGGTACCGGTAATGGTCGATCCACCCAGACTCGTATTCTCCTGCACCTTGTCGACACCGCCGCCACAGAGAACCGGGCTGCTGTAGCCCGTACCGGTGACGCGCTGGCAAGACCCGGGCTCGTTGCCAGTGACCTTTTCCGAACGGTCGACAAGATTACCCGTCACACGCTCACCCTTGGCGGTGCTCGTCACCCCAACCTTGGCAGGTGCAGGTTCCGGCTTGCTGCCACAGGTGCTCTGATAACTCTCTAGGCTCAAATACTCCGTACCCGTAAGCTGACGGCATTCGCCTGCCTCGAGGCCGGTAATCCGCTGTGTCGCATCGACGGCCGTACCGGACACGCTGCGCCCGGCGAAGGTATGGGTTTCCGCAACCTTGCTTGGCGCACCATTGATGGTCATCTTGGCAACCCCGGCGTCCGAGTACTGTGAGCCGGTGATATTGCGCTTTGCCCCTGCCTCATAACCTGTGACGCGACCGCTGCGCGCCTCATCGCTACCGGTGACCGGCAAACCCCGGCGCTGCGTCGTTCCCGTCACCACTTTCGGCGCACGTGCCTCCAGATCAGTGTTACAAAAGCTCTGGAAACTGTCGCTGCTGAGGTACTCCGTACCGGTGACGCTGGCACAAGAACCAGATTCATCACCCGTTACCGCAGCCGAGCGTCCGACCTGTGTGCCAGAGACCGCCTGCCGTCCCGAAGTACGGGTAATGGCGACTTTGGGCGCCGCACCCTCGGGGCGCGTGCCACAAAAGCGGTCAAACTGTTCGGCCCCCACATATTCTGTGCCGGTAATTGCCCGGCAACTGCCGGCCTCATTTCCAGTGACCGCAGAATTCCGCTCCACCTGGGTACCGGTCACAGCAGATCCAGCCAAAGTAGTACCTTCCTCTACCTTGCGGAACTTGCGCGAGCGGCGCTTGCCTGGCGCATCGGTATTCCCTTTCTGAAAACCCCGACCATGCTGAGACATTTCTTCCCGCCGCAATTTGGCAAATTCGCGAGTGCTACCGTTTTCCAGGTAGCGCAGCCGCGCCGCCGCCGAAGTCAAACCGCGCACCACGGTCAGAGCTGCCTTGCCACGCTGGGCAAGGGTCTGCCGCCGCGCTCGGCAGAGTTGGCGCACCGAACGCTCCCGCCAACCGAAGTCGCCGGGATTCGTTTCGACCAACTCACAAACGGAATCGATGAATTCCTCCTCGATGCCCGGCACCAAGGCAGGCGCCTCGTTGCCTACAGAAGGCACTGATTCGACAGCAGCAGCTTCGACACTAGGCCGTTGCCCGCGCCGCCGTGGACGACGCTGCTCGGGATCGGACCAACACTGTGCCCCAGAGCAACGCATGGCCCGGTGCGCCAGGGCGGCCTCCCGCCCCGAACTCTTTACCACCATATTTTCTGGATGGGCAGGAAGCGTCGCGACCGACGCCCCCCGGTACTACCAGACTTTGGCGCGGAAGGCGCAGCGACTGGCTTGGCCACGCTGCCACCCTGCCTACGCATTGCCTGCTGGCGCCGCTTCTCCTGCGCCAAAGCCCGGCCCCGTAATGAACCGGATGCTGAGATATCCGACATACGTCCCCCTTGCTGGTGCCCAGCAGAGCCGGGCACCGATGATTGATCCGTTCGTATCAGGAACCGCGATAGACCACGAAGGCCAGACCCTGGCTCTGCGTGTAGTTATCGTAACCAATCAAACGAACCAAGTGCTTGGGATACTCGCGGCGGCAAGCCTCGAGCTCGGCCAAAACCGTATCGACATTCCGTTCACCGAACATGGGAAGCTTCCACATGTACCAGTAGTGGTTGAAGGAACGCTCGGGTTCGACATGTTCCACCGCCGGATTCCAGCCCTGGGCAATGATGTACTGCACCTGGGCGCGGATTTGTTCCGCCGACATGGGAGGGAGATACGAGAAGGTCTCGTAACGCCGCGTCTGCTTGTAATCTTGTACTTCAGCCATTTTGGACTCCTTCCTGAAGCGAATGCGTTAGCCGGAAAATCAACGATTCTGCACGTCGAGCTTGTCGACGGTGTCGAATTCGAACTTGATTTCCTTCCAAGTCTCCAGAGCAATCTTGAGCTCGGGCGAATGACGGGCAGCGTTGGTGAGAATTTCCTTGCCTTCGCGCTCCACTTCCATGCCCCGGTTGCGGGCCTCGACGCAGGCCTCGAGGGCCACACGGTTGGCCGCGGCACCCGCAGCATTGCCCCAGGGGTGGCCCAGAGTACCGCCACCAAACTGCAGTACGGAGTCGTCACCAAAGATGGTCACCAGGGACGGCATGTGCCAAACGTGAATGCCACCGGAGGCTACCGCAAAAGCGCCTGGCATCGCGCCCCAGTCCTGGTCGAAGAAGATACCGCGGCTGCGATCTTCGGGAACATAGGATTCACGGAGCAGGTCGATCCAGCCCAGGGTGGAGGCACGATCGCCTTCCAGCTTGCCGACCACGGTACCGGTGTGCAGATGGTCGCCACCGGAGAGGCGCAGCGCCTTGGTCAACACACGGAAGTGGATGCCATGATGGGGGTTACGGTCGATAACCGCGTGCATGGCGCGGTGGATGTGCAAGAGCACGCCGTTCTTGCGGCACCAACGGGCAAGACCGGTGTTGGCACAGAAACCGCCGGTGAGGAAGTCATGCATGATGATGGGCATACCCAGTTCCTTGGCGAACTCGGCACGCTCGTACATCTCTTCCGGCGACGGGGCGGTGACGTTCAGGTAGTGGCCCTTACGCTCACCCGTCTGCGCTTCGGCATTGTGGATCGCATCGGCGACAAAGAGGAAACGGTCACGCCAGCGCATGAAGGGCTGGGAGTTGACGTTTTCGTCGTCCTTGGTGAAATCGAGACCGCCACGCAGGGCTTCATACACGGCACGGCCATAGTTCTTGGCCGACAGACCGAGCTTGGGCTTGATGGTGCAGCCGAGCATCGGGCGACCATACTTGTCGAGCTTGTCGCGCTCGACCTGGATACCGTGGGAGGGACCATTACAGGTCATCACGTAGGCCAAGGGGAAGCGCACATCTTCCAGACGCAAGGAGCGCACCGCCTTGAAGCCGAACACGTTGCCGACCAAGGAGGTGAAGACGTTGACGACGGAACCTTCTTCGAAGAGATCGATGGGGTAAGCAATGAAAGCGTAAAACGCCGTGTCGTCGCCGGGCACGTCTTCGATCCGGTAAGCGCGACCCTTGTAGTAGTCCATGTCGGTCAACAGATCGGTCCACACCGTGGTCCAGGTACCGGTAGAAGACTCTGCCGCAACCGCCGCAGCCGCCTCTTCCCGATCCACCCCAGCCTGCGGGACGATCTTGAAGCACGCCAACAAATCCGAGTCCAACGGCACGTAGTCAGGAGCCCAGTACGTCTGGCGGTACTCCTTCACGCCGGCTTCATATTTACCAGCCATAGATCCCTCCTAGAGAATGTTCCAATTCAAACCAACCTGCAGATAGCGTTCCGATAGCGAATGTACAGAGGCAATACCATAAGGTAAAGTAAAAGTTATTTAACATTACCTTTTGCAGGAGTAAAACCTTGTCCGTCCGTCAGGTCACTCTACATCAATTACATATTTTCACGGTACTGGCCCGGCATCTTAGCATGAGCAAAGCGGCCACGGAATTGTATCAAACGCCACCAGCATTATCATTGCAAATCAAAAGATTATCTGAAAATCTCGGGATATCTCTGTATGAGCAGATCGGCAAAAAACTCTTCCTGACCGCGGCCGGGGAACTGGTCGCCCAGGCCGGCACGGAAATCGAAGAACGACTGGAACGGTTGCTGGAAGAGCTGGCAGCGCAACAGAATCTGGAGCAGGGTCAACTCCGCGTGTGCATCACCTCGACGGCCGAATACTTCGCTCCCCGCCTGCTCGGGGCCTTTTGCGGGCAGCATCCGGGGGTCGAGGCGCACCTCGAGATCGTCAATCGTGTCACGCTCCTGCAACGTCTGCAGCGCAATGAAGACGATCTCTACATCATGGGGCAGGTACCCGAGGATATCGACGGCGTCGCCCATGCCTTCCTCGACAACCCGATCGTGGTGGTGGCCGCCGCCGCTCACCCCCTCGTGGAACAATCGGATATTCCCTTGCGGCGCCTGGCCGCGGAGCCCTTCATCCTGCGCGAAGCCGGTTCGGGCACCCGTCTAACCGCCGAGAACTTCCTTGCCGAACACGGCATCCAGTTGCATGCGCGGATGACCTTGAGCAGCAATGAGGCGGTCAAACAACTCGTCGCCGGCGGCCTTGGCCTGGGAATCCTGCCGCGCCATACCCTAGCCGCCGAAGCAGCGGCCGGAGACTTGTGCATTCTCGACGTGGAAGGCTTCCCTATCCTCCGCAAATGGCATGCGGTGCACCGCCGCGGTAAGCATCTGTCAGCGATCAGCCAGCGCTTCCTGGAGTTTTTGCTGCAGAGCCAGCCTTCGGAGTAGATCCATCAGCTCCGTCGATCCTGCTGCCCTCTACCTCATCCTAACCGAACAATTTCTTGCTGATTTCTGCTACATGACGCCCTTGGAAGCGCGCGATGGCGAGTTCATTTGCCGAAGGCGTACGGCTACCATCACCTTTGGCCAGGGTGCTGGCGCCATAGGGCGTACCACCGCTGATCTCGTCCATATTGAGCAACTCCTGACAACTGTAGGGCACGCCATGCACGATCATGCCCTGGTGCAGCAGGCGCGGTAAAATCAGGTACCAATCAGCGGCGGCAAGCGGCGGCCAAAGTCGTTGCTGCGGCAGACGCAAATGGAATGCTCGGCCATGGCGAGCATCTCGCGGTCGCCGCGGCTGTTACCGTAGGCGTAGGCGAGGCGTTCTATCCCCAGATCTTCTCGTAAGCGTCGAGCCTTCTCCGGTCCCCAGCAATTTTCTCCGGCCAGACGTCCGGTGATACGCGCCTGGGCATCGGTCTCGATTCTCGTAGCCAAGACGGCGTCGAAGCCTTCCCGCAGTGCCCAAGGTCGGGCGTAGAGTTCCAGGGTCGCCGTCACCAGCACCAGGGAATGCCCGTGGGCCCGATGCTCGCGCAGGCGCGCGAGGACTTCGGGGCGCAGCAGGCGCGGCAGGCCGTGTTGGGCGAAATGCTCCGCGGCGGGAACGATCTCTTCCACACGCCTCCCGGCAAGGGACAGACGCAGAGCTGCCTCCTTTGCCTGCACGTTGCTGCGCCATCCCATGCCATAGCCCAGCAAAGTGGGGACGCTACGCAGCAAGAGGCGCAGGGCGCGCAGATTTCCCTGCTGCGCCCAGAGAAAATAAAGCAGAGTCTCCCGGCGAGTGAGGGTTCCGTCAAGATCAAAGGCTACCCATTGCTGCGTCATCCCACTGCCTCCACCACGGCTAGCTGACGCCAACTGCTCAGCTCCGTCTGTAGGCGCTGCAGGGCAGCGACTGCCGTCTCGGCGGGGGTCACCGTACCGAGCAGGCGGCGCCAGGACTTGGCACCGGGATGGCCGTAGTAGAGACCATGCAGGTGTCGGGTCAATCGGGGGGCTGGCAGGGCATCGCCCCAGGCAGCAGCATAGGCGAGCAGGCCCTCCCAGACCTCTGTCATGCTCGGCAACGCCTCCCGGCGTCCAAGGGCCAACTCCAGCTCCGCAAGGAAAAACGGGG
Source organism: Acidithiobacillus sp. AMEEHan (assembly GCF_030996345.1). NCBI lineage: Bacteria > Pseudomonadati > Pseudomonadota > Acidithiobacillia > Acidithiobacillales > Acidithiobacillaceae > Acidithiobacillus > Acidithiobacillus sp. AMEEHan. Next base: position 1,831,288 of record NZ_CP118747.1, on the reverse strand, counting down.
AATGATAGGCAGCGCGACCAATCATCACGCCATCCACCCCTGGCCAAACCGATAGCACGTCTTCCACTCGGCGCAGTCCACCGTTCAACTCCACCTGAAGCTGCGGGAAATCCTGTTTGAGGCGCGAGACCCAATCCCAACGCAGGGGTGGGACCTCGCGATTTTCGGCAGGATTGAGCCCCTTGAGCCAGGCATTACGGGCATGGACGATGAAATGTTGGCATGCCCCCTCGCTGACCGTGGCGACAAAGCGCGCCAAAGCCTCATAGTCCTCCTCACGATCGAGCCCCAGACGGTGCTTGACACTGACGGGAAGACCAGCGCTGGCGAGGGCATCGAGCAGTTCGCGCACCAGCCCCGGCTCATGCATCAAACAGGCCCCAAAGCGTCCTTTCTGTACCCGCGGCGATGGGCAACCAACATTCAGGTTGAGACCGGAATAGCCATAGTTACGGGCGATCCCGGCAGCGCGCGCCATAGATTCGGAGTCATCGCCGCCAAGCTGCAGGACCAAGGGGTTTTCCGAAGGAGAGAATTCGAGGTAGCGCTGGGGATCGCGCCCACGCAGGATGGCCGGGGTGGTGATCATCTCGGTATAGAGCACACAGCTCGGACAGACCAAGCGCAAAAAAGCACGGCAGTGGCGGTCCGTCCAGTCGAGCATGGGGGCGACGGACAGGATTTTTTGCTGGGTTGTGGATGCGCTTCGTTCCATGCGCTAACCCTAGCGCATTCCCGAGGTAGAAAGTAGCAGGGTGGAGGATGTCGCTGGTTGCGATCGTTGACGATGGCAAATTTTTCTGGATACTACTTGCAACTTTGTTGCATTTCAGACTTGGAGGCGACGATGCCCAGCTTGGCAGCCCTTTCCCAGCATATTTCGCACAGCGTGGAGGTCGATGCCGCTGCCGACCTTGCTGCCATCTATGACCCGGACGTGCAGTTGGTGATCTGGCGACGCCCTCTCAACATGGAGCTGCGCAACTATTGGCGGCAGACGACCGAGGCCGGCACAGAGGGCAAACGCGTTGTAGCGCGTGGCGGCGCCTTGCCGGAAAATCTCTTGCCTGATTTTCCAGGAAGAGACACAGCTTGGGTCGAACTCCGCTTTCTGGATCAACTGTTCCGCGATCTCTGTGAGGCCGAGACCATTGGGATCCGCATTGAATGCAGTCAGGATCGCGTTTGTCCGCGTTTCCACGTCGACCATGTAGCCCTGCGCTTGCTCTGCACCTGGAAAGGGCCCGGCAGCGAATGGCTGGAGGATGGAGAAGTAGACCGCCGCTTTCTCGGACGGGGGAGCCGTGGGCTCGCCGATGAAGAATCCGGCCTGCTCCGGCCAGGGGCAAGAATCCGGCAAATTCCCGAGCAGGCCGTGGCCTTGTGCAAAGGCGACGCCTGGGCGGGTAACGAAGGGCGCGGTGTCGTGCATCGTTCTCCGGCGGTGCCACCGGTAGACGGTACGCGGGTGCTTTTAGCCTTGGACCTACTCGACGAATGATATTTTGAGGAAAGAACATGCGCCCAATGCGAAAAACACTGTTAGTAATCAGCACCCTCATGGCTGGGTATGGCGCCTGCGCCAGCGCCGCTCCCTTGAGTCAATCCATTCCCGAAGAGAGCCATGTGCAGTTTTGGAAGGGCATCTCTTTGGTCAACCACCTGGATATCGAGGGCGTAGCTAACCTCAGCGGAGGTCAAGCCCAGGGCAGCACCGCCACCGGGCTGTGGAAAGGCGCCCTCGCCCTGCATACCGGTAAGGCCGGCTGGTGGTCGGGCGGCTTGTTTCTAGTGGAAGGGCTGGTAGCCAACAGCGGCAATCCCAATGCCTACGTTGGCGACCTGCAAGGGGTATCCAATCTGACCACCCCCTTTGCCCACATTGCCCGCCTCTACAAAGCGTATTATCGCCAGAGCAGTGGGCCGTTCACCGTGCGCGTCGGCCTCATCAATCCCAATGATTACTTCAATACCACCGGGGTAGCCGCCGAGCTTTTCAATGCCTCCCATGGCATCTATCCGACCCTCACTGCCAATGTCCCTTACACCCCCACCTACCCCTACTCCAGCCTCGGCGCCATGGGGAGCTATCAGATCGGCGATACCACCATCCAACTGGGTGCCTTCAATGCCGACGGCTATACGCCCTTCCGTCGCCCTTGGCTGAGCGATGGACAGATCTACTACGGTGAAATCGATCAGGCCCTGCAGCTAGGGCCGGGTACCGTTACCCTCAAAGCTGGCGGATATTACAACCACGTAACCAGTAATTATCTGCAGAACCCCAATGACCCCAATGCTGCCGCCATCGGCACCGCGCCTTCCCAAGGCGGTTTTTATACTGCTGCGGAATACCGCTGGAAGGCCGCCGGGGTGGACTGTGGCAGCTTCGTCCAGGGCGGTGGGGCCCCCAACAGTGCCGCAGTTTCGCCGGTCAATGCCTATGTGGCGGTGGGCTTGCGCCTGCGCAATTTCGTTCCGGGCTCGCCGAAATCGACTCTGAGCCTCGGCTTCGATCGTGCCTGGCAGCGCCAAAGCGGTGCCGAGACCTCCATCGAGGTCAATTTTCGTCAGCCCGTATTCAAGCAGTTTTACATCCAGCCCGACCTCCAATACATCCTCAACCCCGGTGCCAATGCCGTCGGCGCCCAACTACCCAATGCCCTGGTCGGCATCCTGCGCATCGGTTGGCGGGGCAGCCTGACCGGCTGAGAGCGTATCCAAAGCAATTTGCAACACGATATACTGCGGGCAACACCCCTTGGACTTGCGCCCGCATCACATGAGACCAATAAAATTGCTGCAGAGGCCTGCGGCACGACGCCCCGGCTCCCCTCTCTCCTTCGCTAGCCAGGCATCTATGCTGCAGCAGGACACGAAGATGGTAGTAGCGGCAAAGCAGTACCGCAGCGGAAGCTTCTTGCCATGAAAAAATGGGTCTACCTTGCCATCCTATTGCTGGTTACCATTCTCGCCATCCTGCCCGGCTTCTTCCATCAGGGTCCCTACGGCGGCAACACTCAGGGCTGGTACCAAAATCATCCGACAGAGACAGCGAAGGAACTCTCCTGGTGCGCGGAGAAGCCAGAGCGGGAGAAAACTACCTCCTGCCAGTATGCCCACAACGGGGCAGTCGCAAGCATGGCACCAGACTAAAATCCTGTGGTGGCGCCGCCCCTCTGGGCGGTTCAGAGATCACCACACCGCCCAACGCCCCAAGTAATGCCTCACGGAAGCTATCCTGAATCGTTGCAATAATGATTCTCATTAGCTATGATGACCGACGTTTCTGTAAGATCAAAAAGGGAGCGTTCCCCATCATGCAATCAGATCCGAACATCTGCGCTTTAGGCAGCCTCAAGGTGGGCAGCCAGGGTCGCATTCATCGCCTGTTGGCACCAGAACAGGAGCGTCTGCGCCTACAGAATCTGGGCCTCCGCCCCGGGTCGTCCTTCCACCTGCGGCTGGGGCCAGATCGCCGCGGCGTGGTGCTGGAGAGCGGTGGAACCCGCGTGGCCCTCGGTAAGGAATGGCTCGAACAAATCCTCGTCATTCCCGCAGAGGAGGAACGCTCATGAGCGGTCATTGTGCGGCGAATGCAGAACGGCATCCCGCCCCGGATGGGCTACCGCTGATTGCCTTGGTAGGTAACCCCAATTGCGGCAAGACCACGGCCTATAACCTACTCACCGGGACTCAGCAGAGCGTTGGCAACTGGCCTGGGGTGACGGTGGAAAAACGCGAAGGCGTCGCTCGTCTTGGCGCCGAAAAGCGGATCCGCGTGGTGGATCTGCCTGGGGTCTATAGCCTCCTCGGTGGCGGTGGCGAAGATCAGTCCGTCGCCCGCCGTTTCCTGCAGGAAGGGAACGCCGATCTCATCGTCCAGGTCCTCGATGCCAGCAACCTGGAGCGTCATTTGCTGCTCACGGCGGAACTCCTAGACCTCGGACGCCCCCTCCTCCTCGTTCTCAACATGATGGACGAAGCGGCCAATGCGGGCTGGAAGCTGGACCCCAAGGCCTTGGAAAGGATGCTGCAAATACCGGTGGTAAGCATGGTGGCACGCAAGGGTCGTGGTTTGGCAGAGCTGCGACAAGCCTTGACCACCGCCCTCGCCAATCCGCAGCCCGCGCAACCGATCCGTTGGGAGGAACCCACGGAGTCGATCCTTGCCTCTCTTGCCCAGGGATTTGTTGCCCCAGCCCAGCGCTCCCAGGCCTGGCTGGCCCTTGCCGATCGCGCCCAGACGCCAGCGGCATTGCTGTCGCTGCGGGACGGCGCCGCGGCGCAGTTGGAGAAAAATTCCGGGGAAGATACCGCAGATGTTTTTGCTGGCCTCCACTTCGACTGGGCCGCGCGCACTACTGCCCTAGTCGCTGTACGTGCAGCGGCTGCTGGCTGGCGCAACCGTCTCACCCAACGCCTCGATCACTGGGTGCTCCATGAGTTTTGGGGGGTACCCATTTTTCTGGCGGTACTATATTTGGTCTTCGTGGTGAGTTTCAGCGGCGGCAACGTCTTTTTGGATTTCTTCGATCAGGCATCCGCCGCTCTGCTCATGCATGGTTTTGGTCATCTCCTGCTCCAGGTCGGGGCGCCGGACTGGCTGGTTGCAGCGTTGGCCGGAGGCCTTGGGGGTGGCCTCAACTTGGTCATCAGCTTCATCCCACCCATCGGACTGACCTTTCTCTTTCTCGCTTTTCTCGAAGATTCGGGCTACATGGCGCGGGCGGCCTATGTCATGGATCGCCTCATGCGCCGCTTCGGGCTGCCGGGCAATGCCCTGGTACCCATGGTCATCGGCTTTGGCTGCAATGTGCCGGCGATTATGGGCTCGCGGATCATCGATGATCCCCGCGGGCGGATTCTGACGGTGCTGATGCAACCCTTTGTTTCCTGCTCCGCACGGTTGACCATCTACATGGCCTTTGCCGTGGTCTTTTTCCGCAGCAATGGCGGGCAAGTGGTCTTTCTACTCTATCTGGCAGGCATCCTCATGTCCCTGTTTACCGCCTGGCTCCTGGGAAACACTGCCTTGCGCGGTACTGCCCGCGCCTTTGTCCTGGAACTGCCTCCCTACCGGCTGCCCAACTGGCGCAGTGTCGGCCTGCAGGCCTGGCAACGACTCAAGGTCTTTCTCCTGCGAGTGGGCAAGGTGATTGCCGCTATCGGTTTTGTGCTCTTCCTTCTGCCGGGCATTGGCTGGACCCAGCAAGGTCTGCGGAGCACCGACATCGATCATTCCCTCCTCGCCCAAGGCAGCCGTGCCCTCGCCCCTCTCTTTGCTCCCATGGGAATTCGTCCCGATAACTGGCCAGCGGTGGCGGGCTTGGTAGCAGGGGCAGCAGCCAAGGAAATCGTCATTGGTACCTTGAATGGCATCTACCAACGTCAGGCAGGGAGCGACGCCATGGAGAGCTATCGCCACCCAGACATTGGCGCCGAACTGGGTGACGCGTTGGCGACCATCCCCGAGAACGCCAAAAAACTGATTACCAGCCTACAGGACCCGCTGGGAATCGGCGACATCGGCAACAAAGAGGCGGCCATCAATGACTCCGGTGCCAGTGGCGACACTTTGACCGGCCTTGCCCACGGCTTTACTGCCCTCAGCGCCCTCGCCTATCTCCTCTTTGTGCTGCTGTACATTCCTTGTGCCAGCACCATGGGGGCCTTGCGCCGAGAAGTCGGGACAGGTTGGATGCTCTTTTCCATTGCCTACGGGGTGGGGATGGCCTGGGCGGTAGCCACTCTGGTTTACCAATGGGGAACGGCCAGCCAGCACCCGTTGAGTACCGCCGTGTGGACGGCAGTCATTGCTATCGCCTTTGCGAGCCTGTACCTCGGTCTGCACCGGCAGGGGCGTCGCACGGCCCTGCACGTTTCGGAGGCGGGGAAGGCATGAGCAACGCCCTCTTCGCGGTGCGCGATCTGCTGCGCGAGGGAGCTTCCCTCAGCGGCGAGGAAATCGCCCAGCGCCTTTCCCTGCCCACGGGTATCGTCGAGGCCGCCCTGGAGCACTGGCGGTCACGACAAAAGCTGCTGGTGTTGCAGCCCCTCGCGGCAGCGGCGAACTGCAGCTCCGGCGGCTGTGGCAGCGGCGCTTGCGGGAAAGGTTGTGGAAGCGGCAAGCCCTCGCGCCCGACAACGCTATACCGCTGGCGGGAGCTTACCCCACCTGATGATCCCCGGCGCGCAGAGGAATTCCCTCCCACACTGCCACGCTCACTTTGCAATCCCTAGGAACACCGCCAAGCAGCGCTCGACTTCCACCAGCACATCCGCATCGATGTGTCCGAAAGTCGGCCTTACCCTATCGCGCTTCACGGTCATTACCTTGTCCACCATGACCTGAGAGGGCTTCTCCAAGCCATTCTCCGTATTCGGCTGAACCGTGACGCGCAGCAATGGCGCAGCAACCAGCGTGCTGGTGACAAGTAGCAAGGTGACACTGTTATGCTCACTGAACTGGTTTGCCTGGATCACCAACGCCAGCCTCGGCTTGCCAAAGTCGCCCGGCATCGCGACGGTCACCAGATCACCACGCATCATTCCGTCCAGCCGTCCACATCTGCCAAGGCTTCATCCAGGAATTGCTGCAGAGCAGTGTCGGCGCTGTCGGCTTGGGCCACCAGCAAGCATTGGCGGCGGCATTCCTCCGCGAAGTCAGGGCGGCGCGTGTCAGGCACCCAGATTTGCACTGGACGGAGCCCCGCCCTCCGGAGTGCATCACGATACTTTTGCACCCGCTGATTCACAGGTGTCGTCGCCATTTCCGATTCCTCAATAGAGTTACATGAAACATTGTGCGCGACATACTTGTTTCATACAACAAGGAGTCGGTGACTCATACTCCGCAATCTGGCGCGCTGATCTTATGCGCCTGGAAGGACCCCCTAGGGGGCGACTGGATGGGCCCTTCTTCGTGTGGTGGGTTGCGTACAAAGAGCCACTCTTGTAATTGCGCATCACTCTCATTTCAATTACTATCAACGGGAGCATTGGCTGATGGTTACCAAACTATGTACGTCTGTATATGCCATGGAGTAACAGAATCCGAACTACGCGAAGCCATCCGCGACGGGGCCCATACCCTTCGCGCATTGCGGGAGCGCTTAGGAGTTGCCACCAACTGCGGACGCTGCGCCGCCTGTGCCCGAGGCATCCTGCTCGAAGAAATGGCCGCCCTATTGTCGCCACGGAAAGGCGACACTAAAGTTTTTCCCCTACCCGTTGTATCTCCACCACTCGAAAGGAGAACTGTATGAAAGGCGACAAGCAAACCATCCAGCACCTGAACACCGCCCTGAAGCTGGAGTTGACGGCGATCAACCAGTACTTTCTGCACGCGCGGATGTACAAAAACTGGGGATTGTTCGCCCTCGGCAAGCACGAGTACGAAGAGTCCATCGAGGAAATGCACCACGCCGACAAACTCATCGAGCGCATCCTTTTTTTGGAAGGGCTCCCCAATCTCCAGGATCTGAACAAGCTACGAATTGGCGAGAATGTCGAGGAATGCCTGAAATGCGATCTGGAGCTCGAGCTGGAAGGGCGCGCGCATTACGCGGAGACCATTCGCTATTGCGAATCGGTGCAGGATTTCGTTACGCGCTCCATCGTCTGTGCCATTCAGAAACAAACTGAGGAGCACATCGATTGGCTGGAGACCCATATCGCCCTGATCGAGAAAATGGGCCTGCAAAACTTCATCCAGACCGCAGCCGGTCCCTTGCAGGAAGGCTAAAAACAGCAGCCCCGTTTGGGGCTGCAAGTCATTGCCACGATTTTGGTCAATGCGATCCAGACGCAGGTTTCTTTCCTCTCTGACAGGTGCCTGGCTCGCCTCGCGGCGAGACCAAGATCCGGTTCGCTTGGCGAAAGCTGAGCACCGCAACTTCGCCAAGCCAGTTTTCTATTCTCAGACCATTGCGATCATTGGTATCCAGGATCTGCACCCAATGCTCGAGCTGGATTCCCAGATTACGCAAGCGCGCAAGAAAGTTTGGGCCCCCAAGAATTTCCACCACTCCTAGCCACCGCCGCGGTTCTGCAAAGCTGAGGCGAAGGGGCAGGCAGGAAGGTAGCAATACCGGGGCGTGACTCTGGCCAACGACGGCAAGACGCAGCATGCTTTGCCCCTCCTGTTTCAGGAATGCAAGACCACCGACTGCCGATAGCTTTCCCCCACTGCATCGAGCACTTTGCTGAAAAAGCAAATTCTGCTGGCTGGCTCTTTCTGCGCCTTTCGCGAGCGCGGCGGGCATGCTCGTGTTTCCAGAGCAACAATTTCGCCGTCGCGAACCAGACGCGCCAGCACTGCAGACATGTACTCGGCGTCTGCCGCATGCAGGTCCATGAGATATTCCAAGGTGATTCCCGGATTACGCCGAATGTCGGCGAGCACTCGTTTCAACATAGGTCCCTCCAGAAAAGTTTCAGGGCACGGACTTGCCAGGACCCATCCCTGGGCTTCGCCCGTTGGATCTAATGTAAACGGTTCTCATTTGCATGTAAAGGGCCTAGCATTTTGTCGTGCTGAGCTGCTCTGGACAGCTCGGCAAGCCTCAAACGAGGGAGATCGTCAGCTCCAGCCCAGTATCCACAGCAGGCGCAGCATGCCGATACCTAGCAACACCAGGATCAGGCCCGTAGCCAGATAACGGCGCATCGGCAGTCGGCAGGTTCCTTCCCGGATACTGGCCTGGGTACCGAGCAAGCCCCAGAAAGCCAGCGCCAGCAGTACGAGTCCAAAGGCAAGAAAGATGGTGTTACTGCCCGTCAAACGATGGAGCAAGGGAATTTGCACGTGCAGCAAGGCGGAAAACTTCCGCAGTAGAAAATCGAACTTGGCGAGTACAAAGGCAAAGGCGATGCTGCTGAGGGCGGTACGTATCCAAGAAAGGAAGGTGCGCTCGGCAGAGAAATGAACGCGTGGGTCATCCATCTCCTTGGCGGACACCGACGGACCCTTGGCAACATAGCGCAAGTCGTTCCAAAAGAATGGAATGATGGCGAAGAGAACAACAACGGCGGGGATCGTCAACACCTGATAGAGGGCGATGAAGAAGGGATGCAAGTGTTCCAGGTGAAAGAAACGCAGCGCCATGGCGAACTTGCGCGCCAAAATGCCCGCACCGAAGGCAACGATGACGAATTTGATCAGGGAAAGATAACTGCGCTCCATGCTGAGGTAGAGCCGCGGCTCACGAATGGGCGGTAGATTTTTGCGCAGCAGCATGGGAGAAATCCCGCGTCTCCCCCTAGGGGAGACGCGAAAGGGGAGAAATTACAGCTCTTTTGCGTGTTCCGCCAGATAGGCAGCGACGCCGGCAGGATCAGCCTTCATTCCCGACTTACCCTTTTCCCACTGAGCGGGACAGACTTCACCGTGCTCTTCAAAGAATTGCAAGGCATCGACCATGCGAATCATCTCATCGATGTTGCGGCCAAGGGGCAGGTCGTTGATTACCTGATGGCGCACTACCCCGTCCCGGTCGATCAGGAAGGAGCCGCGCAGGGCGACAGATTCATCAAAGAGCACGTCATAGTCGCGGGCGATCTGCTTGGTGAGGTCGGCGACCATGGGCAACTGGATATTGCCGATGCCACCCTTGTTTTCGGGGGTGTTTTTCCACGCCAGGTGGGTGAAATGGGAGTCGACACTGCAAGAAATGACTTCGGTCTTGCGCGCATGGAACTCCGATAGCCGGTGGTTGAAGGCGATGATTTCGGAGGGGCAGACGAAGGTGAAGTCGAGCGGGTAAAAAAACAGTACCGCATATTTACCCTTGATGTGATGCGAAAAATGAAATTTTTCGTTGATGCTGTTATCCGGCATCACCGCGGGAGCAACAAAATCCGGGGCTTTCTTGCCAACGAGTACGGCCATGACATACCTCCTGATCCAATTGAAAGCGAGACTACAAGCATAGCTCAGACCTCTGTCACTGTCTCTACTTCATCAGAATCTGGAACTGTACTAAACTACAACTCTCCCACTGATGACGGAGCAAGTATTCATGGCACATTTTTTTGTCAACATCACCCACGCCGGCAACGATCTCGACCGCGCCACCGTTGGCCTGGTACTCGCCAAGAATGCCCTGACGGAAGGGCACGAAGTCACCATCTTTCTGTCCCTGGACGGCGTTCATCTCGCCCGCTCGGACAACTATCTGCACGGTATGCAGGAACCGACCTTTCCCCCGCTGCTGGAATTACGCGACTTTCTGGTGCAAAACGGTGCCAAGTTCTGGATTTGCGCCGGCTGCTATAAGAAGCGTGGTCTAGAAGAGGCGCATTTCATTCCTGAAGCCACGATGGCCAGCGCCGGACAAGCCATTCAGACCATGGCTTCAGGTGTCGTGCCAGTCTATTATTGATCGGTAACTGTGCTGCATCGGGGTGGGGAACCACCCCTTATCGGCATAACCGACGTGGCACACCACCTTTCAGCTCCAGCAAGCATCGGTCGTCGCTTGCCGCTCCAGACGCGAAGTCCTAGAGTATAGGCCATGGATTGCGACCTGCTCATCCTAGGCGATGGACCCATTGCCCACAGTCTTGTGTTGGCCCTCCACGGGTCAGCGCTCCGTATTCGAGTCATCGACACCTCTCCCCAGGCGCCGCTTGTCCGGACGAGTGCTGCCCCGGATGCGACTGCTCCGGAACGCAGTGTCGCCCTTGCTCTCGCCTCCATACGTCTGCTGCGGAACTTCGGGGTAGTGGTACCGGATGCAGTCAGTGGACGAATTCAGCAAGTACAAATCTCCCAAGCGCGCAGCCCGAATCGGGTAACCCTAGCCAGTGAGCTGCTGCAGGCGCAGGAAGGTGTTCTCGGCAGAGTTACCCCACTTGCCAATCTGCAGGCGGCGCTGGTTGCACAGTTGCCCTCCGCCACCGACAACTTTCAACGCCTCCCCTGGGGACCAGTGGCGAATTTTTCCTGGCTTCCCGATCGCGTGACTCTGGCTTGGGCGAACGGCAACAGGCTATCCGCGCGACTATTGGTGCTGGCCGATGGTGGTCATGGCAAACTGCAACCATTGCTTGGTCTGCAACGCCGCGGCTGGGATCACAATCGCTATGCCATTACCGCCCGTGTTGGACCGATCTCCGGCCCCATCGGTACGGCGTACGAGCATTTTCTTGAAAGTGGGCCGCTCGCTTTTCTACCGCGCGCGGACGGGATTTTCTCCCTAGTTTGGAGCCTGTTGCCGAGCACCGCGAGCCGCCTGATGAATAGTAGCGACGCCGTCTTTTTGCAGGAACTCCATCGGCATCTGCCACCCGGTCTCGCCGGCTTCTCCCAGGTAACTGGACGCGCCCTCTACCCGCTGCACTTTCAACAATTCTCTGCCCCTACGAGCAGCCGTATCCTTCCTTTGGGTAACGCCGCCCAGACGCTGCATCCACTGGCTGGACAGGGTTACAATCTGGGGCTGCGCGATGCCGTAACGCTGGCGGCACTTTTACGCGAGGCAGCAGAACAGGGCGCCGACCCTGGTTCCGAGACTTTGCTAAGAGATTTTCAGCGGATTCGCCGCCGGGATCGCTTAGAAACCATCGCGTTCACCGAAGGGATGAACCAACTCTTTGCCCTGCCCCCTCTGCCCTGGCGACTAGGACGCGAGATCGCACTACTGGGTCTGGAAAATAACCGCTGGTTGAAAAAACGCCTGGCGGCGCGTCTGGCTGGAGTCGATCTGCCTGCCGCCAGCAGCATTCCCGCCCTGGAGGTGACCCGCTTTGACGGATGATTTCGATGTCCTGATCTCTGGCGCTGGCATGGTGGGTAGCGCCTTGGGTCTGGCTTTACAACGCCAGGGATTACGAACGGCCATAGCCGAGCGCCGCACTGCGCAGCAAGCCGAGGCCGCAGACCCACTGCAGCGTTGCAGCCTCGTCAATGCGGGGGCAACCACTTTCCTTGCGCAACAGGGACTCAATGTCGCTTCTCTGGGTACAGCGGTGCGGGGAATGCGCGTCTGGGACGCCGAACATGCCGGCAGCATTCAGCTCGATGCCGCAGACGTTGGGGAGACTGTCTTGGGCTACATCTGCGAGAACCAACGATTGGAACAAGATCTGCGTACCGCATTCTGTGACGCCGGCGGCAAATTGCTGTACGACTGCCAATGGCAGAGATCTTTCATTGATGCCGAAGGAATCGAACTGAAGGATCAGAAGGGCCGCGGCTACCGCGGGCGTCTGCTGGCGATTGCCGAGGGGCGGCAGTCCGGATTGCGGCAACAGATATTTCAGTCCAGCATCTACCGCGAGGATTACCATCAAGAAGCCATCGTTGCCACAGTGCAAATCGAGCGACCACATGGTGGAGTCGCCTACCAGCGCTTTTTGCCGACCGGGCCGCTCGCCCTGCTCCCCTTTGCCGATAGCGCCGAAGGTCGGGCCCAGGCCAGCCTTGTCTGGAGTACGCGCAATCTTGCCGCACGACAACTTTTTGCCATGGATGACGCGAACTTCCTGGGCCGCTTGCAGGATGCCTTCGGACCACAACTCGGAAGAATCACCGGCATCGGCAAACGGGGGAAATTCCCGTTGAGCGCACTGCATGTGAATCGCTACGTGCAGGATCGTGTCGCCTTGCTCGGTGACAGCGCGCATGGTGTCCATCCGTTGGCTGGGCTCGGCGTGAATCTCGGCTTTCGCGATGTCGCCGCGCTCACCCGGGTCATTGGCGACAAGATCGCAAAGAGGACAGACTTTGGACGCCTTGAGGCCCTGGTGGATTTTCAACGGCAGCGCCGTCCTGACAATCTTCTGACGGTCTTTGCCTGTGGTGCCCTGAATCATCTATTCTCGAATCGCAGTGGCGCCTTGGCGCGGCTGCGTGATTTGGGGCTCTGGGGTACCAGTATGACGCCTCCACTCAAACGTTTTTTCATCCGCCAAGCCATGGGCCTGTAAGGAGAGCACGATGCAACACCGAATTGCCGACGATATTGCCGCCGCCATCGGCGACGCGGTAGCCCGCTTCGGGTCGGTCAAGGAAGACCTGGACAAGCAGCTCAAGACCATCATCAGCAACGCTCTGGATCGTCTCGATCTGGTCACCCGCGAGGAGTTCGAGATCCAGCAAGAGCTGAGTACCCGTCTCGCGGCGCGGGTCGCGGCCCTCGAGGCCCGTCTTGAGAAAATGAAGGGAGCAGAACAGAGCGAAGGCTGAGCCCGCATGGCTTTGGCACTGGTGCGCAGCCGCGCGCCCATGGGTATTCAGGCCGCAGAGGTCTTGGTCGAGTGCGACTTGGGGCCGGGCTTGCCCACTTTCGCCATCGTTGGTTTGCCGGAAGCGGCAGTGCGAGAATCCCGCGATCGGGTGCGCGCCGCCATTCAGAACAGCGGTCTGGAATTCCCTGCACGGCGCATCATTGTCAATCTCGCGCCAGCCGACCTCCCCAAGGAGGGGGGGCGATTCGACTTGCCCATCGCTCTCGGCATTCTCCGTGCGAGTGGACAGTTGCCGCAGTCTGCTCTGGACGGTCTCGAATGTATTGGCGAGCTGGCATTGGACGGTAGCCTGCGCAAGGTTCCGGGCATCCTTGCCTGCGCACTCGCTGCCCAAGCGGCGGGCCACAGTCTTGCCCTCCCCTGGGAAAGCACGGGCGAGGCACGATTGGCCGCCAACTGCCGACTTCTGCCAGCACAGAGTTTAGCACAGCTAGTGGCGATTTTACGCGGTGAGGAAGCGATTCCCGACTTGCCGCTGCACGTGGCCGCGTCTGATCTGCCGATCGATGACGGAGATCTCGCCGACGTTCGTGGTCAGGAGCAGGCCAAACGTGCGCTGATCATTGCCGCCACGGGCGGGCACCATCTGTTGTTTTCCGGTCCGCCGGGTACCGGCAAGAGCATGCTGGCTGCCCGTCTACCCGGCCTGCTTTCCCCTTTGCGCGACGAGGAAGCACTGGAAGTCGCGTCCATCCACAGTTTGCATGGGCTATTCGACCCGGCCACCTGGCGACGCCGCCCCTATCGCAGCCCGCACCATAGCGTGTCTGCCGCAGCCCTCGTGGGCGGCGGTTCGCAACCGCGTCCCGGGGAGATCAGCCTCGCCCATCGTGGCGTTCTGTTTCTCGACGAATTGCCGGAGTTTTCCCGCTCCGTTCTGGAAGTCTTGCGTGAACCTTTGGAAACGGGGGAAATCCACATCGCCCGTGCGCGCCAGCGCGCACGTTTTCCCGCCCGTTTTCAGTTGGTTGCGGCAATGAATCCCTGTCCCTGCGGGCATCTGGGCAATCCATTGCAGGCCTGCCGCTGCAGCCCTGCACAAATCCAGCAATATCGCAGCCGCCTGTCGGGACCACTTCTGGACCGTATTGATCTTCAGGTGGAAGTACCGGTGCTCGCGCCAGAATATCTGGAACAGGCATCTCGCGGGGATAGCAGCGCGCTGTGGCGGGAACACATCAGTCGGGCAGTCGAGCAGCAATGGCAACGCCAAGGTTGTAGCAACGCGCAGCTACAGGGCAATGCCCTGAACCAGCACTGCGCCTTGGATGCGGATACCCGTGGCTTTCTGCGTCTGGCGGCAGAACGCCTGCACTTCTCTGCGCGGGCTTATCATCGTGTCCTGCGGGTCGCCCGCAGCATTGCCGATCTTGCGGCGGAAACTTCCATACGTCGGGAGCATTTGGCTGAGGCGCTGCAGTATCGACGCCTCGCCCATACCCTGACCCATCCATAGGGTCCTTTGCGTTCATGATTCTGCTACGGCATCTACCCACCGCCCAGGAGCCGCGCCTGTATATGGCGCTGGAACGCACCTATCTGGGCTATTACAAGCTGATTTTCTTCACCATTGGCACCGGCTTGCTCGCCTATCGTCTGGAAATTCTTTTTCTCGCCTTGGGAGAGAACAACTACGCGCGGCTGTTTCGCGAATTGCATCGCCTGCTCATTTGGCCGCCCATGGGGCTCATTTTTGTAGTTGGCTTCTGGTTTTTCGCCGACCTTCATCATATTGGAAAAGGAATTACCGTGTCGGAAAAAGAAATCATCGACCCACGCATTTACATGGCCGCCGAACGTACCTTTCTCGCGTGGGTGCGCACGGGCATTGGTCTGATTGCCTTTGGTTTTGTAATTGAGAAATTCGATTTTTTTCTCGAACAATTATCGGCGATGCTGCACACCAAACTCAGCGCTGGCGAGGGATTCTCTGGGATGGGAATTATCTTCATCGTCCTCGGCGTCAGCAACCTGGTGATTGGTGGCATCAACTTCATACGTACGGTCAAAAAAGTGGATCAGGGGCAATACCACATTCATAAATGGCTGTACGCGCTATATGGACTGATCCTGTTTACCGTGACAGCGGTACTTGCCTATATGATCGTGCGGGTCTCCCCTTAGCGCGGATCGCGGCGGTGGCGGCGCCTCTGGCTGAGCTGCCAAAGGGTGCTGAGTACGCCAATCAACACATACACCAGGGAAATGATGAACAACACCAAGGGCGGATGCACGGCAATGGCGGCCAGAACCAGGACCACGCTGATCGCCAGGGCAAAGGGCATGCGCCCGTGCAAGTCGATATCTTTGAAACTCCGGTAGCGGATATTGCTTACCATCAGTAATCCCAGCAGATACACCAGAGCCAAGGCCAGATATTGGGCAATTTCCGTGAGCCAGGGATACCCTTCGCCCACTGCCACCCACACCAGACTGGCCAGGACCGTTGCCGCTGTTGGGATGGGTAGACCCTGAAAGTAGCGCTTGGAGCTGCTGTGTGCCTGGCTATTGAAACGCGCCAAGCGCAGCGCTCCGCAGGCGGTAAAGACGAACGCGCCCAACCAGCCAAACTTGCCAAAATCCTGCAGTCCCCAGAGGAGGGTCAACAACGAGGGGGCGATACCAAAGGCAATCACATCGGCCAGGGAGTCATACTCGGCGCCAAACGCACTTTGCGTGCCCGTCATACGTGCTACGCGCCCGTCCAGTCCATCCAGGATCATGGCAATGAAAATGACGATCGCCGCCACACGAAAATGGCCGTGAATCGAGGCCACGATGGAATAGAATCCGGCAAACAGGCTGGCCGTGGTAAAGAGATTGGGGAGTAGATAGACTCCCCGACGTGGATAGCGTCTATTCATCCGCCCTGCTCCAGTTGCGCGATCCACTCGGCGCCAGAGCGCACCCGTTGCCCCAGATGGACCAATGCCTGCGCGCTGAGCGGCAGATAGGTATCCACCCGCGAGCCAAAGCGAATGAAGCCGAAGCGTTGGCCGGTGCCGACCTGCTCCTCTGGCCGCACGTAACAGAGGATGCGTCGTGCCACGAGCCCGGCCACCTGGACCACTGTTACATCCTGCCCGTCTTCCGTGCGCAGCCACAGAGCATTCCGTTCATTCTCCAGAGAGGCTTTGTCCAGCGCGGCATTGAAAAACTTACCGGGGAAATACCAACGTTGCTGTACGGTGCCACCAATGGGCAGGCGATTGACGTGCACGTCGAAGACATTCATGAAGATGCTGATCTTCAGGGCCTGCCGCTGCAGATAGGGATCCTCCACCATTTCGATGGCGATGACGCGACCGTCGGCCGGGCAAAGGATTCCACCGGCGAGCGCTGCGGGGAGGGCTCGAGCAGGGTCACGAAAAAACTGCACACTAAAAAGAAAAAGGAGAAAAAAAGGAATACCCGCCCACCAGGGCGCAAAGATACCTGCCAAGACGGTGAGCAGAAGGAACAAGGCAATGAAGGGCCACCCTTCACGCGCCAGCACAGTATACGGGTAGCTAGGATTCGACATTGCGCAAGGCTAGCAAGTCGTCAAGGCTTGGGGAAGCGCTCCTGCCCAGAGAACTGCCCCAGTGATGGAACGGTCCCGGCAGGAAGCAGCAGAGGCGATCAGTTACGGGACCGATCAACGATGCGATTTTGCCCGATCCAGGTCATCATCGAGCGCAGCTTCTGCCCCACCACCTCGAGGGGATGCTCTGCGGCCAGACGCCGCTTGGCCTGCATGGTCGGCTTGCCGGCCTGATTTTCGAGGATGAACTCACGGGCGAATTCGCCATTCTGAATCTCGGTGAGGATGCGGCGCATTTCTTCCTTGGTACGCGCATCGACCACCCGCGGACCGCGGGTCAGATCGCCATATTCAGCGGTGTTGGAGATGGAGTAGCGCATATTGGCGATTCCTCCTTCGTACATCAGGTCGACGATCAGTTTCAGCTCATGCAGACACTCAAAATACGCCATTTCTGGGGCATAGCCCGCCTCGGTCAGGGTCTCGAAGCCCGCCTGCACCAGCGCACTGACACCACCACAGAGCACCGCTTGTTCGCCAAAGAGATCTGTTTCGGTTTCTTCGCGGAAGGTAGTCTCGATGACACCGGCACGCGCGCCACCGATCGCCTTGGCGTAGGACAGGGCGAGGTTCTGGGCGTTGCCAGAGGCATCCTGATGGATGGCGATGAGACAAGGTACACCGCCGCCCTGGGTATAGGTGGAACGGACGAGATGGCCGGGGCCCTTGGGGGCGATCAGGAAGCAGTCGAGATCGGCGCGCGGGTGGATCTGCCCAAAATGTACATTGAAACCGTGGGCAAAGAGCAGCGCCCCGCCTTCCTTGATATGCGGAGCGATTTCTTCCCGATAGAGCGCCGCCTGCCCCTCATCGGGGGTAAGGACCATCACCAGATCGGCATCGGCCACGGCCTTTCCGACAGACCGGACCTCCAGCCCGGCATTCTTTGCCTTATCCCAAGAAGCTGATCCTTCGCGCAGGCCAACAACAACCTGTACGCCGGAGTCTTTGAGATTGAGGGCATGGGCATGCCCCTGGGAGCCGTAGCCGATGATGGCGACCTTTTTCTTCTGGATGAGGGAGAGATCGGCGTCGTTATCGTAGTAAACTTTCATGAAGTCCTCTAAGCGCGTAAAAAAATCAAATACTCTTTGCACCGCGACTGATGGCACTGGCGCCACTGCGCACCACTTCGATGACCATACCGGGATCAAGCGCGTGGAGAAAGGCGTCGAGCTTTTCACCGGTACCGGTGAGCTCAATGGTGTAGCTGCGATCGGTCACGTCGATGATGCGTCCCCGGAAAATATCCGAAAGACGCTTCACTTCTTCACGGTCGGGACCAACCGCATGTACCTTGATGAGCATCAGCTCCCGCTCAATGTGCGGTCCCTCGCTCAAGTCGTGAACGCGGATGACCTCCACCAACTTGTTCAGCTGCTTGAGCACCTGCTCCATGATCTCTTCCGAACCCTGGGTGAGAATGGTCATGCGCGAGACGCTGGCCTCATGGGTAGGGGCAACGGTCATCGCCTCAATGTTGTAGCCGCGCGCCGAAAACAGTCCTGCCACCCGCGACAGAGCACCTGCTTCGTTTTCCAGCAGAACAGAAATGATATGTCGGTGCATGCGTTATACCAAAATCATGTCAGACAGCGCGGCTCCCGCCGGCACCATGGGATACACATTCTCGGTGCGATCGACGAGAAAGTCCATGAAGACCATGCGGTCCTTGAGACGCAGGGCCTCGCGAATCACGGGCTCGACGTCGGCGGGTTTTTCCGCGCGCAGACCAATGTGACCATAGGCCTCGGCCAGTTTCACAAAGTCCGGCAGCGCGTCCATGTAACTGGAGGCGTAGCGCTCTTCGTAGAAAAATTCCTGCCACTGCCGCACCATGCCCAAGTAACCGTTATTGAGGCAGGCGACCTTGATGGGAAGCTTATATTGCTGGCAGGTGGAGAGCTCCTGAATGTTCATCTGGATGCTGCCTTCCCCCGTCACGCAAACGACTGTGCTCTGCGGCTCGGCCATCTGCGCACCCATCGCGGCTGGCAGACCAAAGCCCATGGTGCCCAGCCCCCCACTGTTGATCCAGCGCCGCGGACGGTCAAAACCATAGAACTGTGCCGCCCACATCTGGTGCTGACCGACATCGGAGGTGACAATGGCATCCCCCCCGGTGAGCTCGTAAAGCTTCTGGATGACGTATTGCGGCTTGATGATATTGCCCTCCTGCTGGTAGTGCAGGCAATCGCGCTGGCGCCATTCTTCGATCTGCGCCCACCAGCGCGCCAACTCTTCCGAGCCTCCGCCAAGGCCCATTTCCTCCGCCAGCTCATTCATCTCGCGCAATACCGAACGCAGATCACCAACCACCGGCACATCGACCTTCACATTCTTGGAAATGGACGCGGGATCGACATCCACGTGAATGATCTTGGCGTGCGGGGCGAAGTGGCTGAGATTGCCGGTCACCCGGTCATCGAAGCGGGCACCCAGGGCGATCAGGACGTCACAGTGCTGCACTGCCATGTTCGCCTCGTAGGTGCCGTGCATACCCAGCATACCGAGAAACTGCCGATCCGAGGCCGGATAGCCACCCAAACCCATCAGGGTATTGGTGATGGGCGCGTTACAACGGCGCACCAGGTGGGTGAGCTCGTCCGCGCTATCTGAAAGAATGACACCGCCACCCGTGTAAAACAGCGGGCGTTCCGCCGCGGCAACGAGCTGCAGCGCCTTGCGCAATTGACCAGAGTGCCCTTTCACCGTCGGCTTGTAGGAGCGTAACTGCACCTTTTCCGGATACTCATAGCGGCAGCGCTTGGCGGTGACATCCTTGGGGATATCGATGAGCACCGGCCCCGGCCGCCCGGAAGCCGCCAGATAGAAGGCCGTCTTGATGGTCTGGGCCAGCTCGTTGACGTCGCGCACCAGAAAATTGTGCTTGGTGCAGGGACGGGTAATACCGACGGTATCCACTTCCTGGAAGGCATCGTTACCAATCAACGCCACGGGAACTTGCCCAGTGATAACAACCAAAGGGATAGAGTCCATATACGCCGTCGCAATGCCGGTGACCGCGTTGGTGGCACCCGGACCACTGGTGACCAGGGCCACACCAACCTTGCCGGTACTGCGCGAATAGGCGTCTGCCGCATGCACCGCCGCCTGCTCGTGGCGGACCAGGACATGCTGCACGGCATCCTGCTTGTCCAACTCATCATAGATATAGAGGACGGCGCCACCGGGGTAGCCGAATACCGTCTCCACGCCCTCGTCACGCAGGGCGCGTACGACAATCTCAGCGCCGCTAAGTTCTTCGGTCACAGCAGAAGAAATCGTGCGTTCACGGGTCTGGTTGGGGGCAGACATGGTCAAGGCTCCTCACAAGATCAACATACTGCGCTCAACGCTATGCAGTTTTGACCACAGCGTCAAATAAAAATGCCTTGGCGAAACCGTATCTTCCTCTATGCACCCTGGTGGAGACGATCGAGATAGCCACGCGCCTCCCGCACCAAATCCTCGGGCAAACCAGATTTCTCCGCAATCAACAAGCCCAAAGATTTTCCAGGAACACCAATTTCGAGCTCATAAGTAGGCTCCAAGCGCTCGTGATCAAAGCGCATGGAGGCGTTTTGCAAGGCTGGATGCTCAGCCGCAAAGCTCTTGATGGGTGTCAGATGCGTGGTCACCATACCGCGCACCCCGCGCCGCGCCAATTCGTCCAAGACCGCCATTGCCATGGCCGCACCCTCTTCCGGATCAGTGCCAGTACCCAGTTCGTCGAGCAAGATGAGGGTAGACGCGTCCGCCTCCGCCAAAAGTTTTTTCAACATCTCGATATGACCGGAAAAAGTAGAGAGGGCAAAGGCCATACTTTGCGGGTCTCCCATATCGACAAAAATCTTGCTGAAACGTCCGACGACCGCCCGTCCGGAAACCGGCACATGCAAACCGCACTGCGCCATCACCGTGAGCAACCCCACGGTTTTCAAAGAGACGCTCTTGCCGCCGGTGTTCGGACCGGTCACCACGAGAATGGGATTCTCGGCATCGATGCGCACTGACAGAGGCTTCGGCTTAGGCCCTCGATGATCCACGTGCGCCAGCCAGAGTTGCGGATGCACGGCACCCTCGAACTGCAAAACAGGCTCTTCCACCAATTCCGCCGCCTGCGCCTGCAGGTGCAGAGAAAGCTGCGCTCCAGCAATGGCCAGATCGAGCCAGGTCAGAGCGTCCACCAATTTCTGCAGCGCTGGCAGAAGCGCACGCACCTGATCGGTAAGGGCCCGCAGCACAGTCTGATTTTCCTGTTCGATCGTGCCGGAGATCTTCTCCAGATGGTTGTTGAGCGCTACCAGCTCCATCGGCTCGACCACCGTGCCGTGTCCTCCAGGCCCCGCTCCCCGGCGTACCCCACGGATCTCTTCCCGCGCGCCATCGGGCAAATGCACCGACAGGCGCTGTCCAGCCCAGTGCGCCTTGCCTCCGCCACGCAGGTGCGGCTGGATCTGCCGCTGCACGGCCTCTCTCTCTTGCTTGAGTTCCGCATGCAGGCGGCGCAAGGTGGCATTGGCATCCTCGCGAACCGAACCATTGGGCAACAACATGGCATCAATGGCATCGATCAAGGAACCCGCGGCATCGAGGACCTGCGCTCCCAGCGGCAGAAGCGTCGGCCGCGCTTCGACAAAGGCACGTAACTCCTGCCCGACGCGCAGAATCCGATGCAAGTTACGGAATGCCTGGCCGGAAAGCGCTGCTCCTGGGGTCGCCGCCTGCCGCAAGGCCGGACGCGGATCCGGCAGCTCCGGCAATACTGGGCCGGCGCCCGATTCCAGGCCGAAGCGTGCTGCGGTAATCGCCTCCTGCAGCTGTCTGGCCGCTGCCACCGAAGGTGCCGGGGCCAGGTTCCGGGCGGCATCAGCGCCCATGGGCGTGGCAGAAAGTTTCTCGAGCAGCCGTCGAATCCCCTCAAAATCCAGCAACTTCCAGTCGCCCTCCATCATGCACCTCGCTGCCCGTCAAACAATTCTCGCCACCAACGCAGTCTTCCTTCAGGAATGATCACCGGGCCGGGCAGATGCTCCGGTGGCATGCGCGACAGCACCCAGCCCGGCGGTATCAGTTTGCCGCTACTGCCACACGAGGCACCGAGGTTGTTGGGGTCGTAGATCTTGAGTAGATTGGGATGCTCGCGATCATCCACATAGACGATCCCGAGGTAGCGCTCGCGGTGATCGTGGTGCAAAAGAATGTCGATTTCCGCAAGTACCCGGCGAAAAGTCTCAGCTGGCAGCGGGGCGGTCGGCAGGTCCTGGCCCACGAAGTAGACAAACCAGGCGTCGTCTGCCTCTGCCTGTAGCTTGGCAACCAAGGCATCCCATTGTGCCCAGTCGCGAATCGCCCAGAGCATCCCTCCATATATGCTGGCAAAATCCTTCATTCTTCTCCCTCACCCAAAAAACTGATCATGATTTTCCGCCGTTGCGGGCGTTCGCGATGCTCCAGCAGATAAGCTCCCTGCCAGGTTCCCAAGAGCAGGCGGCCAGCCCGCACAGGGATCTGCAGGCTCTGCGTTCCAAGCAGGGTGCGAATATGTGCCGACATATCGTCCGGACCCTCGTTGCGATGACGATAGGCCGGGTCATCATCACGAATCCAGCGCGCGAGAAAGTCAAGGATATCTGCCTGTACGTCGCTGTCCGCGTTTTCCTGCAAAGCAAGACTCGCGGAGGTATGCGGCAAAAAGAGAAGCAGCCAACCATGGCTCGCCCGAATCTTGCCCAACCAAGCCCGTAGCGGATCGGAGATTTCATAAAAGCGTCGACCCTCCGTAGGCAGTATCCACTCTTCATCCCACTGTCTCATCGTCATAGCCTAGTCCGCCGCGTGCGAAAAAACTCCTTGAGCAACAGCGATGCCTCTTCCGCCAGCACCCCACCTTCCCACTGCAGGCGATGGTTGCTCGGTGCCAACTCGGGAAGTCGCAGATGACTTTCGATCACCCCCGCCTTGGGGTCGGCTGCGCCATACACCACTCTCGCCAGGCGCGCGTGTAGGATGGCGCCAAAACACATGACGCAGGGTTCCAAAGTGACATATAGAGTACAGCCCCCCAAGCGGTAGTTCCCTAGGCGCTGCGCGGCCTGGCGCAAAGCCTGCACTTCCGCATGCGCCGTTGGATCGTGACTGGCAATCGGAGCATTGTGCGTGCTCGCCAGGCACGTTCCCGCAGCGTCGACCAGCACCGCGCCCACCGGGACTTCGCCGGACTCCGCCGCCACGCGCGCCGCGGTCAGCGCCGCCCGCATCCACATCTGGTCCTGTTCTTGCACCGATCCCTACCATTTACCCGTTCGATCGGGACTACCAGTCTAGCGGCATTGCCCGGTGGCACCAAATTCTAGGTTGACGACCGCCCAGAGATTTTTCCTCGCGCGCCTTGACAGGATGCGGAATGCTGCTAATTTTCCGGGCAAGTTGCAAAAAGTAGACGCTCGCTTGCTTGGGAACAGCATAGCGATTCATTACGCACCAAGGTGAGGAAAACATGCTGCGCATGCCCCGTCCCCCGCTGCTCGGTCTGGATATTGGACTGGATGCAGTGAAACTTGTAGAGCTGTCTTCCAGTCGGGGGCAGTTGTCCGTTACCCATGCCGACAGTGAGACGATCCCGAACGACCCGGCCACAGAGCCAAATGGGCGGGAACTGGAGTCCAGCAGCAGCGCCATCCGCACGATTCTGCAGCGATCACGCATCCGCGCCAAAAGGACTGCAACAGCATTACCTTCCAACAACGCCATCGTCAAAATTATCTCTCTACCATCGGGAATGCGCGATGACGTCATCGAGGACCAGATTCGCTACGAGGGTCAACAGTACATTCCCTTCCCCATGGAGCAGGTCAATTTTGACTTCGCCGCGCTGGGGCCGGATCCAGAACGGAAGGGATATCAGCAGATACTCCTTATCGCCAGCAAAAAAGATCATGTGGAAGACATTTCCGCCATACTGGAAGGCGCCAGCCTCAAGCCCAGCATTCTCGATGTACGGCAATTTTCCCTATGGACCCTGATCAATCATCTACAACCCCAAATCAGTAGCGAAAAGGGAGGCGTCGTCCTCATCGAGATCGGCACCAACGCGACCGGGGTGCATGTTTTCGAGAGCTCCCAACCGATCTATTCTCGCGACCACAATTTTGGCACGGCGAAACTGACGGAGAGAATTTCGCAGCATTTTGGCCTGACCCGGGAAGATGCCATGCGGATGCAACGGTTCGGCGGCTTACCCCAAGAATATGAAAAGGACGTGCTAGCCCCATTTGTCGCCGAACTCGGTCGGGAACTCCTGCGTGCTCTGGATTTTTTTCAAGCCAGCTTACCCGATGTGAATTTGCGAAAGATCGCGCTTTTCGGCCCGGGTGCCAATCTGGCGGGTATCACAAAACAGCTCGCCTCCTTGCCGATTGAGACTCCCGACCCGTTCGCCGGGATGGCCATCGGGTCGGCCGTGAACGAGCGTTTTTTGCGCAGCGAAGGTTCTTCCATGGCGGTAGCCTGCGGACTCGCTCTTCGGAGGTTTGCTGAATGATCTATATCAACTTACTTCCTCATCGCGAAACCAAGAGAAAGCAACAGCAACAAATTTTCCTCGCCGGGCTTCTTCTTGTGCTGCTAGTCGCCGCAGCCATTTATTATGGAATTTATGAGGTTTTCGTTGGGCGTGTGCAGGCAGAACAGGAGAAAATCGTCTACCTGCAGGGGGTTACCCAGCAACTGGACCAAAAAATTGCCTCCATTGCCGATCTGCGTAAAAAACGAGATGCTTTGCTCGCGAGGGAAAAAATCATCAGCACCCTTCAGGATCGACGTGACCTCAGCGTGCGGATTTTCAACTCGCTGGCAGCCATCACCCCACAAGGGGTATTTCTGACCAAGCTACAGCAACAGGGGGACAACGTCACCCTTTCCGGCTACGCCGAGGGTAACGACCAAGTCGCCGAATTCATGCGAAAAATTGAAACCAGTGGAGTTTTCGACAAGCCCACGCTGGACATCATTAGCAAAGCCCAATTGGGCGGTGACGAAGTAAATCAGTTCACCCTCCAGATGCAAACTCGTCTGCCCAAGGTAAAGCCGGAGCAAACTCATGACCTGGGATGAAATCAACAATCTGCAGCTTGATGATCTCATGCGCCTGCCGCTCAAGGTCAAGGCCATCATCGCGGCGGTCATCATCATTGTACTGGGGCTCTTGGCCTGGTTCTGGTTCATTTCCCCAGAAAACGACAAATATCACAATCTTCATTTACAGGTGGAAAGCATGAAGGAGCAAGTTCGCCAAAAGCAGCTCCTGGCCGCCGATCTGCCTGCCTATCAAACGCAAATTCAGGAAATGAAACAGCGCTTTCAGCGTTTTCTAAGCCAGCTGCCGAATCGCGCGCAAATCCCTTCCCTGCTCGACGACGTCACCCTCGCCGGCAGAAGTCGCGGCCTGGAGTTCTCGCTGTTTCAACCACTTCCGGAAGTAAACAAGAATTTCTATGCGGAAATCCCGGTGAAAATCAATGTGGTGGGGACCTATGGTGACATAGGGCGCTTCGCCGCGGCGGTGGCGGCGATGCCGCGGATCGTGACCATCAACGATATCAGCATCTCCCCCACGGCGGGCGCGAGTAATCCCGTTCCGCCCGCCAAAGCGCTGGCGGCCCAGCAACTGCAAATGTCCTGTGTGGCCACGACCTACCGCTACATCGAGGCCAAACCCGAGCAGACAGGAGCACAAAAATGAAGGTGTCAGGCCGCATTGCCAGTCTTGTGACGCTCACTCTGCTGCTGAGCGCCTGCTCCCATAACGAAAACCTGGCAAAGCTACAGGCCTTTGTTCAGGAAGGGCCACAGCTGCACCCCAAGGTGCAGCCACTGCCTCCGATACCGCACTATACAGCCACGGCTTACAGCAATCCTTCGAACCGCGATCCCTTCACCAGTTTTTCTACGCTGGCATTGCGCGCAGAGGCGGCAGCGGCGGGGACGAAAATGGCGCCGCAGCGGAAGGGGCCGCTCCAGCCGTTGGAAAGATATGCGCTTGGCAGCCTTACCCTGACGGGAATCATGCAAGCGGATGGAAAACACTGGGCGGTATTTCTGACCCCGGACGACAAGGTCTATCGTGCGGATGTAGGTAGCGGCATCGGCGACAAGAATGGTCACATCGTGTCCATCGACGCTCAGCGTCACGAAGTCGTTGTCATCCAGTATCTGCCCAATGCTTTCGGCGGCTACGAAAAACAAAGCACGACTCTGCACTTTCAGAGCAATGCTTGAGTCAAGGATCTGAGCAAGGATGAAGCACATGAACCAGAACGATTCTTTCGCAGTGATAGCGTCCCCAGGCAAGCGGCGGAAACGTCCTACTGTCCTGCGTCTTGCCCTGCTGACCGCAATAGGCTGCATGGCGGTAACCGGTACCAGCTGGGCCGAAAGCTTGATCCGGGGGTTGCAGGTCGAGGCCAGTGCCCAGGGAACGATACTCAACATCCAAAGCGATTCGCGGCCATCCTATGATGTGAATACCTTCAACCATGGCTACCGCGTGCAGATCGATTTTCAAGACGCCCATTTTCTCCCGCAGGCCAACAACGTCGCTAGTGGAGGAGTAATCGAAAACATTCTCAGCGAAAATGACGGGCACGACGCGCGCCTGGACCTCTTGCTGCGCTCGCCACAAGCAGTGATGGTGGAACCCGCTCCTGGCGGATACCGTTTGCGCTTCGTTGCCCTGCATGAGAAGCCGGCAGCTGCGGCCGCAGCCATTCCCACCACAAGCGCCGAATCCAGCGCGGCGGTTGCCGCTGCTCCGGAGATGTCAGCCGCACCTGCCACCCTCGGCACGAGCGTGGACGATCTCTCCTTTCACCGGGAAAAGGATGGCGCTGGTATGCTTTCCCTCAGCATTCAGGGGATGCAGCCGCAAATGGACGTGCGTCGGGAATCCGGGCGCCTGGTCGTTACCTTGCACAACACCCAAGTGTCCAGCAGCCTCACCCATCGCTTTGGGACGGATCAATTCGGTACCCCGGTACAGTACGTCGATGTCTATCCCTTGGGTACCAGCACCCGCCTGATCCTTCATATCGATGGTCCATTTCAGTACTCTGCCTATCAGCTCGGCCAGCAGACCATGATCTCTGTGCGCCATGAGAATGCCAATGTCGCTGCAGAGAATCCCATGCAAAGCAAGCGCCTGAGCATGGACTTCCAGAACATCAGCGTGCGGGATGCCTTACAGGTTATTGCCGATTTCACGCACCAGAACATTGTGGTTTCCAATAGCGTTTCCGGGACCCTTTCCATCCGCCTGAAGAATGAGCCTTGGGAAGAGGCCTTCAAGGTGATTCTGGAATCCCAGGGCCTTGCCGTGAAGCACATCGGCAATATTCTCTGGGTGGCCCCGGCTAGCCAGATCACGAGTCAGGAAGAAGCAGAGTTGAAGGCCGAGGCCAGCAAGCGCAAGCTGGAGCCCCTGGTGACCGAACTGATCCCCCTGAAGTATGCGCGGGCGACGCAGATCGCGGATTTGCTGCGCGGCTTCTCCCAGCAGATCAACAATAGCGATTCTGGGTCTGGCCTCAACGCGCAGCAAAGTCACGCCCTCGCCTCTGCCTTGGGAATTCCATCGGAAAACCTCATCGGCAATTCTCTCTTGGGTCCGCGTGGTTCCGTCGCCGTGGTCACCCGCACCAATAGCCTCTTGGTACGCGATACCCCGCAAGACATCGACAACATCAAAAAGCTGATCGCCCAGATCGACAAGCCGGTCCCCCAGGTCCTCATCGAGGCGCGTATCGTCCAAATCACCACCAATGCCGCGCAGTCTCTGGGTATCCAATGGGGTGGCACCTACACCTCTGGTGGCGGCGGCGGCATTATCAATCTGTCGGGTACCGGCGCCTCGAACACCACCAGCACCCAGGGAGGCAGCTATCCGATCGGTAACTTCGGTAGCGGCAGTAGCACTGGTACCAGCACCGGCAGTACGAGCGGTGGCGTGCCTGCCCTAGTGAATCTGCCGGCCTATGCGCCGAGCGGCAGCCCGCTGACTGGCTTGAATCCTGCGTCCCTCGGCTTCGCCTTGGGCAACGCCTCCGGCAGCCGAATTTTGAACCTGCAACTGCAGGCCCTGCAGGCGGCCAACAAAGCGAAAATCATCTCCAGTCCGAAAGTACTGACCGAGGACAACGAGACCGCTACTATCGCTCAGGGTACGGAAATTCCCTACCAGCAGGCGTCGAGCAGTGGTGCCACCGCCGTTTCCTTCAAGAAGGCCGAGCTGAGCCTCAAGGTCACTCCCCACATCGCCCCCAACGGCAAAGTCACCATGGACGTCGAGGCCACCAACAACCAGCCAAACTACGCCCAGGTGACAGCGGGTGGTGTGCCCATCAATACCCAGGAGGTCAAGACCAAACTGCTGGTCAACAACGGGCAGACCGTCGTCATCGGCGGCATCTACACGGAAACCAACAGCAGCAGTCAATCCGGGGTTCCATTGCTGAAGGATATTCCACTCTTGGGTTGGCTGTTCAAAGCCAAGGAATATAATACGGCGCAAACAGAGCTGTTGGTTTTCATTACCCCCAAGGTGGTGGGTGGGCAAAGCGTGGGAGACGACGCTGGCTAGAATCATCCTCATTGGCCCCATGGGGTCGGGCAAAAGTACCATCGGCCGCCTTCTGGCGGCCCGTTTGCGTTGGCAGTTCGTCGATTCCGACGCGCGCATCGTGGCTGCCACCGGGGTAGACATTCCCACGATCTTTGCCATCGAGGGCGAAGCGGGTTTTCGCGAACGCGAGCATCGGGTGCTCCACGACATTGCGCAAGAGGATGAAGATATCGTGCTGGCGACTGGCGGCGGCGCAGTACTCGATCCTCGCAATCGGGAACTGCTGCGCCGCATGGGCGAGGTGATCTACCTGGAAGTGAGTGTCAGCGAGCAACTCCGGCGTCTTCGTCATGATCGCCAGCGCCCGTTGCTACAGGTGGATAATCTACGCCAGCGCCTGGAAGAACTAGCCGCGGAGCGCACCCCCCTCTATCGGCAGACTGCCCATTGGCGAGTACGTGGCGACGCCCTGCGCTCCGACCAAGTGCTGCGTCAGATCCTGCGCCATTTGCGCGACCTTTGTACGGGCCAATAGATCTCAACAACGAAAAAACTTTGCAGTGCGGCACGAGCCCCCTACAATGGAAAGAATGATGCAGGAAGAGATTTCCGAAATGCCTAGCCTTCAAGTCCAACTCGGCGCACGCTCCTACCCCATACAGATTGGTTCCGGGATTCTGCACGACGCGCAACGCTTTCTGCCCCACCTAAGCACGGGCGCCATTGCCATCCTTTCCGACGACTTAGTGGCCCCCCTCTACCTTCCTGCCCTGCGCGAGACTCTGGCACATGCGCAGCGTCCACTGGTGGAAATCATTGTGCCGCATGGCGAGGGGAGCAAATCTTTCGCCCAGGTGGAAAACGTCTGTGGGCAAATGCTAGCGGCGGGACTCGGACGGGATAGCACCCTGTGCGCCCTAGGCGGAGGTGTCATCGGCGATCTGGGCGGCTTCGTCGCCGCCATCTACCAGCGCGGCATTCCTTTTCTGCAAATCCCGACGACCCTGCTGGCGATGGTGGACTCCTCGGTGGGTGGCAAAACCGGCATCAATCATCCCTTGGGCAAGAACATGATCGGCGCCTTCTATCAGCCGCGCGCGGTGATTGCCGATGTCGACACTCTGGACAGTCTGCCCGAGCGCGAATTTCGCTCCGGGCTGGCCGAAGTCATCAAGTACGGACTGATCAACGACCCGGGCTTTTTCGCCTGGCTGGAAGAGCACCTCGACGCCATTCTCGCCGAAGATGGCGATGCCCTGGCACGGATCATTCACGACTCCTGCGCAGACAAGGCCGAGGTTGTCGCCCGCGACGAGCTGGAGGGCGGCCTGCGCGCCATCCTCAATTATGGCCATACCTTTGGCCACGCCATCGAGGCTGCCACCGGTTATGGCACCTATTTGCACGGTGAGGCGGTTGCCATCGGCATGGTCATGGCCGCTGATCTTTCTCGTCGTCTCGATCTGCTGCGCGAGAGTGAGCAAGCGCGCATCTTTCGCCTGATTCAGGCGGCCGGTCTGCCGACGCACGCCCCGCGTCTGCCGGCAGAGGAATACCTTCGCTTCATGCGCCTCGACAAAAAGGCTGCCGGCGGACAGATCCGCTTCATCCTCCTGCGCAGCATCGGCGAATCGATCATCACCGGTGACGTGCCGGAAGCTGCCGTGCGGCAGACCCTCAACGCCTTCATGGAGTGAATCATGGCAGCACATAACAAGGCCACCAGTGAGCTGGAGGAAGAAATTGCCGAGCGCCTGCGCGTACATCCTGACGCCTGCCTGCGCATTGGCAATTTCGGTTTCATCGAGCTCGAAGACAGCTGGGGCGATGAAGCCACCATCGTCAATACCGCCCGCATCAGCACCACCAACAATCGCTTGGCCAATGCCGAGGCCTTCAGCGAGCGTGATCGCAACCTACTCTATCAGTTGCTTCGTGACCAGCATGGTACGCCCTTCGAGACGGTCTATTTCCGTTTCCGTTTCATCGCCCCCATCTTTGTCCTGCGTCAGTGGGTCAAGCACCGGATATCGAGCTGGAACGAGTTTTCCATGCGCTACCGCAAACCGATATCGGAAGCTTATGTGCCCGATCTCGCCGCCCGCAGCGTCGACGGGTATGCAGTGCTCGACGACGAGGCCGTGGCAGAATACGAGGCATTGCTGAGCGATTTGTTTGCCTGGTACGAGCGGCACTACGAAGCCGCCTGCGCGCGCATCGATGCGGCACGTGTGGAGGGCGCCCTGCCTGCCAAAAGTGGCGGGCGAGATCCCTACCGTGGCCGGGCACGGGAACTATTACGCAACGTGATGCCGGTAGCGGCCTATTCCGATGTCTACTGGACCGTGAACTTCCGTAGCTTGATGAACTTCTTCCGCCTGCGGCGCAAGCCCGATGCCCAGTACGAAATTCGCCAGTACGCCGACGCCGCTTATCTTCTCTTCTCCCGCCGCCTGCCGCTACTGGCCAGCACCATGGAGCAGGTCCTCCGCGAGAGTCACGGCTGAATAGTGGGAACTCTAGCCAGTTACGCGGCGCATCCAGAGCAAAGCCGGGGGCGGCGTCACGCTGAGAACGAGCCGACCGGCGGCCGCAGCGAATACCAACGCGACCGGGATCGAGTCATCCACTCCACTGCCTTCCGCCGCCTGGAGTATAAAACGCAGGTCTTCGTCAATCATGAGGGAGATCTCTACCGCACCCGCCTCACCCATAGTCTGGAAGTGGGCCAAGTAGGGCGTTCCATTGCTCGCCAGCTGCATCTGGATGAAGACTTGGTGGAGGCTATCTCCCTAGCCCACGACCTGGGGCACACCCCCTTTGGACATGCCGGTCAGGATGCCCTGAACGCCTGCATGGCGGAGTACGGTGGCTTTGAGCACAACATTCAGTCCCTGCGCGTCGTCGATGTACTCGAGATGCGCTACGGCGATTTCCCGGGTCTGAACCTGACCTTCGAGACCCGCGAGGGGATACTCAAGCATTGCAGCCGCAATCGTGCAGAGAAGCTCGGGGACGTTGGCGAGCGCTTTCTCAACGGCGAACAGCCCAGCCTAGAGGCGCAGATCACCAATCTGGCAGACGAAATCGCATATAACAACCATGACATCGATGACGGCTTGCGTGCCGGGCTACTCAATCTCGATGCGCTCATCGAGGAAACCATGTTCGGCCCGATCTATCTTGCGGTAGCGCAGCGGTATCCTGCGGCATCGCGCACGGTGTTACGGCACGAGGCCGGTCGTCGTTTGATCAATCTGCTGATCACCGATCTGGTGGAACATACCTCGTCCCGAATCACCGCCGCGGAAATTCGGAGTCCTGCGGGTGTACGGCAGTATCCCGAACCGCTCGCTGCCCACAGTCCGAACATGGTCCGCGCCATTCGCACCCTGAAGAGTTTTCTGATGCAGAACCTCTATCGCCATCCCCAGGTACATCGCCAAGCCGAAAAGGCGAAGCGCACGGTACGACAGATTTTCGAGCTGCTCTTTACCGATCCGCAGCTCCTGCCGCGCAAACAGCAAAGCTTTCTGCGCGACCACCCCGGCGATCTGCGGCGGCGTGCCCGGGTAGTGGCTGATTACATTGCCGGTATGACCGACCGCTTTGCCATCGCCGAACATGAGAGACTTTTCAATCCCCGGTCTGGAGCGTAGAAAAGATCCAAGAATCTACTGATATTCTTTATCTTTTTGGCTTATTCCAAAATAAAAATCTGTTGTTGTCCCGCATTTCAGTTTCGCTATAGACTCGAGAAGTTTTATCAACAAGCGGGAAGAGGAGCAGGATGATGATCAAAAATCTGTTGATGTCTGCCGTACTCGGTTCGGTCCTTGTGGCGCCTGCGCTGGCCTTTGCCGCAGCGCCGGATTTCATGTCCCCGGAATGGGCAAACGAGCTGTGCAGTGCCTGGAATCAGAACGACACTCTGACCACCAAGCTGGCTGGTTCCTGGATCAAGAACAACGGTGGAAAGGGCTATAAAGTCATGGAGATTTCCGATTCATCCATGAAATCGACCCCGCCCGTGCAACTGGAAATCGCGCCCAAGGATGGCAAGGCAGAATGCATTTACGGCGGCGCCGTGAAGGTTACCGACCTCAACTATAACTACGATTATAAAATGTGGGCCACAACCCACGACTGGCATCACATGGGTTCCCCGATGATGGCAATGATGTTTGGACGCCTGAACTTCAAGGGACCCAAGATGGAAGCCATGGAAAACATGGGTCCGTTCGCGGAGTTTCTGAAGCTGGTGAAGGAAGTCCCAGCTACGGTTCCGGCATCCTGATACCGGGGTAGGACTGCGAAACGTCCGGCAGCGCATGCCGGACGTTTTTTATTGCTCCTGCAAGCGCTCCCGTAGTAAGGCGTTTACCTGATCGGGGTTGGCTTTTCCCTGGCTGGCCTTCATGACCTGCCCTACGAAAAATCCGAAGAGCTTTTCTTTTCCCGCGCGATAGTCGGCAGCTTGCTGCGGATGTTTCTGGATAATCTCGTCGATCATGGCAACAATAGCAGAGCTATCGGTAATTTGGCGCAGGCCCCGCGCATCGATGATGGCATCAACCGAGCCCCCTTCTGCAAAGAGGATTTCGAAGATTTCCTTGGCAATTTTTCCGGAAATCGTCTGATCGACGATACGTGCCAACAATTGCCGCAGCTCTTCTGCCGCGACGGGACAGGAATCGATCTCCAGACCCGCTTTGTTCAATGCTCCCAGCAATTCTCCCATCACCCAGTTTGCCGCTAGCTTGGCATCTTGGCCTTTAGCGACGATTTCATAATAATCCGCCAACTCACGCGCGGCCGTCAGTACCGCGGCATCATAGGCTGGCAAGCCATACTGTTCGATGAAGCGCGCTTTACGGGCGTCCGGCAACTCCGGCAGCTGCGCACGAACCCGTTCGATACGCTCTTCGTCCAGCTGCAAAGGGAGAAGATCGGGATCCGGGAAATAACGGTAATCGTTTGCCTCTTCCTTGCTGCGCATAGAGCGCGTTTCGCCCTGGTTGGCATCGAAGAGGCGGGTTTCCTGCACGACCTTACCGCCGGACTCGAGGATGTCCTGCTGACGCAGAATTTCGTAGCCAATTGCCTTTTCCAGAAAGCGGAAGGAATTGAGATTCTTGATCTCTGCCCGAGTCCCAAAGGGCTCGCCCGGACGGCGCAGGGATACGTTGGCGTCACAGCGAAACGATCCTTCCTGCATGTTGCCGTCGGAAATATCGAGATAGCGCACCAAGGCATGCAGCTTTTTCAGATAGGCAACGGCTTCTACTGCGGAGCGCATGTCCGGCTCCGAAACGATCTCCAATAACGGCGTTCCAGCGCGGTTGAGGTCAATGCCCGACTCGCCGGAGTACGCTTCGTGCAGAGATTTTCCAGCATCCTCTTCCAAATGCGCACGGGTGATGCCGATACGTTTTTCTGCTCCGTCCGGCAGCAGAATATCGAGATGCCCGCGCCCGACAATAGGGATTTCATACTGACTGATCTGGTAGCCTTTCGGCAGATCCGGGTAGAAATAGTTCTTGCGCGCGAAAATGCTACGTCGATTGAGCTCGGCACCAATAGCCAGTCCAAAGGCAATGGCCTTGTCGACTGCGGCCTCGTTCAATACCGGTAGTGCTCCGGGCATGGCCAGACAGACCGGACAAGTGTGGGCATTGGGCTCAGCCCCAAAGGCGGTGGAGCAGGCACAAAAGATCTTGCTGCGGGTGTTGAGCTGCACATGCACCTCAAGACCAATCACTACTTCCCAGGCCATGCTCATTGCTCCTCCCAGCTCGGCTCTCGTCGATGCCAGTCGCTATCACGCTGGTAGGCGTCGCCCACCGCCAGGATCAGCTCGTCTGCAAAATAATTTCCCATGATCTGCAGGCCGATGGGTAAACCAGCCTTACTGAAGCCACAAGGGAGACTCAGGGCGGGAATACCTGCCAGATTCACCGCGATGGTGTAGATATCGGCCAGATACATGGCTACCGGATCGGCGCTCTTGGCCCCCAGGGCAAAGGCAGGCGTGGGCGTGGTCGGGCCCATGATCACATCCACCTCGGCAAAGGCACGGCGAAAATCCTCCCGGATCAGGGCACGAACCTGCTGTGCCTTGCGATAGTAGGCATCGTAATAGCCGGCGGAGAGCACGTAACTGCCAACCAGGATACGGCGACGGACTTCGGGACCAAATCCCTCATAGCGAGACTGCAGGTAGAGCTCCTGCAAGTCTGCAGCCGCGCCACTGCGATGGCTGTAGCGTATTCCGTCGAAGCGGGACAGATTGCTCGAAGCCTCAGCCGGTGCCAAGACATAATAGGTGCTGACAGCATGGGCATTGTTGGGCAGATGCACCGGCCGAATCTCCGCCCCCTGTCGAACGTACCACTGAATGGCTTCTTGCACGGCCTGCGCCACTTCAGGATCGAGGCCGTCGCCAAAAAACTCCTCGGGGACCCCAATCCGCAGACCCTTCAGGCTGCGCCCCAAGGCGGCCGCAAAGCGCCCGGCAGCCTGCGGATGGCTAGTCGAATCGAGAGCATCGTGACCCGCCATGGTGTCCATGAGCAAGGCACAGTCGGCCGCCGAACGTGCCATCGGACCGCCTTGATCGAGGCTGGAGGCGAAGGCGATCATGCCGTAGCGGGACACGCGCCCGTAGGTAGGCTTCAGGCCAGTCACACCACAGAAGGCTGCAGGCTGGCGGATGGAGCCGCCGGTATCCGTGCCGGTGGCGGCAGGCAGCAGGCGCGCGGCCAAGGCCGCCGCCGAACCGCCCGAGGAGCCACCCGGAACACGGGTGCGGTCCCAAGGATTGCGTACCGCACCAAAGAAACTGGTTTCGTTCGAGGAGCCCATGGCAAACTCGTCCATGTTGAGCTTACCCAAACTCACCATACCTGCTCGCTGAAAACGCTGGACCACCGTGGCATCGTACGGAGAGACAAACTCCGCCAGCATCTTCGATGCACAGGTAGTGCGCTGGCCGCGGGTACAGAAAATGTCCTTGTGTGCCAGCGGGATTCCGTCCAGTGGGCTAACATCGCCTGTTGCGCGCCGCTGATCTGCGGCACGCGCCTGGTCCAGTGCCTGCCGTTCACTGACCGTAATGAATGCGTTGAGTCGGTCCTGCCCCTTGCGGATGCGTTGCAGAAGAGTGGAACTGAGCTCCACCGCCGAAAATTCCTTTTTGCGTAGCCCTGCTGCGAGCTCCGCAACGCCCATCTGGTGGAGTTCCATGACCAACCCTTATTCGATAACCCTGGGAACCAAAAATAGGCCGTCCTGCGCGCGCGGCGCCGAAGCCATCAACTCTTCTCGGGACAAGCATTCCTGCCGCAGTTCATCGGGTCGCAGCGGCTGCCGCAAGTCGAGGGGGTGTGCCATCGCCTCTACCCCCTCCGTGGGTACTGCCTGCATCTCCGCCACCAAAGCGAAAATCCGCTCCAGTTGACTAGCCATCTGCGGCAACTCGTTGTCCGGCAGTGCAATACGACTCAACTGCGCGATGCGCTTGACAATTTCCGTATCCAAATTCTCTCCCTTCAGGGCATACTGGCAGCCGAGGACGTGCTTGCCGTCGGCGGGGGCAAATCCAAACCCTCCAGCAGCTGATTCTTGTTCACCTTGCCACCGTCAATCAAGAACTGCTCATGCTGTTCCCAAGCATTGCGGGCAAAAATGTACGGATTCACGGCATCCTCCACCATTTTCACCTGCGGCGCATCCACATGACCGGTGTTGATCACACCCATCCCCGTCCACGCCCATTGCGCATTGCTGCTCGGGAAATAATACGGAGGAGAAACAAAAATCGCCAGGGCCATACCGGGCAGATTGCGCAGCGAACTGGGACCATAGAACGGCAAGACCAGATACGGTCCCTGTGGCACTCCCCATACTCCCAGGGTCACGCCAAATCCATTATCCTGCTTGGGTAGATCGAGCTTGTCGGCGACGTCAAAAATGCCCCCCAAGCCGAAAATGGTATTGACCAGAAAACGACTCAAGCCCTCCATTCCCGGCTGCACCCGTCCCTGCAGGAAGTCGTTGAGGAAGATATAGGGCATGTCGGCATTGGCGAAGACATTGCTGACACCGGTGCGGAAGAATTTGGGAGTAACAGCCTCGTAGCCTTGGTTCACCGGGCTAAGAACATTGCGGAACAACCATAAATTGGCGTTGAAAATGGGCTTATTGATGGGCTCGAGGGGATCATTCGTCCCAGAAGCGCCAGCGGAAGGGCCATGCACGGTTGCGCAGCCGCTCAAGCCAAGGCATCCAACGAGACCGAACAGAAGAGCCAGACGGCGGATAATCACGATTTACTACCGGATGCGTAGGCCTGGATTTCCTTCCGCAGATGCGCAAGCAGTGCCGGGAAGCCCTTGCTGTTGATCATTTCTGTATATTCCGAACGCTTCAACGATAAATCGCTGACACCATCGGCGACCACATTGATGATTTTCCAATCTTTTCCATCGGCCTGCTCGAGCAGATAATCAAAACGATGCACCCGGCCATTTTTCATCGTGAAAGTCGAGAAGACTCCCATGGTACCCGGGCGCAACTGCTGCGCCTCGACAATCGCAAAGTGCTCGCCATCGTAACCATCAAAACGGCCAGCATAGGTCGCCGCAGTATACTCGCCGAGCACTTCCACAAACTGCTTTTGCTGTTCCGCGCTCAATTTTCCCCAATCCGATCCTAATGCCAGCTCGCCGATCCGCTGAAAATCAAAAGTCTTATCCACGACAGGAGCAATAATCTTGTACCGCCCCTGATACCCAGCAGCTTTGCCGGCCTTCATAGTGGAAAGAAGAGCTTGGTCCAGCTTTTCGATCGTTGCCTTGGGACTGCTCGCTGCCGCTATCTGAGCAGTCGCCGAGGTATTCGCCCAGGCAACAGAGCCACCCGCGGGAATCAGGCCCAGAGCCAAGACTGGCAGGATCAATCGGGCACCTCGAAACATAAAAATCTCCTATAGATCCATATCCGCGAATCAGCGCTCTACCCGCAACGGGAACACAGGTCTTTCCGACCCCGGGTGCGAAGGGCTGGAAGGCATGTCTGGCGCCATCGGTCCCCGGGTCCTTGGGCCAAACAAGGACACCTTCAAGGCTTTGAGTGGATGCGCAAAGGTATCGTTCACCGCCGTTGGTTCAAAGCCAGAATGTACCTGACACTGGTCGCACTTGCTGTTGTTTCCTACCCCGTACCGCTCCCAAGGAGTTTCCTCCATCAGCGCACGAAAACTGGGGGCATAGCCTTCACTGACAAGCAGATAACAGGGCTTCTGCCAGCCAAAAATGTTACGCGTCGGGTTCCCCCAGGGCGTACATTGATAGGTCTGGTTACCCGCCAGGAAATCCAGAAACAGGCTCGATTGGTTAAATTTCCACTTGGCCTTGCGTTCCCTGCCAATGCGGAAGATGTCGCGGAACAGTTGGCGTGACGCCTGTCGCTTGATGAAAACTTCCTGTTGCGGCGCCCGCTCATAATTGAAGCCCGGGGAGATCGTTACCCCTTCCACCCCTAGAGCTTTACAGTCATCCAGGAAGTTCGCGACTTCCTCCGCGCCCTCACCCTGAAACAAGGTGCAGTTGACGGTGACCCGGAAACCTTTCTCTACCGCGTCACGAATGGCCGCTGCGGCCCGCTTGTACGTTCCCGGCTGGCAGACAGAATCGTCATGGCGATGCTCATTGCCATCCAGGTGTACGGAGAAGGTCAAATACGGCGACGGTTGGTAGTCGCCCATGCGCTTTTTCAGGAGCAATGCATTGGTACACAAATACACGAATCGCTTGCGTTGCACGAGGCCGGCAACGATCTCGGGCATGTCCTTGTGGATGAGCGGCTCGCCGCCAGCGATGGAGACAATGGGCGCGCCACACTCCTCGGCGGCGCCGATACATTCTTCCACGGAAAGGCGCTTATCCAGCACCTCATCGGGGTAATCGATCTTGCCGCAACCAGCACAGGCCAGATTACAACGAAACAAGGGCTCTAACATGAGCACCAAGGGATAACGGCGGTTACCGCGCAATTTCTGACCGATGATATACCGGCCTACGCGATAACTCTGTATAAGTGGCACTGCCATTTTCAGCCTTCTCCTTTCCTCGGGGGTTCTATGCCCGGGCAATCGAATGTACTTGTTGAGTATAACATACCGTAGCGTATGTTACCCCAACACCTTTTCTCTATGCCGCCTTTCTGCGCGATAGAAAGAAAAACAGAAAATTGGCGATGCGCGGGGCCAGCTTGGGGCGCAGCAGACGCGCATCATACGGGGCGAAGCGGCGCTCGTTTTCGCTGCGACAGAGAGCAAGGAGCTTGGTTAGACTCATGTCCTGGCTGACCTGCTCATGACCAGTCATGGTGAAATTTTCTTCCCCACCATCTGTCATTCCTCGCGCCGTCTGGATGCGCGCCCACGCCTGCAGGGCGATTACCTGGAGGCGTCGATATTCCAGCTGAATCTTCTTCCACCACGGCAATTGTTGGCGATACCAATGCAACCAATTGATGAAGAAGATGATATGCCGCGCCTCTTCCTGCATGATTGGGTCGAAGATCTTGACCAGGGCTTCGGGGAAAAAGCCCGAATCTCGCGCCGCCGCAAAGAGACCAAAGGCGAAATAAGAGTCGAGACATTCCCCATAACCGGTGAAGAGGAATTCCCAGTACGGATCACGAATCGGCGGCGGGGTAGGCGTGGGTGGAATGGAAATGCCATAGTGATTCACCAACGCCTGCAACAGCTCCGCATGCCGGCGCTCCTCGAAACCGTCCAGGGCAATTGCCGCCTTCACCACCGGGTCCGTTTCGGCCTCGGCCATGTGCTGCACCATGCGCGCGGTAACACTCTCCGTGGCCACCGCCTCTCCCCAAAACGGCAGGGATTTCAAGCGCTGCTCCGCCGCAGGATCCAGATCAGGCCAGTCAATTCTGGCGGGATCAAAGTCGATATGGGTGGCGTGAAAAAACTCACAAAACAGCTCCCGATGGCCCTGCGCGGTCATCCCTCCCACCACTGCACTCATACGCCCTCCTCTTGAGACCATTGTCTTCCAAGCCATTTTCGTCGCAAGCCTTGGCCTTCCCAAACATACCAGGACATCAGCAACGGTAATCCGAGTGCCAATTCGCGGAAACGGCGCAGGAGCGAATAGGCCAAGGCCAGCTCCGGTCCAACGCCCACGACTGCGCCAAAAAAGATGAACCCACCCTCCTGCACGCCCAATGCTGCTGGCATAAAGAATGCCACACTTCTCAGGGCTTGCCCCAAACTCTCCAGAAGTACGGCGGCAGACAAAGAAATGGGATGCTGCAGGAGCAAGAAACTCAGCCAGAGTTCGCCAGCACCCGCAAATAGCCCAGCCAATTGCCAGAAATTTGCCCAAAGCAATGGCCAGCGCCGTCGATAGATCTGCAGAACCTCTGCGTCCAGTTGCCGCGGGTCGCCGATCAGGACCGAGAAATCGCGGCCACCACTGACCCGACGCAACAATGCATGCAACACATGAAAGAGGCCAAAGTGACCCTGCAACCAAAACAACAAAGCCAAAACCGGCATGACTGCGAGTAGGGCGTAAAGGATCTCCCGCTGCAACTGCAAGTCGCCCGCCCAATCCAGCAGGAGGACGAAACCGAGGAGGACAAATAAAAACTGACTGAGCAAAGTCAGACTGACCTCTACCACCACGCTTGCCGCCGCCTGTACGAGCGAAACACCCATGCGTGCCAAGAGCCGGATGCCCACAAATTCGCCGCCCACTCGGGCAACGGGTAGCAGACCATTGACGGCTTCCCGCAGCAAGGCCAGCCAAGTCAACCTGGGCAACGCCGGGCGCCCAGGCACTGAGGCCAGGAGCCAGCGCCAGCTCAACGCATCAAGACCGATCGCCAAGGCATGGGCGGGCAAAAGCAGCCAGATCAGCCAAGAGCTTTGCCGCAATATGGCAACGATTCCGTGCGCCCCCTCGTGCCACACCAGCCAGGCAGTGAACAGGAGCCCAAAGGAAAGCAGCGCTGCGCTGCCTATGCCTCGATAGCGGAAAAATGAGAGATCAGCTGCCCTCATCCTGGGCAATCCCTTCCTCACGCGGTGAGGCAGTGAAAAGGAGCAGTAGCGCTGGCAGCACGACCAGAATGCAGAGCAGAACCACCGCCAATGCAAGACTCAGCGCGTCACCCAGACTCGCCATCCCGGGATCGACGGACAACGCCATACTGCCGAAGGCACTGAGGGTGGTCAGACCACTGAAAAAAACCGCCATCGGCGTGGACGTTTGCAAGAGATGTGCAGCGTCGACTCCGCTGCGCCAGCGCAGCACGATATAGATACCAAATGCCACCCCCAGACCAATGAGAAGCGGCAACACAATGATATTGCCCAGATTGAAACTGACTCCCAACAGCGACATTGCCGCCACCGTAAACAGAGCTGCCAGCAGCAAGGGCAGAACAATCAATAACATGTCGCGATAGCGACGCAAAGATAGCAGCAGCAGCAGGGCGATACCCCCAATGGCGATACAGGTCGCCTCCTGGAAAGCGCCCAATACTGCCTCTCCTCCCTGCACCAGCATAACCGGGGCGCCAACCGCTCGCGGCTCGACCTGGAGCACCGTAGAAACGAAATGCAGCATTTTTTGATTATTGGTCAGATCCGCTTTGGGAAAGACTTCCACCCGCGCCTGCCCATCAGCGGCGAGATAACGGCTACGCAGGTCCTTGGGTAGATTGTCGATGGTTACGCGCGAGGCTAGGAGCGCCTCACCAAGCTGATGCAATTCGCCCGGCAAGGTGCCCAGCAGGGAGTTTTGCAGCGACGCCAGCGCCGCAGAATCCTGGGCATCCGCCGCCAGGAATCGGGCCAATGCATGCGCCAGGTTGCCGGCCGCGCGCGCCTGCTCACCCTTCTTCTTGGCGGCCAGTTCCTGCAACTTCTTTTGCAGCTTCTCCATTTTTTGCGCCGTATCCGACGCTGGCGAGGTCAAACTGGCAGGCATCAGTAAAGAAAATGGTGGTACGAGGATCTGCAGATTGTTGAGAATGGCAAGCTTCGGTTCCTGGTCTTGCGGGATATAGTCGGCAATGGTCAACGCCCGAGCGACCGTCGGCACCTTTTCCAGTCGTTTTGCGATGGCTTGTGCCTCGTCCAGATTTTTTGCGAGGACCTCGATGCGATAGGGTGCCGTATCAGGATTGGCAAGCAATTCCTCAAAAACCTTTACCCCTTCCGCGTTCTGATCGATCATGTGCAGCGGATTGAAATCGAAGCGAACCTGCAGCGCAGCAGGAAACGCCGCGACGGCAAGCACGGCAACCACCGCGAGAACCAGCCAAGCGTACCGGTGAATGGGATGCCGTGCAAGCGTGGGCACCCGATGGAAACGGGGAAAATTCACGTGTTTCCGCGCCGTTGCTGAGAGCCGCCAGAGAGTGAGAAAGGCGGGCAACAGGGTAAGGGTGAGGAACAGTCCGATCAACATGCTGGCGCCGGAGATCAACCCCAGATCTACGATGCCTGCATAACTGGTGGGCACAAAGGCGAAAAAACTGATGGCGGCAGCGACGGCTGCAAGCGATAAGGCTGCGCCCAAACCGCGAGAGACACGCCGCATCGCCTCTTCGTGACTCGCTCCGTTGAAAAGCTCCTCGCGAAAGCGCAAGCTGAACTGAATACCAAAATCGACGCCCAACCCAATGAATAAAATGGCAAAAGACACAGAGATCAGGTTGAACGGCCCAATCACCAGCAATGCCCAGGCGGTGGTGAAAATGATGCCAGCAACAAGATTGAAGAGCACCCCTACCACGAGACGGGTACTACGCAACGCAATGATGAGAAGCAGGATCTCCAGCCCGAAAGTAATGGCCAGCGAGGAAAACGCGCCTTCGCTGACGGTTTTCATTTGCTCCGCATCCAGTACAGCCTGGCCGGTGATCCCCACCTTCAGCCCATGCGCCGCGTTGATGTGCAACGTCTCCAGGCCCTTGCGCAAGAATTGGATGGAGGCCTCGGCTGGCTGCAGACTGTCATAATTCAGGGTTGGCTCGATAATCACAAAACGCTGCTGGGGTCCCAGATCTCCCAAACTGCCACCCATCAGCTTGGCCCAATCGATCTGCCGCGGATGTCCGGCCAGCTGCGCATCGATACTTTGCGTAAAGGCATCGTATAAGGGTACGAGACCTTGAACATCGACGTTGCCGTGAAGACTCTGCTGCGCTGCTTCCGTGAGCAGATCGCTCAGACCTGCCAGACTGGGGTTGGCAGAAAGGCTGGCAATCAATGGCTGTGCCGCCGTGATCCGCCGCGCAAACTCATGTACCTGCTGCTCGGACAGATATAGCAAGCCATTCTGCGCAAAGAACTTGCCACCGCCCGGAACATAAACACTGCGGAAATACTTGGGATGCGCTTCCAGCCAGCCTTGCAGTCGCTCGACAGCGTTCTCTGTCGCGCTCGTGTTCTTTCCCTGCAAGACAACGACGATGCTATCGCGGTCCTGGGGAAAGACCTTTTTGTAAGCAATTTCGCGTTGTTGAAACGGCAGATCATGCGACAACACATCGCTGGTGTCGGTATTCATCGCGAAATGGGTGACAACGTAGGCAAGCGCCAGCAGGAGCAGGAGGGCAAAAGAGAAAAACACCGCTTTGGCATGGCGCACCGAGAATGCCATGAGCATACAGATGCGGCGCATGTACCACTCGCCAATGCGCGCAAGAAATCGCTCAGCCGCAGGCGAAATCATGATACGTTCCGGTACGAATACCTTGGGCGCGCAGAGTTGTCGCGAGTTCTGGGGCACAGAGCGCCCGCCACTCCGCCGCGGGCCGATAGTCGGGCATCAGTTGCCGCAGTTGCGCGGTCTGTTCCTGCGCGGGGTGAAAATACAGCTCCGTCACCTGTCCAGAGGGGACAATGGCCAGAGCACGTCGCAGTCGGTCGGCATCCATCTGTCCGGTGGACTGCAGTCCCAGCAAGAGATCGTTGCAGAATAGTCCTTGAGAGCGGATGACGCGACGCATGCGCGCAACCCAGGGTAGTAATAACCGTGCGCCCAACGCAGCGCTGCCCGTCACCGGCGCCAGCTGCCGCGCCAGTGCCAACGGTTCCCGCGGAATGCGCACCGCGCGCAAGGCAAAGCGCCTGCCAATTTCGATGAGCAGATTCAGGACCGTAGGATGGGCGTGCAGGTGCTTGTGCGCGTTCACGTGATCGAGGCGCAAACCACTGTCGGCGAAGACCGCGTATTGCGCGGCGATCTCGGCGGCGAGCTGGCGCCGCACCCGCGGCAGAAAAAAATAGCGAATGCCGCGACGCCATAGGTCAGCGGCAAAACGACCATGCTCATCGACCAGATCAGGAACCTGCGCCGCAGGCAATACCGGATAACCATCCACCAGGGTCAAATGCAAACCAACTCCAAGATCAGGCAGATTCCGCGCAAGCGCAAGGGCCTCAGCAGCAGCCGCGGCCGACACCATCAGACTCGCACTATTGAGTACCCCGTGTTGATGCGCCGACACAACTGCAGCATTTACGGAAGCATCTAGGCCGAAATCATCCGCATTGAAAATGACTCTTCGTTCGCTCGCCACATTCAGCCATGCCGCTGACGAAGAAAGCGCA
The DNA here is from genome assembly GCF_030996345.1 of Acidithiobacillus sp. AMEEHan. Lineage (NCBI taxonomy): Bacteria > Pseudomonadati > Pseudomonadota > Acidithiobacillia > Acidithiobacillales > Acidithiobacillaceae > Acidithiobacillus > Acidithiobacillus sp. AMEEHan. The sequence continues at coordinate 1,787,173 of NZ_CP118747.1, read as the reverse complement.
CAAACTCTACCCCCTCCCGCAGACGGCGTTTCATCATTTGTGAACTGCGCAGCATCTCTCCGGTGATTTCCGCGATCTTGCCCGCACGGAAGTAGAATTTCTTGTACATCACCTCAACCGAATCAAAAATTTCCGTGTGATTGAGGTGGGGATAACTCATGGGGCTGATCTGCACTCCACGATCGTTGACCAGATGCGCCTCATCCTCTTCGGTCAGCCAGCCCTGTTCTTTGGCCTGGTTATAGAGGTAGGTGCCAGGGTAAGGCGCCGCCAGGGATACCTGGATAGTATGTGGATTGATTTCCTTGGCAAACTGGATGGTTTGCTGAATCGTCTCCTTGGTTTCGCCGGGCAATCCCAGAATGAAGGTGCCGTGGATGGCGATGCCGAGCTTGTGGCAGTCGGCAGTAAACTTGCGCGCCGCCTCGACCTTCAGGCCCTTTTTGATGTTGTTGAGAATCTGCTGATTGCCCGATTCGTAGCCCACCAGCAGCAGGCGCAAGCCATTATCACGCAGAACCTTGAGGGTGTCGTAGGGGACGTTGGCCTTGGCGTTGCAGGACCAGGTGACGCCGAGCTTGCCAAGGCCACGGGCGATCTCCTCCGCACGCGGACGATCGTCGGTGAAGGTATCATCATCGAAAAAGACTTCCTGCACCTGCGGAAAGGCCTTCTGGATGTACTTCACCTCTTCGATGACACTGGCGGCGCTACGGGTGCGGTAGCGATGACCACCGACCGTCTGCGGCCAGAGGCAGAAGGTACACTGCGAGCGACAGCCACGCCCAGTATAGAAAGAAATGTAGGGATGTTTCAGATAGCCGATGAAGTAGTCTTCGATGTGCAGATCGCGCTTGTAGACTTCTGAGACGAAGGGCAAAGCATCCATATCCTCGATCATGGCGCGATCAGGAGTGCGCACCAGCAGCCCATTGCTGTCGCGGTAGTTGATACCATCCACTTCCGCCAGTGGCCGCCCCTCGGCGATCTCTTTCAGGGTGTAATCGAACTCTTCCCGCGCCACGAAATCGATGGCGGGCGATGCCTGCAGGGACTCTTCGGGCTCCACCGCGACTTTGGCGCCAACCAGACCGATAATCATCTTGGGATAACGCGCCTTGAGCATTTCCGCCATGCGGACGTCAGAAGGAAAGGAAGGGGTACTGGTGTGAATGATGCACAACTCGTAGCTGGCAGCAATGCGCAGGGTCTCTTCCACAGTGATATCGGCCGGCGGGGCGTCGAGTAGACGACTGCCGGGAATCATGGCCGCCGGCTGGGCCAGCCAGGTGGGAAACCAGAAAGAGCGAATCTCGCGCTTGGCCTGGTAGCGGGAGCCCGCTCCCCCATCAAACCCTTCGAAGGAAGGCGCCTGCAGGAACAAGGTTTTCATGGTCATCGCTGTACTCCGTCATGCATTTGCCCGTGGGCATCGATGGAAAAATTGCGACCACGCCAGCGTACCTTTCCGGCGACTTGCGCGTGCCCCCAGATCCACAGACCCAGGATGTCCGCCACCAGCACCGCCGTCGCCGACAATGGCGATCGCAATTTTCGTCCAATCCGCCAATGGTACACGAGGCGCAGGCAGGCGACCAGCGCCACCACACTCCAGGCCCACCCCTGCCAAAACACGGCAAGCATCAGTACCAGAGGAACCGGATAGGTCAAAAACGAAAAGGCATGCCCCCAGGGTTGCACGGCGCGGGTGGTGCGCGCCCAACGCAGGGCATGGGCGTAGAAGGCGGCGAATCCGTCTTCGGCCACCAGCGTCTCGACCACGTAGTCGCTCAGCACGCTCTGATATCCCAAAGCGCGTATCCGCGCTCCCAAGGCATAGTCATCGGCAAGCTCGTCGGCGAGGGCGGCACAGCCAGCCATCGCGTCGAACGACTCGCGGCGCACGGCAATCGTTGCGCCACCGCAATAAACATTGGGCCCGAGTGCTGCGGCAAGGCGCACCGACGGCAAAAAATGCTCTTGAATCTGCACGGCCAAGAGCTGTGAGGAGAAACCGGAAAGGGGACGCGCCCGATATAAACAGCTTACCACCCCCACCTCGGGCAGGTTCAGCTCGCGGACCAGATGCGCCAGGTAGCTCGGTCCGACGCGAATGTCCGCGTCAGCCAGTACCAGAATGGGATAGCTCGCCTCGGCAATGATGCCCGCCAAGTTGTTGACCTTGGGGTTGCTGCCAAGCGTCGTCGCATGCCGAATAATTCGCAGCTTCGATCGTTCCGACAATTCCGCGAGAAGCAGCAGGACAGGATCGGCAGAATCCTGGACCCCGCAGAGCATCTCGAAACGAGGGTAGCGCTGCGCCAGAAAACTCTGCAGATTTGCGGAGAGCTCCGGCTCGATTCCGTGCAACGGTTTGATGATGCTGATCCCAGCTGCGTCGGGCGCAGAGAGCGGACCTGCGTCCTCCGGCAACTGCGGTTGCCAAGTCTCCACCTGCCACCAGGCGAGGGCCCAGTAGATGCAGGAAAGGCCGGCGATTAGCGCAAAAAAGTACGCAGCGATCAGCACGGGATCAGAAATAGCGATGCTCGGCAAACCAGGCCACAGCATCCCGCAAGGCCTCCTCCGCCGGGCGATGGGTATAGCCAAGCTGCTGTTCGGCTTTGCGCGAGTCGAAATACATGCGATGTGCGGCCATACGCAGCTCATCCGTACTGACCAGCGGCAAGCCTCGACCACGCCAGCGCACCCAAGCCTCGGAACCCCAGGCAATCGGGTACAACAGACGCCGCGGTAGACGTAGGCGCGGCGAGGATCGCCCGGTCAAGCCGCTGATGCGGGTGAGGATGGCCTGCAGCGACAAATTGTCACCACCGAGAATGTAGCGTTCGCCAGATTTTCCTTGCTGCAAGGCAAGCCAGTGCCCCAGCGCCACATCATCCACATGCACGACATTAAGGCCGGTATCGATATAGGCGGGCATACGTCCCGCCGCCGCTTCGAGCACCATGCGCCCAGTCGGCGTCGGCTTACGATCCTCCGGTCCGATGGGGGTAGAGGGATTGACAATGACGATCGGCGCATCCTCGTCACGACACAACGCACGCACCCGTTCTTCGGCGAGATACTTGCTGCGTTTATAGTGGCCAATCATGTCAGCCAGAGTCGACGGGGTTTCTTCATCACTGGGTTGCCCATCGGCGCGCAAGCCCAGTACCGCGACGCTACTGGTATAGACAATACGCTCCACGCCAGCATCCAGGGCAGCCCGCATCAATGTCTCGGTGCCAACGACATTGGCTTGGTACATGGGTTCGGGATCCGGCACCCAGAGGCGATAATCGGCGGCCACATGGAAGAGCCAACGACAGCCGGCCACCGCCTGCCGTAGGCTGGCCGGATCACAGAGGTCACCCACCACCCGTTCCACGCCAGGCAAGTTTTTCCACGCGCTGTCATCTGCGCCAGTGCGAGCCAGCAGGCGTACCGGGACGCCCTCCAGGGTCAAGCGTCGCAATACGGCTGCACCAACAAAACCGGAGGCGCCGGTAATCAGTGCCCGCATCCCCATCCTCCCTTCTCCGATGCCCTGCCCAATTGCCGCAGGGTGATCGCGGCTCGCTGCATCTGTCCGCCGAGCCTGATCAGCCGCGGCACATCCCGCGGGCGGCGCAGCAGTTGCCAGAGAAACCCGGGCAAACGCGGGTTGCCCACGGCATCGACTCCGCGACGTACGGCGTCCGGCACTACGGCATCGACACTGTCGACGATGACGCGCAAGGCGAGAAAGGGATGCCCCTCCGCCGCTGCCAGTGCGGCGAGCGCGCCGCTCTCCATATCCACGGCGAGCGCCTGCTGCGCGTACGCCGCCTTGCTCTGCCGATCGACCAGCATCTGGGCAAGCGACAGCAAGTTCTCCCGCCGTGCCTGCGGGTGCTGAGCGAGAAAATGACTTGCCAGAACTTCATCCGCAGAGTACGCACGCTCCTGCCAGAGGATCTGTCGGGGAATGCAAAGATCGCCGGCTTGCAAGTCACTCCGCAAAGCGCCGGCAGTACCTACACTCAGCAGGGCCTCGGCTCCCGCTTCCAGGAGGGCTCGACCCGCGTTTGCCGCGGCCTCGGGTCCCATCCCGGAGAGAATGGCGAGATGACCGTCCGCGCAGGGGTGTACCTTGCCCATGGGCGAGGCCGGCAGCCCCAATGCCTTGGCTTCGACCGCGAGGGCGACGACAAGACCTAGGCGCCGACCTGCAGGTTTTGATAGCGACTGAGCGCCCATAAGGGGAAATACAGCTTGTATCCGTGATAGGTAATGTAGAAAACCCGCGGGAAACCCGGGGCGTTGAACCAGGGATCATGCCATTCGCCATCTTCACTCTGATGCGCCTGCAGCCACTGGATGCCGCGCCGCAGGGCCTCGCTGTCGGAGTCGCCCGCCGCCATCAAGGCCAGACAGGCCCAAGCGGTGTGCGCCGCCGTCGACGGCTGCCCCTGACCGGCAAGGCCAGCGTCGAGGTAGGAGTCGTTGCTCTCGCCCCAACCTCCATCCGCCTGTTGCACACTCCGCAGCCATTCCGCAGCCCGTTGCATGGCCGGCTGCAGGGCGCTGTCCCCCAACTCGGAAAACGCCAGGAGCACCGACCAGGTGCCATAGATGTAATTGGTTCCCCAGCGGCCGAACCAGGAGCCATTGGCCTCCTGTTGCTCCAACAGGTAGCGCACGAGCCGTGCGATGGCCGGGCGGTCCTGGGGACGAGCAAGGGCAGCGAGAAAGGTCAACACCCGCCCGCTGACATCGGCTGTCGGCGGGTCCAGCAGCGCTTTATGATCGGCAAAAGGAATCTCATTCAGATAGTAGTGGGTATTGTCGACATCGTAGGCGCCAAAACCGCCATTGCGCGACTGCATACCCACCAGCCAGTCTGCGGCCCGTTCCAGCGCCGGACGGTCTTCCGGCCGGCCGGCCAGGAGCAAGGTCCAGGCCACCGCCGCCGTATCGTCCAGGTCCGGATAATAGGAATTTTCGTACTGGAATGCCCAGCCACCGCCTGGCAGATCTGGGCGGCTGAACTGCCAGTCTCCCGGAGCATCGGTGATCTGCCGGTCGAGGAGCCAGCGCATGGCAGCCCGCGCATTCTCATCCGGCTCGGGCATGATCTCGAGCATGGCGCGCAGCCCCCAGCAGGTATCCCAGACCGGCGAAACACAGGGCTGGCAGTAGGCCTCATGGACGCGTTCGACGAGCAGGTTACGTAAGGCCTGCCGTGTCTGTTGTCGATAAGGATGGTCCTCCGCATAGCCCAGCAGCGCGAGAGCCTCGTGGGCATTGACCATGGCCGGGAAAATGCCGTTCACCCCATGCACGCCATTCAGGCGCGCCGTAAACCAGGCCTCGGCACGACGGATAGCGGCCCGACGCAGTACGCCGGGAATGAATGGCTCGAGTGCACGGCCAAGGCGATCCCCAGCAAGAAACACGCGGGCAATGAAGCCCTTGCGCGCACAGGCGAAATAGTCGCGGATGGCGAATGGCTGCTGGCGAAAGAGTTCCGCGATACCGATACCCGTAGGATTCTTCGCCTGCGCCTTGAGGCTGCAAAGGATGAAGAGAGGCACCATGACCGTGCGCGACCACGACGCCACTTTGTAGATGTGCATCGGCATCCAGCGAGGAAAGAGCAAGATTTCCACGGGAATGAAAGGGACGGCACGCCAAGGTACCTGACGGAACAAGGCCAGGGTGATGCGGGTGAAGACATTGGCGCGCTCCGCCCCGCCATGCGCCAGGATGGCCGCCCGGGCCCGACGCATATGCGGCGCCTCGGGAGCCTCTCCAGCAAGCTTGAGGGCGTAGTAGGCCTTTACCGAGGCGCTCATGTCGAAACCCCCACCATGATACAGGGGCCAACCACCATGCTCTGCCTGGTGTCGCCGCAGATATACCGCGATTTTGCGTTGCAAGGGAGCGTCGATTTCGTCCATGTAGTGCATCATCAGGATATATTCGGCGGGAATGGTGCAGTCCGCTTCAAATTCAAAGCACCAATGCCCATCCTCCGCCTGTCGCGTGCGCAATGCTGCGAGCGCCGCTGCAATCGTCCTTTCCAGGGGCGCGTGCCGCTGCCGCGCCACTCCGTAGCGGGTGCTGGGCATCAACATGATTGCCCCTGCGGCAGGCTCTTGACAGCCACTCGGAACGTCAGATCCAGCAACGGATCGAAGCGGTGCAGCAGACGCGACAGCAACACGACATTGCGCACGCTAACGCGACTGATCTTGACCTCGTCGGCACTACAAAAGCCGGGGTTTTCGGCGATGCGGCGCAGGGTCAGCACTGCCATGGCGATGGCCCAGAGACAAAAATCCCGCATCCCGGTCTGCTCGGCGGGGATCCGCAGGGTAAAGGTCAGGGCGTTGCGCAGGTGTTGCGCTGCCAGCGCGATCATTTCCATCAACAGCTTGGTGAATTCGGGCTGATTCATGCCCGGGTGTAAGTCCTCCGGCGCCAGAGCGTGGTCGCGGAGACGGTCCTGCGGTAACCAGAGCACCCCCCGTTCCCAATCTGTCCATAAGTCCTTCAAGATGTTGGTCATCTGCAGGCCTTGGCCAAACGACACCGCCAACGCTGGGAGATCCGCGCCGCCGGCGAGCATACGCGGCTCCTCTTCCACGAACAGGGTAGTGAGCATCTCGCCGACGACGCCCGCAACCACGTAGCAATAGTGGTCCATGTCGGCCTGGTCCCGCAGTCCGGCTCGCGAGGCCCGACGCTGGAATTCCGCCATCCCCTCACCCATGATTTCGACACAGCGAATGAGGGCACTTTGCTGCACGGAATTGAAGGAGTGGGTCAACGACACGACCACAGGACTATTAGCAATCAGGTCATGTTCACCGTCAGGCATCTCTGCTGCCATTACCTGGGCAAAGCCGCGGGCAAACTCCTCTGCCGGCGTCTCCTTGCGCAAGACCGCAAGGAAAACCTTTTGCCAGTGCGCCTTGGCCTCCCAATCAAGCAGCGGATCATCCTCGATGGTGTCCGCGATACGGCAGAGCAAGTAGCCGTTGCCTACCGTCTCCTGCAATCCAGCCGGCAAACGCGGAATGGTCAGGGCGAAGGTTCGCGAAACGCGTTGCAAGCTCGCCGTCTGATAGCGCAGGGCGGCGTCCCGATCGATGATTCCTGGGGCCTGCTCTGGTGCAATGTTATCGGTCATTCTACGTCCATGCCGAAGGAATTAAGGCGGGACTGTAAACGCCCAGAGCCGCCCGCGCAAGTTTCGGTAGCCAACTCGGTTCAGCTTTCCTCGTTGCTCAAGCCATACTTGCGAATACGGTAGCGCAGCGTCTCCCGCGTAGTGCCCAGGATACGTGCCGCCTGGGTAACGTTGTGATCAGTAGACTGCAGCACCCTGGCCAGGATCTCCCGCTCCATGCTGTCGAGATCCATACTGCCATCAATGGGCAAGACAATTTGCTGACGATCATCCAAGGGGCAGCTGCCCGGTGCCGGACAATGTCCCAAGGGGCTCATTCCCGGCAATTGTAACCATTCCAGAGGTAGATCCTCGCCTTCCGAAAAAAGGACGCCACGTTCGACCACATTGCGCAGCTCCCGGACGTTGCCCGGCCAGTCATAGTCCTCCAGGGCCGCCCAGACCGCCGGGCTGATGTGCCGTACCCGCTTACCGGCATGCGCGTTGAACTCCGCCACAAAATGCGGCACCAGCTCCTGCAGGTCTTCCTTGCGCTCGCGCAGGACAGGCAAAGCGAGACGCACGACACTGAGACGATGGTAGAGATCGGCACGGAAACGTCCCTCCGCCACCAGCGCATCGAGATCCCGGTTGCTGGCGGCGAGAAAGCGTACATCCACCTGAATGCTGCGATCGGCTCCCAGACGTCGCAAACTGCGGTCTTCGATCACCTTGAGCAGTTTGGCCTGCAGATCGAGATCCATCTCGGAAATTTCATCGAGAAACAGGCTACCGCCATTCGCCTGCTCCACCAAGCCGCGATGGCGGGAGGTGGCGCCGGTGAATGCCCCGGCCTCGTAGCCGAAGAGTTCGGACTCGAGAAGTTCGCGCGGCAAGGCAGCGCAGTTGATCTCGACCATCGGGCCCTCGCGCCGCAACCCGCTATAGTGCAGGATGCGTGCTGCCAGGCCCTTGCCGGTACCCGTCTCCCCCGAAATGATCAGGCCACTGTAGGGAACCTGCGCCAGTCGCTGCAGAATCTCGCGCACCCGCTGCGCCGCCGTGCTCGTCCCCAGAAAGGCCGAGGCTTTGTAGCGTCGGCTGTGCTGACTGGTGTCGTCCGCCACCCGCCGTTGCGCCCGCGCGGCGCGCCCGGCAGAACGCACCACCATGGCCAGACGTTCCATCTCGCAAGGCTTTTCGAGAAAGTCGTAAGCCCCGAGCCGAAGGGCACGCACGGAATCCGGAACGCTGCCGTAGGCGGTCAAGAAGATCCATTCGCCCTGCAGACCTTTCTCTCGCGAGCGGTCGAGCAAATCCAGGCTATTGCCATCCGGCAGGTTGAGGTCGGCCAGGGTGACCATGGGATTGAGATCGTCATTGAGTAACTGCTCGGCATCTGCCAGGCGCTCCGCCCAGAATACCTGCCAACCCTCTTTTTCGAAGTAGCGACGCATTTCCCGCCCGAGAAAGATCTCGTCTTCGATGATCAGCAGGGGATCAGCCACGGGAATCCTCCTTTACTTGGGCAGGGCAAGGAATGAGCAGAGTAACCTCAGCACCGCCCTGGGGTCGATTGGCAAGCTGCACCTCTCCTCCCAGGCTGCGCACGAAGCGCCGTACCATGGCCAGCCCCAGGCCGGTGCCATGCTCGCGTGCACTGGCAAAGGGGCGGATGCCATCACGCAGGAGGTGGGCGGGAAACCCCGGTCCATCGTCGCCTACCACCAGGCGGATCTGACCGCCTGGGCTACGCGAGAGTGATACGGTGATCTCCCCGGCCTGGGCATCCAAGGCCTGGCGGGCATTGAGCACCAGATTGAGCAATGCTTGCCGGAACTGATCGACCGGGAGAAGACATGCCCCCAGATCGGGCGCAACGTCCAGGCGCAAGCGGATCTCCACCGGTAACTGATAATGCAGCAGGTTCAGTAATGCTTCCACGACCTCACCAGGATGCACCCATTGCCCAGACTCGCCTGCCTGCCGGGCACCGCGCAGCTGTTGATCGAGGAGGCGGCTGACCCGCCGCAGCTCCTCTTCCATTAACGCCAGTCTGGCATCCAGTTCGGGATCGTCGATTTCCCGACGAATGTTGGCACAGCCAACCTGCAGCCCAGCCAATGGGTTACGCAATTCATGGGCAAAAGCTGCGGCCGCCTCACCCACCGCTGCCATACGCTCGGAACGGGTCATTGCGGCTTGCTGCGCCATCAAGGTGCTGGCTGCCTCGTGCACTTCCTGTTGCAGATCTTGCAAGTAGCGGCGGCGTTGCCGTTCCAGCTCCTCCAGGCGCCCCACCATTTGGTTGTAAAAGTGCAGCAGAGGAACGATGCCCGGGTCGGCGCGCCCCTCTCCCACCCGTTGGAAACCGCCCAACTCGAGGGAGCTCATGGCCGCCTGTAAACGTCGCAATGGACTGAGGATGCGGGTACGGAAAAAGATCAGCGTGACGATGACAAAGATCATGAAGGCGATCAGGGCAATCACCGAGCCGATCAGGGTGTAGCGCGAGTCATGTCCGGCGGCAAGAACCAGGCCACCCCCGTGCTTGTGCGCAGCAAGATTCCAGGTACTGAGATCGGCAAAAACCTTCGGCAGGTCAGCCGGATCTCCCCGCAGCGCCAGCGCCCGCAAATGCTCCGGTAGCGGTCCACCATCCTCGACTGCAAAATCAGGTGGCAGATCTTGCAGTTCGTTGGCAGCTACCTGCATCGCTGCTTGGGCGCCGTGTTGGCTCCATGCCAGGCTGCAGTCATGGTTGATTTGGGCGATGCGGATCGTGTTCGCGGTGTAGGTTTTCAGTTTTGCCAGGTCCTGGTTGGTATGCACCAGCAGCACGCCGAGCAGCAACAGGGCAAAGACCACGAATTGGACCAGCAGAATGCCAATCGTGCGGAAAGGGGCAAAAGGGATCCGTCGCTGTTGATCTGGGCCGCCGGGCAAACGCAACATGGCCAATTTCAGTTGGCCTCACCCTGCCCGCGTTGCATCAGGGCACGGGAAGCGTCTGCGGCGGAGCGTCCAGCATAAAGGACGCGGTATACTTCGGTGACGATGGGCATCTCGATCCCCCGCGCCAGCGCCAGATGATACAGGGCATGACTGCTGCGCCATCCTTCTACCTCTTCGCCGAGCTCCTGCAACGCCAGCTCCGGCGATTTCCCCGCACCAATACCCAGGCCCAGCCGCCGGTTCCGCGAGAGATCACTGCTCGCCGTGAGAATCAGATCGCCCGCGCCAGCCAGTCCAAAAAAGGTATCGGCCTGACCACCCAGGGCCACCCCGAGGCGAAGTAGCTCTGCCAGACCACGGGTGATCAGCGCCGCGCGGGCACTGTCACCATTCCCCAGCCCATCGGAAATCCCGGCGGCGATGGCCAGAACGTTTTTGATGGCACCGGCCAGACAGACACCGGCAACATCCTGGCTCGGATAGATGCGCAACTGCTCGGAACGCCATGCCGGAACCCTGGTATCCAGATAGCGGGGGGAATAGCTAGCCAGGGTCATGGCAAGCGGCCTGCCACAGGCGAGATCGCTCGCAAAGCTGGGGCCGGAAAGAACCCCCCAGGACCATTCCGGCATTTCCTGGGCGAAGACCTCATCCAAGCGGGCCTGGCTATCGCGCTCCAGCCCTTTGCTCGCCAGCGTCAGCGAAACCTCTCCAGGCAGCACAGGGCGCAGCTTGCGCAAGGCATCGCGTACCGCATGACTGGGAAGGGCAATCACCAGCTCCTGACTACCCTGCACGGCCTTTTGCCAATCAGGGGTAAGGAGCAGATTCTCAGGGCGAGGAATCTGCGGAAAATGGGGCAGAGCCGTGGAGCCGAGAGCCGAAGCACCCAGCGATCGGCCCCACAGGCGCACCTGGCCACCGCGACGCGCCAGGGTAACGGCGAGGGCCGTGCCCCAATGGCCAGCCCCGAGCACCGTCCGCACCACCATACTTTGCTTACTGCGTGGTGTGCTGACTTTGTTCGAGCTGCGCTTGCTGATAGAGCGCTTCGAAATTTACCGGGTGCAGATGCAGTGGCTGGAACCCGCCGCGGCCCACGAGATCCGCCACTGCCTCGCGGGCATAGGGAAAGAGGATCGTCGGGCAATGCACGGCGAGAAGGATCGGCTGGTGCTCCGCAGGGATGTTCTGCAAGCGGAAGAGACCGCCCTGCTGTACCTCGACGGCAAAATAGGTGCTCTCAGAACTCTTGGCATTCACGGTAACCGTCAACACTACCTCGATCAGATCAGGCGATCCGGGCACCTCATGGGTTTCTGTATTCAGGCCAACGTCCACGGAAGGGGCCTCTGCCATGGTGAAGCTCTGCGGTGCATTGGGCGATTCGAAAGAAAGGTCCTTCACGTAAATCCGCTCGATCATGAATACTGGTTCTTGCTCTGCCATATTTGCCGCCATGGGTATTGCCCTTCGTGATTCAGGAAAACGAGGACGCCAGTGTACCCACTCCGACGGCAAATCGCCACGTCATTGCCGCGCGGGCAACAAATGTTTGCTACACTCAAGGAAATAGCAGGGATGCGAAGGTTCTTCCATGCCCTCGACCGATCGGAGGACCGCGGCCATGCAACCACCCGAACAAGCTATGCAGTGGACGGTATTGATCCGTTCTGCCGAAGGCAGCGCGAGTAACCCGGTACTACACGCCCTGCGAACCGCCATCGCTGCCCTTGCCGACGACATTCAAGTCAAAGTTTTCTTTCTGGAGGCGGCGCTTGCAGTCCTGCGTTCCGAGGCCCTTGCTTCGCACGCGGTATATCACGATCTGCTGGAAGAGATCCGTGAGCTCGGCGGCGAAATCCATGCTATCGCTCTCCCTACCGATCCTGACGCCCCCTTCCTGCCAGGCGTAAAGATTGGCAATATGGCGACTCTCGTGCGCAGCATGAAAAGCAGCGATCAGGTGATCAGTTTTTGAATAGCGATTCCGCCAGCGCTACGGCTGGGACCTATGCAATTGGCGATGTGCAGGGCTGTTTTTCTGCACTGGAGAGATTGTTGTCGCGGGTTGGCAGTTATGACTGCCTGTGGCTTGCTGGCGATCTCCTCAATCGCGGTCCACAGAGCCGCGCGACGCTGTCGTGGGCCCATGCACAGCAGGACGAGATCCGTGTGGTCCTGGGTAACCACGACCTTTATGCCATCGGCCGTTGGGCGGGGATCGCCAAGCCCAAGAAAAGTGACACTCTCGCAGCCCTTCTCAGTGATGACAAGGTGGATGATTATTTTCATTGGCTCCGCCAACAGCCGCTGTTCTACTTTGCTGGTCACCTGCCTTGGATCCTGGTCCACGCCGCTGTCGATGCCGAATGGAGCCCGGCCGACGCGCTCGGCCATGCGGAAGAGGTCCAGCGCGCCCTAGGCGGCAAGAATTGGAAGCGCTTCCTCAGAACTCTTTGGGAAAGCGAGGCGCCGCGGCGCTGGCGTGATTGTCGCAACGAGGCGGACGCGCAACGTTTTCGCGTCGCCGTCTTCACCCGTGCGCGCTGGGTACGCGATGATGGCCTTTACTCCTGGACCAATGAGGCGCCGGATGGCAGCTATCTCCCTTGGCATGAGCGCTACTTTGCGCAACAGTCGGAGGGAAAGTTCGTTTGCGGCCACTGGGCCACCCAGGGATTGTTGGTCCAGGAGCGACTCTTGGCCCTCGACAGCGGCTGCGTGTGGGGGCGCCAGCTGACAGCGGCGCGCATCGATGCAACCCCTGTCCGAATCGTGCAAATCGAGTGTAGCGATCTTTCGAGGGTCGCCAACCCATCCACCAGCAAAACATTGGAGCCCATTCAACATGCCTGAAGCTCTTTTTAGCGCCGCCCGATTGGGAGTGGGGCAGGTATTTTCTGGTGCAGGAAAAATCTTGCGGTCCCATTTTTGGGGTCTTTCCCTCAACCTGCTGCTCCTTGGCCTCGCGGCCCTGTTCGGCTTTGCGCTCCTCGGCCTTGCTGCGCAGCAGGCCAGTGCCCTGCGCCTCCTCTGGACAATGTTGGAGAGCCTATGGACGAATGTGCTGCTGATCGGCTTTTTTCGCGCTATCGCCCTAGCGAGCGCGGGACGTCCCTACGAGGCACTCGCACCCTTTTGGAGCCTGCGCGAACGCGATGCCTGGCTTCTCGCCTTGCCACCGGCCATTATCAACGTACTGCTATTGCAGTCTTCGGGCTATCTAGCGCTGCAGGGACACAGCGATCCCGCAATGGCCCTCGCCATCCTGCAACGCCCGGTGTTCTGGTTCACCCTGTTCGCTTCCTATCTCGTCGGCACGTTTTTCCAGTATATCTACGCGCTTTATGCAGCCTACGGCTTGGGTACGCGGATTGCCCTGAGCAGCGCGACCCGCTTGCTCGGGGATCGTCTGGGCTGGCTATTTTTCCCCCTACTCGTGGGATTGGTACTGGCTGGTGCCGCGCTGCTCCTGGCCATGATCTTCTCGGCCATTGCCGGACTACTGATCGGGACGAGCATTCTCCACAATCCGGGGTTTGCGGGTGTCTTCACCCTGATTTTCCTGCTATTTCTCTTCCCGGCCTTCATCTGGGCGAGTAGCTGCACCCTACTGGCCGCCGCCAACCTAATTCGCAATTCCAGTGATACTCGGTTCGTCCCCTGATCCGGTCTTGGCGCAGGCGCGGGAAATTCTGCGTGAGGTCTTTGGCCACAGAGACTTTCGTCCTCCTCAAGACGCCATCGTTGCACGGCTGATCAGCGGCGGTGATGCGTTGGTATTGATGCCCACCGGTGGCGGTAAATCTCTCTGCTATCAAATACCGGCTTTGGCGCGGCCCGGTACCGCCATCGTCATCTCGCCCCTCATCGCCTTGATGGATGATCAGGTCCAGGCCCTGCAACGGCGGGGCATCGCGGCAGCAGCCTTACACTCGGCAGCAAACGATGCGGACGAAATCGAACACCGGCTGCGTGCTGGGGAGCTGCGCATTCTCTATTGCGCACCCGAGCGACTGCTGCAGGAACGCATGCTACGGCTGCTAGGCGAACTCGCCATCAGCCTCTTCGCCATTGATGAGGCCCATTGCGTGGCACAATGGGGCCACCATTTTCGTCCAGAATACCGCCAGTTGGGCCGCCTGCGCGCCCTGTTTCCGGGTGTACCCCGCATTGCCCTGACCGCTACCGCCGATCTCGCCAGCCGCGCGGAAATTCAGCAATCCCTTGCGCTGGGGGACGCCGAGGTCTTCGTGCAATCCTTCGACCGTCCCAATATCCGCTACCGCATCGAGCAGGGTAGCGGCGCGCGCGAAGCACTTGGGGAGTTTTTGCGCCGGCAGCACGGCGCCGGCATCGTGTATTGCCTATCCCGGCGCAAGGTCGAGGAAACGGCCACATGGCTACAGAGGGCGGGCTACCGGGCGCAGCCCTATCACGCCGGCCTGCCTGCCGCGCAGCGTAGCGCCCATCAACAGGCATTCCTCAGCGGCAAGATCCAGATCATGGTCGCTACCATTGCCTTTGGCATGGGTATCGACAAGGCCGACGTGCGCTTCGTTGCTCATCTCAACCTGCCAAAGAGCATCGAGGCCTACTATCAGGAAACCGGACGTGCGGGCCGCGATGGCCAGCCGGCAGAAGCGTGGCTGCACTATAGCCTGCAGGATTTGCTGCTGCTGCGGCAGATGATTCAGCAATCAGGGGCGAGCAGCGCGCAACGGCGGGCCGAAGAAGAGCGACTGCAGGCCATGCTGGATCTGACCGAGGAGGTCGGTTGCCGGCGCCGGAAACTGCTGGGCTATTTTGGTGAAATCCTGGAGAAACCCTGTGGCAACTGTGACAACTGCCTGCAGGCGCCGCCCCTGTGGGATGCCAGCGAGGCAGCGCAGATGGCCCTCTCAGCGGCGTACCGCAGTGGCCAGCGCTGCGGCGTACAACACCTCATCGATATTCTCCTTGGCCGCGACACGCCGCGGGTCCGTCAGGCCCAGCATCACCGCCTGCAAGTCTTTGGCATAGGGCGACGTTTGCCACCCCGTGACTGGCAACAAGTCTTCCGTCATCTGCTAGCACGTGGCCACCTGCAGCCGCACCCGGACGGCCGCGGACTCATTCTGCATGCGAGCAGTCGCCCCATCCTGCGCAAGGAACAGCGTATCTGGCTGCGTTCGGGGGCGGCAAGCACTTGCTCCCCGGAGCCGGGCAGGCGATCATGGGGCGAAAGGAGATCGCGATGACCCAAAGTTTTGCTGCAGCCGTAGAGGAATGCCTACAAAGACTTCTCGAGCAAATCGAGGCGCAGGCCCCGGAAGTCGAGGCCGATCTCATCGATAGTGTGCTCTCCCTGCGGCTACCCGATGGCAGCGAAATCATCCTCAATCGACAAGAGGCCGTCGAACAGATCTGGCTGGCCTGCAGTGACGGCCCGGCACGCTTCGAGCGGAGCGCCGTCGGCAGCTGGGTGGATTCCCGCTCGGGGCAGACCCTCCCCGCCTATCTGGGCAGGATACTCCAGCAACGGCTGGGCCAGCCCGTGGCGCTGGAATCATAGCCGATGGCCTACTGGTTGATGAAGACTGAGCCGGAAGCCTTTTCTCTGGACGATCTGGCCAAGCGCGGCGAGGAGCCGTGGGATGGCATTCGCAATTATCAGGCTCGCAACTTTTTGCGTGCCATGCAGGTTGGCGATGGCATTTTGATCTATCACTCCCGCGTTGCGGTACCGGGGATCGTCGGTCTGGCCGAGGTGCGCAGCCCTGCCCACCCGGATCCGACGCAGTTTGATCCGCATTGCAAATATTTCGACCCGAAATCCTCTCCTGACCATCCACGATGGGATCTGGTCGATGTTGGCTTCCGCGCGCGCTTCGCCACGGTGATCTCCCTGGAAGAGCTGCGCCAGTGGCCGGCGTTTGGCGACAACCCCTTGGTACGAAAGGGCAACCGCCTGTCCATTCTGCCCGTCAGCGAGGCGCAGTGGGCTGCCGTTCTGGAGCACGCCGAACTTGTCTGAGCCGGTGTTGTATTTTCACTGGTCCGACCCACAGGCCCTGCGCCTGCGCCTACTCCTCGGCGCCAAGGGCTGCAGCTACCGGGCAGAAGCCCGCCCCTTGCAGGATCTGGCGAGCGCCTTCGATCTCGGGTATTCACGATTACCCGTCCTGCAAATGGGCGAGCAGCGTTGGACCGGGGAGCTCAGCGAACTTCCCGATCTGGATGCCGCTCTCGGGGGCGAGTCCCTCTACAGCGGTATTGTCGAAGCGGCCGAGTGGCAGGCCTTCTGTCAGTGGCGGCAAGATCTCGATGCGCTGCTCCAGCGCCTGGTGGTCCCGGTACAACCGGCTTTTCCCGAGATCTCCGATGACCCCGAAGATTTGGCGTATTTTCGGCAGGAAAGCGAACGTCTTTTTGCGCAAAGCCTGGAAGCCCTGGCGAATGACCGCTATGGAGGCTACCAGCAACTCGCCCAGCGGGGACGCCTTACGGCATTGGCTAGGCTACTTGCCAAACAGCGTTTTTATCTGGGCCGTTTATCGCTGATCGACCTAGTTCTTTGCGCTGATTTCCAGTTACTCCGCCTGCTCGACGGCGTCACCTTACCTTTCGATTTACTATATTATTTTCAGCGCGTTGCGGAAAGCTGTCGAGTCTCTCTCGACAGTGGCATGCGCCCAACCTGACAGGAGTGTACCGATGACCTATGCCGAACTGATGGAATTCCTTGACCGCCATGTGAGCTTTCCTCTCCTGCATGGCCAAGATGTGGGCAGCGCCTTGCAGGCCGCGAAATCCGGCAGCTTGCCAGACGCGCTGGCAACCGAGATCCTGACGGGGATCTATCAGGCCAACGCCTGCAATGCTCCGGACAGTGCAGTAACCCGCGCAGACAGCTTTTCCGGCCTTGCCGCCTTGCGTCTCCGGAGTCAGGCCGACGATGCGGATGCGCAGCTGTTTCGTCAGGTATTGCAATTGTCGCAAACCTTGGATCGCGCTTTCGACGAAGAAACTCTTCGCCAGAAGAGAGGTGCATGAGCCGCACCCCCGGTCATGCC
This sequence comes from Acidithiobacillus sp. AMEEHan, assembly GCF_030996345.1. Lineage (NCBI taxonomy): Bacteria > Pseudomonadati > Pseudomonadota > Acidithiobacillia > Acidithiobacillales > Acidithiobacillaceae > Acidithiobacillus > Acidithiobacillus sp. AMEEHan. Next base: position 1,770,001 of record NZ_CP118747.1, on the reverse strand, counting down.
GCTCCCGATAGGTCCGGGATGGCTTGAAAATACCGATCCAGCTCGCTTTGTAGCGAGGTCAGTTCATCTATCTCGTAGTGAATCCGGGCCTCGCGTAGACGCAGATCTTCGATTCTCTGCTGAATACTCGCCGATGATTCGGCGATTGCGGTAAGCGCCGCCAGTTTTTCCTGCGCCTGCGAGCTACAACGCTGCAGATGCGAGTTCATCAGATCAAAGGTTTCTTCCACCCACTCCAGAAGATCACTGCGCGTTTCCAGAACAAAGGTACGAACCTGCTTCGCGAGATTGAAAAAAGCCTTGCGTACCACCATACCCTGAGGATAGGCAGCGATTTCCAAACGCTTGCCAAAGCGTTCATAGTAATCCGATAGGGCGAGTAGTTCTGCCCTTCTCGGCAACAGGATATAAGGCAAGGTATCCAATTTTGGCAGCGCATAAATCTGCTCCAACGAGCGGTATGCGTTCGTCATTTTTTCCGATAGTCGATTTGCCCGGGCCAAGGCCTCATCGAATCCGGCAATCGTATCCGCAAAGAACTTACCAAAACTTTCGTAGATACCATAGGTTGTCCAAACCGCAAGCATATCGTGTTTGGCACGCTCGACGATCTCTTCCAGCCCATCCAGGGATAGTGGTTCCAGCAGTTTTTCCCTTTCCTGGGTATTCACATCGCGCTGCATACGCAGAAATTGGTCGCGGTCAACCGCCAGATTGGGTTCTTCGATGTTTCATGTGGGTAGCCTGAGATCCAGTTTACCGAGGATCAGGTAGGCCATGTTGATAAAGTTCTTGTGGGTACGGTAGCCACGGGCTTTTGCCTTGGCGGACTGGAGGAGGCTATTGAAGCCTTCCAGAATCCCGTTGGTGATCTGGCTCTCGAACCAGCGGAGCACACCATCCCAGTGATTCATGACGGTGTAGGCGACCTTGACCATTGGCGGTAATCCGCTGTCCTTGACGTTTTCCACCCAGGCCTTGAGCAGGGTGGCGCCCTGGTGGCGATTCTGGACGGTGAAGATTTCTTGGAAGGTCAGGCGAAGCTGATAAGCCTGTGCTGTCTTGAGGTTCTGGTTCTTGAGGATCTCCCGGAGCCTGGCGCTTTGCTTGGCGGAGAGCTTTCCCGGGTTCTTGAGCCAAAGCCAGCGGCTCTTTTTCAGGTCTGGTTGGGAGAGGGCTTCCCCCTTGCGTACGGCATCTACGGCCTCATTGACGAGCTTCATGAGGTGAAAGCGATCGAAGGTGACCTGGGCGTTGGGCAGGTGTTCTGCGGCCCCTTTTTGGAAGGCTGGCGAGAGGTCCATGCTGACCTCCGTAATGGCCTCGGCGCTGCCGCCATGGGCCTGCAGATCTTCGGCGAACTGCGCAAAAGTCTCGGCATCCTTGCCGGGTGTGGCAAACAGCAGGCGCTTCGCCACGAGGTCCACAAACAGGGTGATGTAATCATGGCCGCGCCGGCTGCTCGTCTCATCGATACCGACGGAATGGACCTCTGACATGTCCGCGGCCTCGCGGGCCTTGGCGACGTAATGATCGAGCACCCGCCAGAGTCGCTGGTCCGTCTCCCGCACTAGGCGGGAGACCGTCAACACGGGCATCTCCCGGACCATGGCCATGACTAGAGCCTCAAAGAGCAGCGTGAATCCCGAGCCTTCCCGCGCCCAAGGGACGGATACCAAATGCACGCCGTGTTCCGGGCAATGGACCCGTGGTACGCGGGCATGGAGATAAGCCGCATGCTGGAAGAAGTCGAGGTGACGCCAGACCTTCTCCTGGGTGTCATAGACCGGGCAGTCCTGGCCGCAGACCGGACAGGGAAACTGACTACCCCTTGGGAAGTTCACATGCAGGTCCAGGCGCTTTTCCTCCACCGTGAACCGCACATCGTCCACCATCCACGGCGGAACCAACCCCAACGCCAGAGTGAACAGTTGATTACCTTGGTCCATCCTTATCCTCAGCTCGCTGCCCTTCCCATAAAGCAATCATACCGCCTTACCCACTCAATGTGTCGAGGAGCCCCAGATTGTCAATGATCTTCTTTTGCCTGTCGATCAAGGCAAGTACCTGGTCTCCCGCTTGCGCTTCCAGCCGTCGCATACTCTCCATGTCCGCCGCAACGGCTTGCAGCTGTTCCTCCAAAACGTAGCGTTGATCGATGATCACGCGCTGCAGAATCGTTTTCGTAGAATTGGCGATCTCTTTGCGCTTCTCCGGAATCAGGATATTGCCGATGGCATTCTCCAAATCTTCGATGCCGCTGGCACGAACCCGATCCTCCTGCTGCCGCAAGCGGCCGAGTAATGCCTCACGAGCAGAAATGGACACCACCTGATCAACCTGTACCTGCAGGCGCTGCGCAGCACTATCAAGCTGCTCCCGCACCTTTTCTGCAAACGACGTGACGGGCTCTATCTCATCGACGAGGAGGTCACACTTATTGATCACCACCAGCTGCCGCCGGCGACTGTGAATGGCGAGCGACTGTTCCCAAATTTGTAGATCGCTCTGCGTAACTCCAGTATCTGCCCCCAAAACAAAAATCGATGCATCCGCGCCGCGCGTTGCATCCAGGCCCATATCCGCCTCGCTACCCAGCGAATTCAATCCAGGCGTATCAATGACGATCAAGCCGGCCGACAATACAGGATGCGGTACGCGTAACAGCGCATAGCGCCAGCGGGAAATTTTCACTCTGCCTTCGCCGCAAGAGGGGCAATGGGTAAGCTGTGGGCGCGCACTATCCAGGGGCGGACAAAGTCCGAAGCGCCGCGCCTCTCCGAGGGGCACGCACTGCGTTTCCTGGATTTGGTGCAGCGCCGCTTGCGTTTTCTCCCTATCGGCAAGATTCAGAGGGATCTGGCGCCATTGCTCCGGTATTTTCTTGAGATCTTGAATATTGTGATGCATGCTGCTCGCCTGCATCGGCAGAAAATCGATGCTGGCGTTGCTTGCCGCACAGATTTCCACTGGGCACATAGTGGTTTGCCCTACCCCAGAGGGGAGAAAGCGGTATTGCTGGTCGTAAAAAAAAAGGGCGTTGATCAGCTCGGATTTTCCCCGCGCAAATTCCCCGTAAAACGACAGAACAATCCGTTCTTCGCGAATTTCCCGCGCCAGCATTTCCAAGCGAAGCATAGTTCCGCTAGGGAGCAAATCCAGACGATACGAGAAAGCGGATACCTGCTCGACCAATGCCGCCAACTCGCTGCGCCAACCAGCAAAATCCTGCAAAGCACTGACGAGCGTTGACTCATTCACGGTACTGCTCCCGGATCAAGAATACTGTGGGGTAGTTTGCTGCAACAGTAACGACCAGAGCAAGCACCGCATTCCCGACGCCGTTCTTCAGCCGTGACGCTTGGATAGATACCAGGCGAGCGCTGCATACAGCGCCATCGGCGTGAGCGTGGCGAGCGACGGCGGAATACCACCAGCAACGCTGATGAAGCCGGACATTTGCGTCAAGAAGTGAAACGAGATCCCCAGTGCCAAGCCGGCGGCAATCCAATAATATGCCCCGCCCGCCCGCGGATTGCGCACCACCATGGGTACCACCAGCAGAATCATGATCAGCCCCACCCAGGGATAGGTAATCCGTTGCCAGAAGGCCAGGGCAAAGCGGTTCATGGCCAGCACGCCACCTTGCAAATCGCGGTCGTTGCGCCACAGCGTCTGCAGCGTCATGGTGCGAGTGCGATGGGCAAAACTGCGCAGGGTTTCCGGCTGCAATTGTACGGACCAATCCCGATCTGCCGCACTGAGAACCCGCACGGATCGTTCTTCCAAGCGGTATTCCCGAACGCCCTGCAAAATCCAATGTCCATGCTGATAGCTGGCAGTCTGGGCATCCACTTGCTTGTCGATACCCACCATTCCACTTTGTGGATAATAGATGCGAATCTGCCGCAGTTGCGTCCCGTTGGCCCCTACCATCTGGATGCGGATGAGCATCCGCCCCTGGCGTAGCCAAAGGCCATCATCGCCAAGCTCCTGAAAGTCATGTGTTCCGGCATTGGCCCAAAGCAATTCCGAAGCCAGGGAACTGTAAGGCACGATCCATTCACCTAGAACAAACATCAACACCGCTCCCAGCAGTGCAACAACCAGTAGTGGCCGCTGCAAACGTGCAAGAGACCAGCCGGCCATACGCAAGGCGGTGATCTCGGAATGGCTGTTCAACATACTGATCCAGATCAGGGCGCCGATAAGCAGCGCCAGAGGAATGATCGTGTACGCCGTTTCCGGTAACTGCAGGGCCACGTAGCGGAACAACAGGCCGGTACTCCAATGTCCATGCCCTGGCCCGGAGGCCTTGGCGATCAATTGCGCAACAAAAACCATGGCGAGCAGTATGATCAGCACCAGGCCGCTGTAGAACAACATGCCGCGAAACAACAGACGATCGGCGCGCTTCATGATGCAACCCCACGCCTCCAGGCTGGCAGTAATGGTAAGTCGGCCTGCCGCCGGTAGAACAGGTAAAAAGCCAGTGCCGCCAGCAAGATCCAGGTCCAGAACAGGCCCGGGAAGGGGGAAATCTTTCCTTGGATCAAGTTTTCCTTCAGGGCCACCAGGAGATTGTTCGAACCAAGCAGGAGCAGAATCCCCAGCAACACCCCCCCGGCCCGGCCAGGTCGGCGCGGCTCGGCATAGGCAAGGGGAATGGCCAACAGTGCGACGATGGGCAGGAGCAATGGCCAGAAGGCGCGCCACTCGAGTTCTGCCAGGGCGTGGGCGTGTTGGTCCGGGCGCCCTAGTCGCGTTAACAGCTCCGGCAAGGACAACGCCGCCCAGGAAGTCGCGTTACCCCCCGACCGGGGCGCCGCCAAATCTACGCGGTAGCGGGCAAAGCTCCAGATCTTGTAGCCCGCCTGGCCGGGTTGCCCGAGATATCGCCGGCCATCGATCAGCAGCAACGAGACACCTCCCTGATGGTTGATCTGAATTTCACCATAGGCGGCAGTCGCATGATCTGGCACGCCCTCTTGCGACAGATCGATAAAGATTTCCTGATAGCGATCCTTGGCCCCAGCTCTCTGGCCGACGTAGATCACTCGACCGTCCGGGAGATGCGCAAAACTACCGGGATGAATCAACGCCTGCGCGGCCGCCGCTGCCAGGCGGGCGCTCTCGTCCTGTAAACGCTGCTGCGCAGCTGGTGCCCACCATAAGGCAAGGCCCGCTTCCAGTAGTACGAGGAGAAAGAGACTTGGCAGCAAGCCCCAAAACAGTTTCCGCAAGCCGATGCCGGCACCATGGATTGCCATCATCTCGTTGTAACGATACAGGTTGGCAAAGACGAGATAGACGGCAAAGAACAGCGCTAAAGGAAGAACCGTTACCAAGAGGGTAGGGATACTCAGACCCAGCAACTGCAGGACCACCTGTAGTGGCAGCTGACCAGAGGCCACTTGTTGCAGGATCTGCGTCAGTTGCCCAATGGCCAGCAACGCCAACACAACGGCACAGGCAATCAGAAAATAACTCAGCACCGAACTCAGGATGCGGGCAGCGATCCGCTCGCGCGGCCAGAGGAACGACTTGAATGTGGTCATGATCGCCGCCGTGCCGTTGGCTTGTGGATGTTACCCTGGTGTACCCTATAGAAAGTGATCAATCGTGTACCTGCCGGAGGCAACCCGTGGAAATTTCTTTGCAGCAGAACGTCACCTTTTCGGAGCCTTGCGCTTGCTTGGTGCTTGCCTGTCACGAGAACGGCCAGCTCGGGTCAAACGCCCAAAAAATCGATGCACAGAGCGACGGCTTCCTCAGCCGCTTTCTCGCCAGCGGGGATTTTACGGCGGAGCCGGGACAATGTCAGCTGCTCTATGGCGTACCCAACGTCGGCGCCGAGCGCATCCTGCTGGTGGGCGTCGGTAGCGGCGAAAAACTGGCCGAGGGCAAATTACAGAAGGCTGCCCGTAGCCTTGGGCAAGTGGTCGCCCGGGCGCAACTGACGGACTTGTGTCTCGCCCTGGGGGATGTCGCCGTCGTGCGTCGCACCCCTGCCGCGGCCATGGAACTCTGGCTGCGCGGTATTCTCGATGCCCAATACCGCTTTGATCAGCACAAGGAACCAGCCAAGCATCCTCGTCGCAGCCTGGAAAACATTCGCGTTCTGGTCGCGGGACATTGGACGCCGAAGCCGAGACGGAAATGCAGCAGGCGCTGGCTGTTGCCCATGCCATTTCCCGTGCCAGTGATTGGGCGCGCGATCTGGCCAACCAGCCTGGCAACGTCTGTACCCCAACCTGGTTGGCAGAGCAGGCAACGGCGATGGCGGACAGCCGGGGTATTGCAACCGAGATCCTGGGGCCGGCAGAGATGGAGGAGCTCGGTATGCATCTCCTGCTCGGGGTGGCGCACGGCTCGCGGCAGGAACCGCGGCTGATCGTCCTGCACTATCGCGGCGGGGCGAAGGATGCTGCCCCCATTGTCCTGGTGGGCAAAGGGCTCACTTTTGATGCCGGCGGCATTTCTCTCAAGCCTGCCGACAAGATGGATGAGATGAAATATGACATGTGCGGTGGGGCGGCCGCCCTCGCCGCCATTCAGGCCGCTGCAGATCTCAAATTGCCGCTCAATATCACGGCTATCGTGCCCGCATCGGAAAACCTCCCGGACGGTCAGGCCACCAAGCCCGGTGATATCCATCGCAGCATGGCCGGTCTCACCGTCGAAATCATCAACACCGATGCCGAGGGGCGCCTGATCCTGGCGGATGCCCTCACTTACGCCAAACGCTTCAATCCCGATGTCGTCATCGACATGGCCACCCTGACGGGGGCCTGTGTCATCGCTCTCGGGCATCAGACGGCTGCCGTGCTCGGCAACCACGAGGGTCTGGTCGCGGAATTGCTCCATGCAGGCCGCAGCAGCCAGGACCGCGCCTGGGAGTTGCCACTCTTCGACGAATATCAGGAGCAGCTCAAAAGTCCCTTCGCCGACCTCAGCAACGTGGGAGGACGTCCAGCCGGCACCATCACCGCCGCCTGTTTTCTTTCGCGCTTCACCGAAGACTATCGTTGGGCACACCTGGATATTGCTGGGGTAGCCTGGCAAAGCGGCGAGCACAAAGGCGCAACCGGGCGTCCGGTGCCATTGCTGGTGCATTTCCTGCAGCAGCGCGCCAAGGCGACAGCTTGATCGGCGATGAGTGGCACCGCCAACTTCTACCAGCTTCCTGCTGTTCCGCTGCCCCCGCTAGAGAGCCGGCGTGCGATCTGTCGAGTCATTACCAAGGCTTGGCAGGTATTGGGAAAGGTAGATGTGTTGGCGGCAGACGCGGAGCTCGTCGCCGCCTATGACGACCTGCTCTGGACCTTCCATGCGGGCGTCTTTCTGCCGCATGGGCAGGCCGCCCAGGAGCCGGTCTACCTCTTCGCCGATCCCCAGCAAGGGCGTGCCGATGCCCGCGCCTTGGTCCTCCTCGAGTGGCCACAAGAGCTGCCGGTGCTTGACAGAATGAAGCGTCTCATCGACTTTATTCCCGGTGCCGAAGAAGAACGCGCTGCGGCGCGCGCGCGATATCTGCAATGCAAACGAGCCGGATTCAGTATCCAGTTGTTCCCACTGGAAGTTTGAGGGAGAAAGTCCATGACCATACATGATCGTCGCGAGCCTGTTCTGGATGAGGAAGAGCTCCCGGAGGGGACTGAGCCATTGTTGTTGCAGGATCTCGTGCGCGAAGGTCTGCCGCCGCCTCTATGGCGGCGCACAACGCACTCCCCAGAAAAGATGCCGCGGGAGGAAGGGCCGGCGCCGGCTGTGGGAAAGCCGTCGATAGCTGCAGATCCGTCGGCCCCGCCGTACGCCGAGCTCGGTACCGCGCATCAGCAGACGGAGTCCGCGGAGAGCATGGAAGAGACAGAACTGGCGAAAGCACTGGAGAAAATTCGTCATATGTCCTTCCGCTATCCTGCGCAAGCCGGTCCAGAAAGTCCGGCGCCAGAACCAGTGGCTGCGTTCTCGGGCCAGGTTGCCGAGCCTTCGCTGGAGAGGACGGTTCCCCCCGCTGCAGAGACCCTTCCTTCCGCCGAGGACAGCGGATCGTTTGCCGCTCCTTCGGACGCTGGTACTGCCATGGAGAATCACGATCTGAGTGCTGTTCCACCGGATATCGTTGGGAGCGCTTCCCACACCGAGGCTCTCGAGGCAATCGGCCAAACCGCCACAGCCCCCTCCGACAACAGCGACAATGGCGCGGCAAAAAGTGCCGCTGCAACACCGAGCCCGTCGCTCTTTGATGGCGACTTCCTGCGCCAGTTCGAGACGCTCCTGTTTCAGGAGGTGGAGCGCCGGATAGTGGCGGAGCTGGAAGAAAAGATCACCCAGCATCTGCAGAAGGCCTGGAAAGAGCAGGTGAGTCTAGCGATCATGCGCAGCCTTGCCCTCGAAGGCATTCGTCTGCGCGAGACGGTGGCGCAGGAAATTCGCGGCGTGCTGCCCGAAATCTTGCAACGCGTTCTGCATGAAGGGCTGGATGAGGCCCTCACCCCAAGCTTGGGCGAAGACGTCCACCCATCCACAGACTCCTGAGGAAGTTTCATGAGCGATTCCCTCGACCGCCCGTTTGCGCCGGCCGACATCGAAAGTGCCTGTTACCAGCTCTGGGAAGAACAACAGGTGTTCCAACCGCACGGCGCGGGTGCGCCGTACTGCATCATGCTACCGCCGCCCAATGTTACCGGCACCTTGCACATGGGTCATGCCTTTCAAGATACCCTGATGGATATCCTCATCCGCCGAGCACGCATGCAGGGAAAGCGCACGCTCTGGCAGCCGGGCACCGACCACGCCGGCATCGCTACCCAGATGCTGGTGGAACGCCGTCTGGAGGCGCAAGGGGAAAAACGACATCAACTCGGACGCAGCGCCTTTCTGGAAAAGGTCTGGCAGTGGAAAGAGGAATCTGGTGGCCAGATCATCCGCCAGATGCGCCGCCTCGGCGCTTCCTGTGACTGGTCGCGGGAGCGCTTCACCCTGGACGAGGGCCTCTCCCGGGCAGTGACCGATGTCTTCGTGCGCCTGCACGAAGAGGGGCTGATCTACCGCGGCAAGCGCTTGGTCAATTGGGATCCGGTATTGCAAACCGCGGTCTCCGATCTCGAGGTGGTCAGCAGCGAAGAGGCTGGCAAACTGTGGCACATCCGTTACTCGCTCAGCGACGGCTCCGGCGCTTTGGTGGTTGCCACCACGCGTCCGGAGACCCTGCTCGGCGACGTAGCGGTGGCCGTGCACCCGGAAGACGAGCGCTATCGGGAGTTGATCGGCAAGACTCTGCTCCTGCCCATCACCGGTCGGGAGATCCCCGTCATCGCCGATGACTACGTCGAGGCAGAGTTCGGTTCCGGTTGTGTCAAAATCACCCCGGCCCACGACTTCAATGACTACCAGGTTGGCCAGCGGCATCATCTGCCGCTGCTCAACATCTTCACGCCGGACGCCCGCATCCGGGAAGAGATCGAAGTCGTCACTGGCAACATCGACAATCAGGCAATCCCCGCCGAGCTGCGTGGTCTCGACCGTTACGCCGCCCGCAAACGGATCCTCGCCCTGCTGGAGGCAGACGGCAGCTTGGTGCAGACCGAGGAGCACCGCCTCATGATCCCGCGCGGTGACCGCTCTCAGGCGGTCATTGAGCCCTATCTGACGGATCAGTGGTACGTGCGCGTCGGGCCCCTGGCCGAGGCGGCGACGGAGGTCGTACGCGACGGCCGCATCCGCTTTGTGCCCGAGAATTGGACCCGCACCTATTTCGACTGGATGCAGCGAATTGAAGACTGGTGCATTTCCCGACAACTGTGGTGGGGGCATCAGATTCCTGCCTGGTATGGCCCGGATGGCCAAATCTTCGTCGCGCGCAGCGAAGAGGGGGCCCGGCGCAGTGCCGCCGAACACTACGGTATGCCGGTGCCGCTGGAGCGCGACCCCGACGTGCTCGATACCTGGTTCAGCTCTGCCCTGTGGCCCTTCACCACCCTCGGCTGGCCAGAGCCAACGGCGGATCTCCAGGAATTTTACCCCACCTCGGTGCTGGTGACGGGCTTTGACATCATCTTCTTCTGGGTCGCCCGGATGATCATGATGGGCCAGCATTTTACCGGACAGGTACCCTTCCGCGAGGTCTACGTCCATGGCCTGATTCTCGATGGCGAAGGGCAGAAGATGAGCAAGTCCAAAGGCAATGTCCTCGACCCCATCGACCTCATCGATGGCATCGATGCTGAAGCCCTGGTCGCCAAACGCACGCAAGGGCTGATGCAACCGCAGATGGCCGACAAGATTGCCAAGGCGACGCGCAAGGACTTCCCCAATGGCATCCCTGCCTTTGGCACCGATGCACTGCGCTTCAGCTTTGCCAGTATCGCCACCCAAGGGCGTGATCTGCGCTTTGATCTCAAGCGCGTGGAAGGCAATCGCAACTTTTGTAACAAGATCTGGAACGCCACCCGGTTTGCCTTGCTGCAGGTTCCCGAGGATGCCGATCTGCAGGGCGAATGCGAGTTGCTCGCGCCGGAGCGCTGGATCATCGGTCGCCTGCAGGAAGTCGAGGCCGGCGTCAACGATGCCACCGACCAGTATCGCTTTGCCGATGCGGCGCATGCCCTCTACCAGTTTTTCTGGAATGACTACTGTGACTGGTACATCGAGCTCAGCAAGACCGTTCTGCGCCCGGAATCCGGTTTCTCTGCCGCGCAGATCCGCGGCAGCCGCCGTACTCTGCTGGCGGTCCTGGAGGCCGCACTGCGCCTCGCCCACCCCTTCCTGCCCTTCCTCACGGAAACCCTTTGGCAGAGGGTAGCCAAACGTCTGGGCAAGGAAGGACGCACCATCGCCATGGCACCGTATCCCCAGGCGGACCTGCAGCGGGTAGATGCGCAGGCCGATCGGGATCTCGACTGGCTGATGGGTTTTGTGGGCAGCCTACGCTCGATTCGCGGCGAAGTGGACATTGCTCCCAGCCGCGAGCTGCCGGTGCTCCTGCAAGGCGGCGGTGACCAGGATCGCAGCCGCCTGCGGGAGCTGCTGCCGTGGTTGCGGCAACTGGCGCGCTGTACCGAACCACAGTGGCTGGAGGAAGCGACTGAGGTACCGCCGGCAGCCCTACAACTGCTGGGGGATTTGCGGATTTATGTGCCGTTGGCGGGCCTCATCGATGTCGCTGCGGAATATCAGCGCCTATGCAAAGAGGAAGATCGGCTCCAGGTAGAAAAGGGAAAGGTGCAAGATCGCTTGGCGCAAGCCAGTTTTCGCGAGCGCGCACCCGCTGAGGTAGTCGCCAAGGAAGAGGCAAGGGTTCTGGAACTCACCGCTGCGCTACAGGAGCTGACGGAGCAACGCCAGCGTCTGGACGCCTTGCGCTAGAAAGGCGTCCGCATTTCGGCCATGCAGTCTGAGCGCCCCACGAGCTTTCCACAGGAACGTCCTTACCCGCTGGAGCTCCTCTTCGGCAAGGTACTGACGCCGTTTGAGCAATTCCTGCGCCGCGCGACCGCCGGCGGCATGGTTCTCATCGGTGTCACGGTACTAACCTTGATCCTCAGCAATTCCACCCTGCATGATGCCTATCACCATTTCTGGCATCAGCATTTCAGTCTGCACTTAGCCGACTGGAGCCTCGATCATGACCTGCAGGAATGGGTCAATGATGCGCTGATGGCGATTTTTTTCTTCGTGGTCGGCCTGGAGCTCAAGCGCGAATTGTTGGTGGGGGAACTGGCCAAAATCAGTGATGCCATTTTGCCCATCGTGGCTGCTGCGGGGGGCATGCTGGTTCCCGCCCTGCTCTACTCCGTCCTGAATGGGACTGGCCCGGCCTATGCCGGTTGGGGTATCCCCATGGCGACGGACATCGCCTTTGCCGTCGGCATTCTGGTGCTGCTGGCCTGGCGCGTGCCGCGTAATCTCATCATCTTCCTGACGGCCCTGGCCATTGTCGATGATCTGGGCGCGGTGCTCGTCATCGCCATATTCTATACCTCCCACATCGACGCATGGGCGCTGGCCGTGGCTGGGGGGATTTTCCTCGTTCTCCTGCTGCTCAACCAGGGGGTATTCGCCGTCCCCTCCCCTATCTCCTGTTGGGAATATTGCTCTGGTATTTTTTGCTGGTATCTGGCGTACACGCTGCGGTCGCCGGCATCCTGCTGGCGATGACGCTGCCGGCACGCGGGCGGGTGAGCCCAACGCAATTACGCGCTACCCTGCACGAGCAGGAAGAAAATCTGGGCCGGCTGCTCCGCGAGGAAGAGACCTTCGACCCATTGATCAACCCCAAGCTCAGCCGGCTCGCGGAGCAATTGCACCAGCAGAGCCGGGAGATGATTTCCCCGCAGCAACGCCTGGAGCATGGCCTCGGTCCCTGGGTAAGCTTTGGGGTGCTACCCGTCTTTGCCCTTGCCAATGCCGGGATCGATTTTTCTCAGGTGAACGGGGGAATGCTGTGGAGCACCGTGACCTTGGGCATCGTGCTCGGTTTGGTGGTGGGCAAATTCGTCGGCATCTCTCTTGCCAGTTGGCTAGCGGTGTGTCTGCACATCGCCAAGCTGCCGCAAGGTGTTGCCTGGCGACACCTGTTGGGGGCAGCTTGGCTCGGCGGCATCGGCTTTACTATGTCACTGTTCATCAGCCAATTGGCTTTTACGCAACCGGAAATGCGGGAAGAGGCCAAGGTCGGAATTTTGACTGCCTCGTTGCTGGCGGGAATCATCGGTCTTCTCTGGCTATGGGTAGCGAGCACCAGGAGGGAAAATGCTTCCGGCTGACATCACGGAATCGGTACGACACGCCTTGGCGGAAGATCTAGGCAGCGGCGACTTGAGCGCGGCACTCATCGCACCACGGCAAGAATTACAGGCGCGGATCATCAGTCGGGAAGCAGGGGTGCTCTGCGGTCAACCCTATGTCGAAGCGGTCTTCGCCCAGCTCAGCGCTGATTTGCAGGTAGATTGGCAGGTTACCGAAGGCGCAGAAATCGCTCCAGAGCAAGTCCTTTGTACCCTGCATGGCCCCGCCAGGGCGCTCCTCACTGGGGAGCGCAGCGCACTGAATTTTCTGCAACTCCTGTCCGCCACCGCGACCCAGACCCGCGCCTTTGTCGAGCGTCTGCAGGGTAGCTCGACGCGCCTGCTGGATACCCGGAAAACGTTGCCCGGTCTGCGTTTGGCGCAAAAATATGCCGTGCGCGTTGGTGGCGGTCATAACCACCGCCTCGGACTCTTCGACGGCATCCTCATCAAGGAAAATCACCTGGCGGCCATTGGCGGGATCGCCCCGGCGGTTGCCCGTGCTCGCGCCCTGGCACCGGTGCTCACCCGCGTCGAGGTCGAGGTCGAGACCCTCGAGCAACTGGACGAGGCCGTCGCTGCGGGCGCCGACATGGTGCTCCTCGACAATTTCTCGCTGCCGGCCCTACGCGAAGCCGTGGCGCGGGTCGCCAGACGGATTCCCCTCGAAGCCTCGGGCAATATTTCGCTGGAGACTGTAACCGCCGTCGCCGCCACGGGCGTCGACTACCTGTCCGTAGGAAGTATCACGCGCAACGTGCAAAGCCTGGATCTATCGTTACGCTATCTTTAGCCACCGGTATACAAATTGCTGTCGACTTGGCTATAGTTGGAGAGCATCCCTCACAAAAGGAGTAGCCATGAGTGCAGAAACCCCCAAAATGAACCGCCGCGATTGGTTGCGCAAAAGTGCCTTGTTTGTTGGCGTCGCCACGATCGCTCCCCTGGTATTCACCAGCCCCGCCGAGGCCGCCGACAAAATGGCCAAGACGGCAGTCAACTATCGCGACAAACCCAAAGGTTCGGAAATGTGCAGCAACTGCAAGCTGTTCATTCCTGGTCCCACGCCCACGGCCATGGGCGAATGCAAGGCCGTGGCTGGCAAAATCGATCCCAAGGGCTGGTGCGACATCTACGTCCCCAAGGCTTGAGCAAGTCGGGGCCGCCTCGTCGGCCCCATTGTTCCCCGACAGCGCCCTACTGTTCCATTCGGTCCATCCCATAGCCGGCTGCAACGGCGTCATCCGCGCCATCCCTCTTCCCAAGCCCCGCAGATTACCAACACCCTTCTGATTTTCAGAGACTTTCTGTATTCGGCCCGGTTCCACCTGGACTGCCAATCTTTACGGCATACATATTGCTACAATGTTTATGCAATGACATTTGGAGTCTCTAATGAAGCGAATCACCGCCGCCGTACTCGGTTTTTTCACGGTTTTCACCGTGACGCAGGCCTGCGCTGCTCCACTGTATGTGGAGAAGGTCGATCTCCCCATTGCCAGCACGATGTCGGAAATCACTAACAGTCTTCATGCTGCCGGCTACAAGATCGTCCTCAAGCTCAACATTCTCAAGCTCATCGAAGGGCAGCAGAAAACCCTCAAGATCCCTGACTTTGATGCCGTACATTTTACCGACGCACGCGCCATCGTTTTTTGCAACCCCTACGATTTCAGCAAGTTGCTCAATACCTACTGGCCGAGTGCCGCTGCCTGCCCGCTTAACCTGACGGTGTTTGGGCGCGGGCAAGACAGTTACATCGTCTATGGCGAGCGCATCGCCTACGCCGGTACCTCCAGCGCCAACAAAAAGGTCACCAAAGCGGTCGACAGTGGTGTCATCAAGGCCCTACAGCAGATCCCCATGTCTCGGGAGTTGCACAAAATCCCGGACTGGGTTGCACCCGCCGCATGATGCGGCCTGAGAAATCGCGTTCGTTGGCTCAAGCCAGCGGTTTTGCCCAAAACAGAAGAGGAGTTTTTTCGAGATGAATATCAGCCGCAGAGATTTTATGGCCATCATGGGTATTGCCGGTGCCAGTGGTTTTCTCGCGCCTTCGGCGCTGGCTTCGAGTTGGGGAAGCGGAAGTGATCCCTACGACATCCCCAAGTACGGCAATGTCACCCTGCTTCACATCACCGATACCCATGCCCAGCTGCTTCCGGTTTGGTGGCGCGAACCGGGCACCAATATCGGCACCCGCAAGCAGCATGAATGGGGGGTGACGCCACATCTGGTGGGCAATTACAAACTTGACTATTACGGCATCAAGGCGGGGACTCCAGAAGGGTATGCCCTGTCCTGTCTGGACTTCGATACCTTGGCCCACAAATATGGGAAAATCGGCGGTTATTCGCACATCGCCACCCTGGTGAAGCGCTACCGCGAGCAGGTCGGCGCCGATCGTACCCTGCTCTTTGATGGCGGCGATGCTTGGCAGGGCTCAGCAACCAGTCTGTGGACGCGCGGCGAGGACATGGTCGGCGCGCAAAATCTACTGAAGGAAGACTATTTCGTCGGACACTGGGAATTTACCTACGGTGCCGACCGCGTCGAGTATTTACTGAAACACAAACTCAAGGCGAAATTTCTTTCGCAAAACGTCTTCACCATCCCCTGGGATGAGCCGGTGTTCGATCCCTATGATATTCGTGAGGTCAATGGCGTGAAAGTGGCGGTGATCGGACAATCATTCCCCTTCACGCCGATCGCCAACCCTGCGTACTTCATTCCGAAATGGTCTTTTGGCATTCATCCTGGGCACATGCAAAAAATGGTCGATGAATGTCGAGAAAAACATCACGCGGACGTGGTGGTCGTACTTTCGCACAATGGTGCAGATGTCGATAAAAAGATGGCTTCCCAGGTGAATGGCATCGATATCATTCTTGGCGGCCATACGCATGAAATCATGGGGCCGAAGCCGGTAATGGTCAACAAGACGATCATCATCAATACCAGCACCAATGGCAAATTCCTGGCGCGTTTCGATCTCGATGTGGGCAAGGGAAAGCTGAAAGGCTGGCGTTTCCATTATTTACCCATTCTTTCGAACATGATTCCAGCAGACAAAGAAATGGACGACTACATCGCGAAGGTCCGGGCACCCTATGCAGAGAAACTGGCGGAACCCATGGCCGTCACCGAGAGCCTGCTCTACCGTCGCGACAATTTCAACGGCACCTTCGATCAGTTGATCTGTAATGCGCTGCGCGAAGAAATGGATTGCGAAGCAGCTTTCTCTCCGGGCTTCCGCTGGGGCTACACCAAACTGCCAGGGGAAACCATCACCATGGAAGATGTCATGGGGCAAACCGCCATCACCTATCCACAGGTGACAGTGACCGAATACACCGGAGCCGAGCTGAAGAACGTCATGGAACAGGTGGCGGATAATCTTTTCAATCCCGATCCCTATTACATTCAGGGTGGCGATATGATTCGGGTAGGAAACATCCAGTATACTTTCGATCCCTCGGAAACCATCAACAAACGCATCAGCGACCTGCGGGTCGGCGGCAAGCTGGTGCACGCGAGCAAAAAATACAAGGTTGCTGGCTGGGCGGCCATGCAAAAGGTTGAGGGGACACCGGTCTGGGATATTTTCGCGAAATGGCTGAAGGACCAGAAAACCGTCCGTGTCGACCATCGCGACCTGCCCGTGCTGACCAAAAATATGCGTGGCAATCCTGGTATCGCCTTCCCCAAGGAATATGATCTCTGAGGGTGTCGATCCATGAAACTCCTGCCCGATCTGCCCTTCATCGAAAAACTGCTATATACGGGTTTCATCTTTCTGGTCGGCCTGGGCCTCCTGTCCGCAGAGGCCTATACCTACTTCGTGATCCACGGCGCCGATGGCAAGCCCGGGATTTCGCTGCAGGACCTGGTCGTCCACTACTATGGCAACCGCAGTTCCAGCAAACTGCAGACCATGTTGCCAGCGATGATGTCCATGGCCCAAGTCCCCGCTGCAGAAAAACCAAAAATGCTGTCAGCGGTCAATCACTGGATCGCCAATGGTGAAAGTCGCACGGATTACGAGAAAAACGTACGCCCGTTGATCAACGCCTCGTGTCTGAAATGTCACAGCATTGGTATGCCTAACATTGGCAGTTTCGATTTGTTGAAAAAGCAGGCCAAGGTCGATATGGGGATGCCCTACTCCGCTATGCTGATGAATGGCATGATTCATTTGACCACCCTAGGCGTGATCTTCTGGATTGCTGGCTGGATCTTTGCGCGCACGCGCAGCTCCAAGGGAGTGAAAGTCTTTTTCATTGCCATTCCCTTCCTGGCATTTTTTATCGATTTCGCCGGCTGGTTCCTGACCAAACAAAGTCCGGATTTTGTCTGGCTGGTTTTGATCGGCGGCATTTTCTCTTGCCCTGTGGTACTGATTGGAATGGCCATTAGCCTCTATCAGATCTGGATATTGAAGAGTTCCGACCATGGCGATCGAGCACAGCCCCTCGCTTCCTGAGCCGCTCGCACGACGCCATTGGAGCGCCAGCGCCCGCCTTGTCTGGCAGGCGCTGGTTTCCATGCGTCTGGCGGTTCACCTGCTGCTCTTCGTCGCTATCGCGTCAATCATCGGTACCATTCTTGCCCAGCAGGTGAGCTACCACCAGTACGTCGCACAGTTTGGCCCATTCTGGTACCGCGTATTCGCTGACCTCGATCTGTATGATGTCTATCGTTGTGGTTGGTATATCGGCCTGGTGGCTTTTCTGGTGCTGTCGACGGCATCCTGCATTACCCGCAATACGCCCACCATGCTGCGCGACATGGCGCTGCCCAAGCGACTCTCCAGCCACAAATTTCTCGCCAGTCGTCCAGAACAGGCAGAAATCCGTGCAGCATCGAGCAGTGGTTCCCTGGATCAAGAGCTGGCCATCTTGCGGGAGAGAGGATATCGCACCCATGCACTTGCAGGACCGGATGGAAAGAAAATCATCCTGGCACAGAAAGGCAGATTCTATCGTCTCGGTTATATTTTTACCCATTTCGCCATCATTCTGTTCTGCGCCGGAGCACTATACAACGCAAATTTACCACTGAAGATCCGGGAGTGGCTGGGCTCCATTACGCCGCTAACCAATTTTGCGTTACCCCTATCCAAAATTCCCCAAAAAGATTGGCTTCCTGCCAACAACAGCGCCTTCCGTGGCATCATCAGCATTCCCGTAGGACAAAGCGTGAACGCAATGTTCGAGCTGATTGGTGATGGTTTTCTGGTGCAACGCCTTCCTTTCACCGTCCATCTCGATCATTTCACCATCACCCACTACCGCAATGGCATCGCCAAAAGCTTCATCTCCCGTATCACCCTATACAACGCGCACGGAAAATTGCTCCATTCCGGCATCGCCTATCCCAATCATCCACTGACCTACGACGGTGTCAGTATCTATCAAACTTCGTATAACGACGGTCGCTCGTTACTCCAATTCCAGAGTCATTCCCTGCTCGATCCTGAATTGCCAGCCAATAGCTTCGCCGTACGCGTTGGCCAAAAGCTGCGTGCCGGCTCCGGTAACTACGAGCTGACCATCGAGAAACTGAAAGTCAACAACACCATTCCGCGCAAGGATCTGGGACTGGCAGAGCGTCCAGGACACAGTATGATCAATGTCGGTCCCATCGTCCGCTACCGGGTTACCGATCGCAAAACTGGCGAAAACTGGATCTACAAGAGTTATTTGTGGCCTCTGAAGCGTCATGGAGAGAGCTTTTTGCTGCTTGCCTACCATCCTCAGAGAAGTGGCGCAGAACAATATCTGGCCATTCCCGAGGGTCCCAAGGGCGGTGCAGGCCTTTTCCTGGACTACCTAGGCGCGTTGGAGAATGCCGCCGCGCAGGGCGCCAATGCGAGTGCAACAGTTTTCCGGCAAACCCTAAAGCAGGTCGCTGCAGCGCATGACATTCAACTCACGGCGCAGGAACGATCCAATTTTCTGCGGGCGAGCCTGATTGCACTGCACAGCCTGCATGACTATCCCCTTCCCTTTCTGGTAACCCTGCATCATCTTGACCTGCGTTGGTCGGCAGGACTCGAAATGACCAAATACCCCGGAATGCAGATTGTCTATGGCGCGTGTTTTCTGCTGGTGGGCGGAATCTTCATTCTCTTCTACGTGCCGCGTAAACGCCTGTGGATTCGCCAGACGGCTGCCCATCAATTGCGGCTCAGCGGCGATAGTTCACGCAATTCGGAGGATTTTCACCAGGAATTCCTCGAAATCACCGAGGAGCTCCGATCCTAGATCACAGCAAAAGGAGAACATCATGTTTCATCAAAGCTCTCGCATCCTGCTCTTGCTGAGTGCCGTTGCCCTGCCCGCCGCCGCGATCGCCGCGCCCAGCGCCGCCGACATCGCCGCAGGAAAGTCCATTGCCTTCAATCGTGCCGAAGGTAACTGTCTTGCCTGCCACGTATTGCCGGGAGGGACGATGGCCGGCGATGTAGGACCAGATCTGACCCATTTTCCCTTCAAGATCGTCTTTCATAATCGGCAAAAACTGGTAGATTTTCTTTACGATCCGGAAAAAACCATACCCCACATCAATATGCCGCAATTCGGCAAAAACAAGGTATTGACACATCATCAACTCGAACTGGTTGCGGATTATCTTTGGTCCCTGCAAAAGTAATCATTTCACACTGGGAGAAACGCCATGAAATACGCAAAACGAATCCTCTCCTTGAGCTTGGGCTTGGCACTTGGTAGTGCCGCCCTCTCGGCCAACGCCATCGATTGGTGGCAACTGGGGAATACCAAGGTTGGTCCACAGAAGACGCTGCAGGAATTTCACCAATACTTCAAGGAACAATTCCCTAAAATGAGTCTCGAACAGTACGCGCTGGGGAGTTATGCCTTCAATAAACAGGACTATGAACAGTACCAACAGGCGCTACAATTCAATCCCGGCGATCTTACCCTGAGCCAAGGAAAAAAACTTTGGGATAGCAAATTTCCGGATGGAAAAACCTATGCGTCCTGCTTCCCTGATGGCGGCAAGGGTGTTGCTGCCGGCTATCCCTATTACAGCGACAAGACGCATCAGGTGGTCACTGCCGCGATGCGCATCAATGCCTGCCGGGTAGACAATCATCTGGCGCCTTTGCAGCTCGGCAGCAGCGATCTGATTGCTCTGGAAACCTACTTTGGCTCGCTATCCAATGGAATGCCTACCGATGTCAAGGTAGAGGGTCCCGGAGCCGTACGCGCCTTTGAAGAAGGAAAGGCCTATTACTTCATGCATCGTGGACAACTCAATTTCAGCTGCGCCAGTTGTCACGTGGCCTATGCCGGAAAATATCTGCGCGGACAGATCATCTCGCCGGTGCTCGGGCAAAGCGCGCACTTCCCGACTTATCGCGCCTCCTGGAGCGCCGTCAATACCTTTGAAAAGCGTTTTCAGGGCTGCGACAAAAAGGTGGGCGCTGCCCCGCAAAAGCTGGATAGCCCAGAATATCGTGATCTGGCGTATTTCATGAGTTACCTCAGCAACGGGATCAAGATGAATGTCCCGGGCTATCGACCCTGAGGAGGATTGACCATGGCTGTTGATGTCAGTGAGCTTCGTCAGTGGTTCGCCTTCCCTCAAGGAGCGCGGGAACAACGCCTCTGGCAACGCCTTTGGGCGGTGGCGTTGACCGCTGGTGCCTTTGCCGTCTGGGCGATTTTTCGCGCCGACTTCTGGATGTGGCAATATATCACCCTCGGGATCTGGTATGCGGGACTGCTTTGGTTTGGCTGGCATTGGCCAGCCTTCCGCCGCCTGTTTTTCGCCATTCTCGTAGTTGCAGCGCCAGGCGTGGGTCTCTACATGGCTGGCTGCACCGCCGCCGACAGTCTTCTGCTGCGCTACCTCTTCCAGAGCACCGCGATGTTCTATTGGATGAGCGCTGCCATCCTGGTAAGCGCGGCCAGCTATTACTGGTATCTCTACGCCGGTTCACAGAGTGCCGGTGATCGCGGTCACCGCTTTGCCTGGCTGGCAACCGTGCTCGGCTTTGCCGGCCTGGCGATCCGCTGGAAAGAGACCTATGTGGGGCACCCATCCTGGGGCCACATTCCGGTCACCAATATGTATGATGCCATGGTGCTGCTCTGCACCATTACCGCTCTCTTCTACCTGTACTACGAAGCGCAGGGCAAGCGTCGCGGCCTGGGTGCCTTCGCCATGCCGATGATCCTGGCGGCCGATATCTTCCTGATTTGGGTCGGAATCGCCTACCACCAAAATCAGATCCAGCCCATCGTGCCAGCTCTGAACAGCTTCTGGATCAAGTTGCATGTCCCCTGCGAGTTCATCGCTTATGCCAATTTCTATCTGGCGGCAATGGTCGGCCTTGCCTATCTGCTGCGCCAGCGGGCGGAACGCCTGGGCAGTCGTTTGGTGGAGCGCCTGCCCGATCTCAATCAACTGGAACGCATCATGGCGGCCATGGTGACCTTTGGTTTCCTGTTTTTTACCGCTGGCACCATTCTCGGTGCGGTATGGGCGGCAAAGGCCTGGGGGGGCTTTTGGTCCTGGGACCCCAAGGAAACCTGGGCCCTGATCGTCTGGCTCAACTACGCCGCGTATCTGCATTTACGGGGCCGCAGTCCACAGCATCGGCCATCGGGGAAAACCTTGGCCTGGTGGTCGGTCATCAGTCTGCTGACCGTCACCTTCTGCTTCATCGGTGTGGATCTGTTCCTGGGGGGATTGCACTCCTACGCCAAGCTTTGAAAGCGGACAGGCGCCTTCAACACGAGGCGTCGCCCACCAGCTTTATTTCCCACCCCCTGCTGAAATGCCGACCGACGACTTCCATTGCTGCATCTTGGCGATGAGCGGAGATTTGGCGCAGTCCGCTGCCGAAAGGCTACTACAGGCGCTGGCCCACTGGCTGGTCGTCTGAAAAAACTTCTGCGCTGCGCCTGCCTGTTCCGCCTGCGCGCCGGGCAAAATCTTCGCTGCCGATCCATAGCTTGTCGCGCGCGCCTGCGCCCAGCTGGAGACGCCCTGCCAGCAGGAAACCCGCTGCGCGCCACTTTCGCCAATGCACGAGGTACTTTGCTGACGGGCACTGGCAAGATCCTGGGTCCAGGTCTGCGCAAAACTGCCACTGGTGATCCCCGTAGCTTCCTTCACCATTGGAGTCACTTTCGCTTCAGGAATCACGGTTGCCGGAGGGCTGGCTGGGGACGGCAGCGCTTGCGTCGGCAAACTCTCCTCGCGGATCGAGGTGGAAGAAGTCCTGGGGAGTTGCGGTAATTTCTCCTTCGGCACGATCGGCGCAGCGGGCGCAGGTGTCGGCTGCGATACGGGCTGGGGCAACGGTGGCATTACCGGTCCGGAAGGTAGCAAGCCGTTGTTGGTCGCCGAGCCACACCCTGCCAAGCTTACTGCCATACCAACGAGTCCCAGATAGGGGAATAATTTCATGACGATGTCCTTTCTTGCCGATTCAAATCCATAGATATAAAGCTAATTCGTAGGGTTTTTCTGCGCCTTGCCCGTAGAACCTTCGCCGATAGGATCCCGACGCTGCGCCGCCGCCGCCAATTCAGCCCCAAACAACACCGCCAACCAGGTCATGTAGAGCCACAACAAAAACACCGGCAGCAAGCCCAACGCCCCATAGAGCGTCTCGGTGATCGAGTAACGGATGTATTGCGCCAGCAAGTATTTGGCGACATTGAGCAGAATAGCCGCAGTCAGCGCACCAAGAAATGCATCGATAAAGGTAACTCGCGCGGCCGGCAAAATTCTATATAACGCCAAAAAGATCACTACCTCGACGACAAATGCAATGACATAGCTAAATTGCGTAGGTAGCGCTGGCATGGTACCGAAGTGGAGCAGCCAGTGTTGCACAGGTTCCAAGGAAAGAATCAACGCGGCGCTGGCAATGGGACCGAGAACAATGAGCAGAATGTAACGCAAAGGTCGCAGCCAGTGCGTAGTGATCTTTTCATTCCAAATCGCGTTAAAATGGCGCTCAATTTCGTGAAGAAGCAGCAGCGCCGTAATCAACAAGCCAATCACTCCGTACCACCCCAGCCCCGCGCCCCGGGCCGCCAGAACGTTAAGCCAATGAATGACCGCTTCCCCTACTTGGGGAACAAAACTCTGAAATACATAGCGATCGATCAGTTGCCGTTTATCTTCATTGAATCCAATGAGATTCCACAAGCTGAAAATTACTGCTAGCAAAGGCACGATAGCAAGTAGAGTGGTGTAGGCAAGCAAAGAAGCCCGATCCACACAGTCGTCCCGCCAGAAGTCCACTCCCGCGCGAATGAAGCGCAACAGAATGCGTCGCCACCAAGGCGTGAGCGGGTGCGGATACCAACGGCCGCGCCCCGACCGTTCTTTCGGTGGATTGTCCAACAAGTCAGCCATCCGCCCGCTCTCGAAATATCCGCCATTGTGCGACGCTGGGCGTGGCTTGACGTTGCCAAAGCCAGGCTTGGAAGGCCTCGGCCAAACTCGTCAGCGTGCTGAGGTTGCGCGTTTCGCAGCGCAACAAATGGCGCCGCAAAGGCTCGGTAAACGGTGGGCCGAAACGTGCGGAGATCTGCAGCAACAATGCGTCGAGTTGCTGGTCCTGCGGCCGTTTCAGGTAATAACTGGTAAGGGCCGTCAAACGACTTTCCCAGTCGGCAAGCAGCCAACGCGGCCGCGGAGCGATGCAACTGACCAGCCAGGGTAAGCCTCTATCCAGGCGGTAATTAAAGAGACGAAAAAGTTCTTCTTCACGCGCCAGGCTACCTGCCCAGGCATCAATGTTATCCAGGCAAAGGAACGGCGCCGCACAGAGGTCGAGAACGCCGTCCCCAGAGCCAGGAACCGCCCGGCAATCGATATAGGGAGCCCACAAGCCATCGGCAAAGGCAGCCCACAGCAGCAGATGGGTCTTGCCCGCCCCCGTTTCCCCGTAGAGACAGAGCGCAGTAGACGCCGCACGCAGCTGACGGACTGCCGCCAAGGCTTCTTCATGCAGACCTGGAAGGTTGGTCATTCCCGCAAGTTGCCGCGGCTGCAACGGCAGAAGTTGCTGACCTGGTACGGAAGACAACGCCATCGTTACAAGGCATTCGCTCAGCTGACTGGTCGCCAGTGTAACAGTGTTCGCCGGGGTCCGAAATCAAGGAGCCTGGCAACGGACCCGATTGTCGTTTGCAGACGACAGGGCTCGCCGACTACAATTCGGGGATAGATGCAGTTCCCACCCAGCTACAGGAGAACAGGAATGTCTGAATATACAGTACGGGAA
Source organism: Acidithiobacillus sp. AMEEHan (assembly GCF_030996345.1). Taxonomy (NCBI): domain Bacteria; kingdom Pseudomonadati; phylum Pseudomonadota; class Acidithiobacillia; order Acidithiobacillales; family Acidithiobacillaceae; genus Acidithiobacillus; species Acidithiobacillus sp. AMEEHan. Next base: position 1,745,935 of record NZ_CP118747.1, on the reverse strand, counting down.
GAACTCAAGCCCAGCGGCCTGGATGGTATCAGTGATGAGCAGATCAACGACCACTGGGGGCTTTACAAAGGTTATGTGGCGCAGAGCAACGCGTTGCGCAAGGAGCTCGACGAGATGCGGGCGGCAGGCAAGGGCGCTTCCCTGGGCTATGCGGACCGGCGCCGGCGCTTTGGCTTTGAATACAATGGCATGGTCCTGCACGAGTACTACTTTGCCCAGCTCAAGCCCGGCAGCAACATCGATCAGGCCCCAGGCTTCAAAGCGGCGGTGACGGAGCAATTCGGCAGCGCCGAAGCTTGGCACGACGACCTGATGGCGGCGGCAAAGAGCCGGGGCATCGGCTGGGCGATCTGCTACTACGACGCTACGACCGGGCAAATCAATAACCACTTTGTGCAACTGCATGAGGACGGCAACATCGGCGGTTTCAGCCCGCTGGTCGTGGTCGACGTCTTCGAACATGCCTACATGGTGGACTGGAAGGCTCTGGGCCGCGGCGATTACCTCGCCGCCTTGCACAAAAACATGAACTGGTCGGTGGTGGAAGCCCGCTTCCAGGCGGCCAAAAGCGGACAGGTATTCAAGCGCTTCTGAGCGCCAGTTGCCATCCGGCACGAAACCCGCAGCCCGCTGCGGGTTTTTTTTGGCTTGCCGCGAACGCAGTGGCTTCGTACCATCCTACCATTACCCTCCAGGAGCCTGATGTGAAACCCAAAGATCCTTTGACCTATCAGCAAGCCGGCGTGGATATCGATGCCGGCAACCGTTTGGTCGACCGCATCCAACCCCTCGCCAGCGCGACCCAACGTCCCGAGGTTTTGGGCGGTCTGGGCGGCTTTGGCGGTCTTTTCGCGCTACCCGCTGGCTATCGCCAACCGGTTCTCGTTTCCGGCACCGACGGCGTTGGTACCAAATTGCTCTTGGCCTTGGAGGCGAAGCAGCACGGCAGCATCGGCGTAGATCTGGTGGCCATGTGTGTCAACGACATTCTCGTATCGGGTGCCGAACCGCTGTGGTTTCTGGACTACTACGCTTGTAGCAAACTCGATGTCGAAGTCGCCGAGCAGGTCATTGCCGGCATTGCCGAGGGCTGTCGACAGGCCGGCTGCGCATTGCTTGGGGGCGAGACGGCAGAGATGCCGGGCATGTATCCCAACGATCATTACGATCTGGCAGGCTTTGCCGTGGGCATCGTCGAACGCGATGCCATCCTGGATGGCAGCCGCTGCCGCGCGGGCGATGCATTGATTGGCATTGCCTCCTCGGGGCCACACAGCAACGGCTACTCCCTCATCCGCAAAATTCTCGTGCGGGCAGGTGCCCACCAGCATCTGCAGCTAGACGGTGAACCACTCATCGACCAGCTCCTGCGGCCAACACAAATCTATGTGCGAGCCATTCAGTCCTTGCGCAGCGTGGTGGAGATTCACGCCCTGGCACACATTACCGGCGGCGGCTTGACCGAAAATCTGCCGCGTTCCTTGCCCAAAGAACTGGCTGCGGTCATCGATCCGAGAAGCTGGCCGCAACCCGTCATCTTTTCTTGGCTGCAGGAACAAGGCGAAGTGGACACGATGGAAATGCGTCGTGTCTTCAATCTCGGCATCGGCATGGTCGCCAGCGTCCCTTGGGAACAGCGCGATGCGGCCATCGAGAACCTCGCCGCCAACGGGCACGCCGCCTACTGCATTGGTCGGCTGGAAGCCCGCACGTCCGGCGGAGTCGTCTATCTTGACTGAACAACGCTTGGTGGTGCTGATTTCCGGGCGCGGCAGCAACCTGCGTGCCATTCAGCAAGCCTGTGCTAGCGGCCAGCTCCCGGCCCGGATCAGTGCCGTCATCAGCAATCGGGCGGATGCTGCAGGGCTGGCATGGTGTCGCGATGCCGGCCTCGCTGCGGATGTCATTGCACACCAGAATTTTGCTACTCGCGCGGATTTCGACCACTCCCTTGCCGCGGCAATCGACACCCACAACCCGGACTGGGTCATCCTGGCGGGCTTCATGCGTCAGCTGACCGATAGTTTCGTGCACCGCTATCTGGGCCGCCTGATCAATATCCATCCCTCCCTGCTACCCGCCTTTCCCGGCTTGCACACCCATCAGCAAGCCTTGCATGCCGGGGTTCGCTGGCATGGAGCAACGGTGCACTTCGTCACGCCAGAACTCGACGCCGGACCAATCATCGCCCAGGGTGTCTTGCCCGTGCTAAGCGCAGACACCCCAGAAAGTCTGTCCGCACGCGTGCTGGCGCTGGAGCACCAGCTCTACCCGCAGGCCCTGGGGCATCTGCTGCGTGGTGACTGCGTCCTGCAGCTAGGGCAGACGCTCTGGCGCCACGGCTATCAGAGCCCGAATTCTGCCCGCATCAATCCACAGGGGCAAGCATGACCGCACGCCTGGGTATCATCATCGTCGGCTCGGAGATCCTGCTCGGCAAACGGGAGGATCGCCACTTTGCCCGTAGCCGTGCGCAGGCGCTGGGTCGCGGCTACGAACTGGCATGGAGCCTGTTGCTGGCAGACCGCTGGGAGGATCTGATCAACCAGTATCGCTGGGCCTTTGCACAGGAATGCCCCTTTTTCTCCTTCGGTGGCCTGGGCGCTACCCCTGACGACCTGACCCGGGCGGCCGCCGCAGCGGCGCTGGATTTGTCTTTGGAGCGGCACCCCGAAGCGGCACGTTTGATTCGCGAGAGGTTTGGCGACGGGGCTGAGCCCATCCGCATCCGCATGGCAGACTTGCCCAAAGGGGCCAGCATCATCCCCAATCCTGTCAATCAGATCCCCGGCTTCCAGCTGCTTCAGGGCTACTTTTTCCCTGGCTTCCCACAGATGGCGGAACCGATGAGTCAGTGGATTCTGGAGCGTGACTTCCCGCTGTGTGCCCCGGCCTTGCAGTTGCGGATCCTCCTGCGAGAGCAAAAGGAAAGTGACTGGGTCGACTTCATGGAACGCCTCTGCGCAGAACACGCGCAGGTGGAATTTTCCAGTCTGCCCAGCTTCTCGGCGGGGGGTACGCAGATCGAACTCGGCCTACGCGGCGAGGCGCCGAGCTTGCGCGCGGCTTGGCAGATGCTGGCAACTGAGCTCGAGCGGCGCGGCGTGCGTTGGGAGTGGCTGGAAGAGCCTCAATTGCCATGAGGGTGGTGAGCTGACATCGCCATGGACGAGGAGAAGAGGAGCGAATGGCATTTCTGGCATCGTGAATACGGCGCTTTTGGTGAAGGCCCCCTGCTCGCTCTCCTGGGTGCCATCATCGGCGTATTGACCGGGGTTGGTGGCATCGTTTTCCATTACCTCGTTGCCTTCATTCACAATGTCGCCATCCTGCATCTTTTCGATTTCCACGACCGTGCACCCGCACATACCCCGCAATCACCCTGGGGCTGGGCCTTGCCCGTGGTTCCCACCCTCGGCGGCCTGCTGGTGATTTTCCTGGCCCGCAAATACGGATCGGCAGTTCAGGGCGCTGGTGTCAGCCAGGTGATCGAGGCAGCCTATACACGCGACGGGCGAATGGCGCGCAGCATCGCGTTATTGCGCCCTCTGGCTACGGCCATTACGATCGGCACCGGCGGCTCGGCAGGGCGCGAAGGACCTGCCATGCAGTTCGGCGCCGCCATTACGGCGTGGCTGGACGCCATCTTCACCATGCCTGCGCACCGCCGCATTCATCTTCTCGGTTGCGGAGTGGGGGCGGGTATCGCCGCAGTCTTCAATGCCCCCCTAGGCGGCTGGTTTCTGGCCATGGAAATCATCGTCCCAGACTGGCGCCCATGGACGATTCTCTCGACGCTGGTCGCAACCATTGGTGCCAGCCAAATCACCGAACTGGTCTTCGGGAACTTCCATCTTCTCCCGGCTGTCACCACGACTCTCGTCAATAAAGCTGCCGATCTTCCCCTCTTTGTTCTCCTCGGCGCCATCAACGCGCTTGCAGCGATTCTCTTCATCGCCAGCCTGACGGCAATCACGCAATACAGCGAGATATTCCTGCGCAACCCCTACCTTCGCCATGCCTTGGGAATGTTCCTGGTTGGCCTCCTGCTGTTGCTCTGTTTTGCCATGACCGGCCACTACTACCTGATTGGTGGCAGCTACGCGGGCATCGGGGATATTCTGCGCGGGGAGATCAGTGCCTGGGGCATCCTGTTGCTCCTGCTACTGCTCAAGCTGCTGGCGACCAGCCTGACCATTGGTTCGGGGGGCTCTGGTGGCATCTTTTCGCCTTCGCTCTTCATCGGTGCAGGCACGGGTGCCCTGTACGGCCTACTCCTTCTGCATTGGCAGATCTTGCCCGCCGAGCTCATCGGTCTGCTCGCCCTCTGCGGAATGGCCGGCATGGTGGCCGCCAGTACCGGCGCGTTGTTGAGCGCGCCGGTCATGGTCGTCGAACTGACCGGCAGTTATGAAGCCCTGCTGCCAGCCATGTTGACCTCGGTCACCGCTTTTGCCATTCGCCGCATGCTCCTCGGCGCTAGCATCTATACCCTGCCCTTGCGCCGGCACGGCCTGGATGTGCCAGAGAACCACTATGTCGTCGAGGGACCGGGAAAGCAGGAACAGGGCTGATTTTTGCGGCCCCCGAGTGAGGTGCGGTATATTTCCGGCACGCGTATACCCCACATTCCGTAGGAGTCGCAATGTCCGTAAAATCCGCTCTCGACCGCCGCGAAAAGCGCGCTGTCTTCTCCCTGGCTGGCATTTTTGGACTTCGATTGCTGGGCTTGTTTCTGGTGTTACCCGTATTTTCGGTGTACGCACATGGTCTGCGCGGTGCGGCAAAGCATCCGGCGCTGATTGGCATCGCGCTGGGCGCCTATGGCCTCACCCAAGCGATCCTGCAAATTCCTTTTGGCAAACTCTCGGATCACATCGGCCGCAAACCCGTCATCGCCATTGGTCTTTTGATTTTTGCTATCGGCAGTGTGGTTGCGGCCTTGGCCAGCAGCATCGACGGCCTGCTCATTGGCCGCATCATCCAGGGAGCGGGCGCCGTGGCGGCGGCAATCATTGCCCTTACCGCGGATCTCGTACGCGAGGAGCGCTGGACCAAGGCAATGGCAGTCATTGGCATCACCATCGGGATCAGTTTTAGCATCTCCCTGGTCCTGTCAGCGCCTCTAGCACATTACATCGGGGTTTCCGGGATTTTTTGGCTAACTGCAGTCCTGGCGCTCGGAGCCATCGCAGTCTTGTATCTCGTCATTCCCAGTAGTCCCGCAAGATTCCATCGAGATGCCGAACTGAATCCGGCCATGCTGCGGACAGTGCTGCGAGACCGGAATCTGCTGCGCCTCGACTTTGGTATTTTTGCGTTGCATACCGGCTTGACCGCGATCTTTGTCGTCTTGCCTCTGGTACTGGTCGATCCGCGCCACCCCTTGCTGTCGCTCTCGGATCAGTGGACCCTGTACTTGCCGGTCATGCTGTTCTCTTTCTTGTTTATGGTGCCGCTAATTGCCGTCGGCGAGGCCAAGCGCCAGTTGCGGGAGGTCTTCCTCTTCGCCATCGGGTTGCTGATCGTTGCAGGAATCCTGATGGCCGTTTCGCACCATAGCCTGATCATGATCGCCATCGCCCTCTTCCTCTTCTTTGTCGGCTTCAATGTCCTGGAGGCCAGCCTACCTTCCCTGATCGCCAAGTTCAGCCACGCTGGCGCGAAAGGAACGGCAACCGGCGTCTATACCTCTTCCGAGTTTCTCGGTGCATTTTGTGGCGGCCTCCTTGGGGGCCTGCTCTACGTACCGGAAGCTCGCAATTACAGCGTCATCTTTTGGGTGGTAACCGGCATTTTTGTCCTGTGGTTGCTAATCGCCCTAGGCATGCAGCGTCCACGCTATCTCGCGACCCGCATTTTTACCCTGCCGGTAAATCCCGACGGGGGATTGGAGCAAAGGCTTCTCACCCTACCCGGCGTTGCGGAGGTGGCCGTCTTCCCTGACGAGGGCGCCATTTATTGCAAGGTCGACAGCAAAACTTTTGCCGAGGATCAGGCTCTCTCCTTCCTTGGGGGGCAATCCGCGTGAGCGAGCTTGCTGTGGAATCCACCGTTGCTCCCATGGTGGAAGGAAGTAGCAGCGACACGGCAGCCCTCCGCAGTCGCTGGCGCAAACTGCGCCGCAATCCCTTTTTCCATTTCCTGTTGGCAATTTTTGTCGGCGTCATCGCTGGCCTCGGCGCGGTGGTCTTTCGTCGCCTCATTGCCCTCATGCATAACCTCTTTTTTTACGGCCATGCGAGCCTGGTATTCAGTGCATTGCAACACGCCAAGGCCAGTACCTGGGGTGCCGGGATCATTCTCGCACCGATCGTTGGCGGTCTGATCGTCGTCTGGCTGGTGCGCAGCTTCGCGCCGGAGGCCAAGGGGCACGGTGTCCCCGAAGTGATGGATGCCATCTATTACAGGGCGGGCGTCATCCGGCCGGTGGTGGTGATCGTCAAGGCCCTGGCATCCGCCATCACCATCGGTAGCGGCGGATCAGTGGGGCGCGAGGGACCCATCATCCAGATCGGCGCCGCCTTTGGCTCGAGTCTCTCAGCTTGGCTGCACCTACCAGAGTGGCAGCGCCTAGGCCTGATCGCCGCAGGCGCAGGGGCTGGCATCGCTGCTACCTTCAATACTCCGGTGGGTGGCGTCCTCTTTGCCGTTGAGCTGATGCTCGTGGAAATCAGCGCCCGTACCCTGGTTCCGGTCATGATCGCCACGGGCACCGCGACCCTGGTCTCGCGTCTGCTGCTGGGTAACTTCCCATCCTTCATCATCCCACCGGATATCATTGCCGAAACCGCGCACATGGATATCCGCAATTATCTGGTCTTTGTGCTGCTAGGGATCATTGTGGGTGGGATCGGCCTATTCTTTACCCGTATGCTCTACTGGACGGAGGACTTCTTTGAGCACATGCTACCCAACGCCTATCTGCGTGCCGTGGTCGGGATGGGGGCGGTTGGCATAACCATCTGGGTTCTCTTTCTCTTCAGTGGCAAATACTATGTGGAAGGCGTTGGCTACGCCACGATTCAGGATGTTCTCGATGGCGTCCTACTCAATCCTGGATTCTTGCTCCTGCTGGTCTTGCTGAAAATTCTGAGTTTCAGCACCACCCTCGCTGCCGGCGGCTCTGGCGGCGTATTTTCTCCCTCTCTCTTTGTCGGCGCGTTAGTGGGTGCCGCCTGCATTTTGTTGTGCAACTCTCTCTTCCCCGGTCTGGGCGCGCATATTGCCACGGGCGCGGCGCTGGGAATGGCGGGAATGGTCGCGTCCTCTACTGGTGCGGCGGTGACCGGGGCGGTCATGATCTTTGAAATGACCAATGACTATCACATCATTGTCCCCCTGATTCTGGTGGCGTCCATTGCCTACGGCATTCGCCGCATGGTTACCCGGGAGAGCATCTATACCCTCAAACTCCTGCGACGTGGGCACTACATCCCGGAGGCACGGCACAGCAACCTCTACCTGATGCGTTCGGCGAGCAGCCTGGTCGAAACTCCACTGTTACGTCTGCACGATCATCGCTTGCTCAGCGATCTTCGTCGTCTGCTGCGGCGCTATCCGCGCCTGCCGCACATTTTGTTGGTTCGAGATGGGAAACCGGTGGCTGCCATCGCCTCGCATCGAGTGCGTGAAATCCTCGGGCGGCGTAACCTGCCCGAGGACACCCCCTTGTTGGAGCTGGCGAGTACCGACTGGATCTTGCTACGCCGTGACGTGCAACTCTACGAACTGGTCGCTGCGTTTCGTAGCAGCGGGGCAGAGATTGCGTTGCTCAGTGAGGATGGGGAACCCCCACAACACCATTCCAGTGTCTCGGCCATGGTTACCAGTGAAGACATCCTCTCCGACACCAGCCTTCCCGTGTTGCTCCTACACCCCGAAATGAAGCCGTAAGGACATGGCAAAACCGGGCGGCTGGGGTATTGGCATTGTCGCTGCGGCTCTGGTCGCCGGGGCGTTTTTCTACCTGACGGCGCAACCGCAACAAAGCGAGAAAACAACGCCGCGCACCAGTGCCACCAAAGCAACGCATCTCCATATCCAGACCGTCGCCCTCGGCAGCTATGGCTCCGCCGTGCGCCGCAACGATCAGGAACTGGCGTTAGAGATCCATCCCCTGGTAGAGCTGGAGGGACCACCTGGAGAATCGCCGCCCTCTCTCAACGGTCCGGCAGAGCAGGAGGTCATCGGCAATACTTTTCTGCGCTTTCCTGAGCTAGCGGCACTGCCGGAGGATTCGGCGGCGCAGGAGCAACTCGCCAAGCAGATTGGCACCCAGCTTGAGGCGCAGTTAAGGGCCAGACATTCCCCCTGGAAGCTGCGCAGCCTGCAGCTGCGCCCAAGCCTGGGACCTATCCCCAGCGGCGAGGGGTAAGTCGGCATCTTCCTGAGCCAGCCAAACGCCTGCTCCTATTTGCTCTGTCCCCAATTCCTCAGCTTTTGCGCTGCATGACAATGCCCAGGCCCAGACCCAGGAATGCCAGAATGAGAGTCAGGGCGACGCCATAGAGCCAGGGCTGATGCTCGGCGTAATCAGCAATCCATTCTTCCAGGCCCACCTGCTGCACATCGATTTTTTGCTGGCTTTGCGCCAGGATCTTTCCGTGATTGACCAGGTAGACATCCAGTTCGTAGCTCCCCAAGGGGAGCGACGCGGGCAGGTGCAAATGGGTCGAAAACAGCCGACCATCCTGAATCGCCACGCTTCCGGAACGTATCTGATATGTCCCCTGCCGTTCTTTGGCAGCGATAACTGCGGCCATCCAGGCGTCCCTGTCTTGAGGCTCTGGTTCGTACTTTGCCTTTTCCAGAATCCCATACGGATCGAGTCCCAATGCTTTCCGCTCGGCGGCAGGAAGAATTTTGTCCAACGGCGCCGAAGAGTCGATGAGCAAGACTCCAGGAAACTGGCTCACGGTCACCTTCTTCCCGGTCACCCAGATGGGTCCCATTTGTGTCTTACGGGTAACTGCGACTGCACTGTCCGGCGAGCGGAGCACCGCAATCACCGCGCCTGGATGAGAAAGCGCACCAAATACGAGGATGTCCCGACCACGGAAGCGACTGGTGACATCCACTTTGTCCGTGCCCGTACCCAAGACCACATTGGGTGTATGCAGGGATGCCTGGGCGGCTACTGGCGCCATGGCCGGAAACAGCAAAGCGCCAGCGAGAGAACAAACCAGTAAGAGTTTTTTCTGCATCAGAGCACCTGGGTTACCTGGAAGATATGCTCTGGAGGAATGACCAGACCCAGCCCCATCTTTACCGCCACGGCCACCACTACCAAGGCAAGGACGAGGCGGAGCTGCTCACCGGGCATACGTGCACCCAGCCGGGCGCCAAACTGGGTACCGAAAATCGAGCCGATGACCAACGCCAACGCAAGGTAGGGGTCGACCGCATGATTCATGCCGGCTTGCAAGATCCCGACTTCTGCGGTGGTGAAGAGCAACTGGAACAAGGACGTACCCACCACCACCTTGGTCGGCATTTTGAGCACATACAACATGATCGGAACCATGACGAAGCCCCCGCCGACGCCCATCAGCGCCGTGAGCACACCCACGGCAATACCCAGGCCCAAGGGCAGCAGAACCGTCGTTCGCAAACCGGAGACTGGGAAATCCATCTGCCATGGCAGGCGATCCACCCAGGCTGCCTTTTTCTCCTGCACCGGCTTGCTCTTTTTCGTGCCGCGCACGGCCATCAGCGCCTCGATCAACATGGAAATACCGATGAAGCCCAGGAGTCCCACGTAGAGGAAGGAAACAACCAGTCCGAAATGTCCGCTGCGTTCGAGAATTTTTGCGACATGCACCCCCAACAGCCCCCCGTCCAGCTACCTATCAGCAGGACAATGGCCATACGCATATCGACATTTCCCAAGCGCCAGTGGGCATAGCTGCCTACCGCTGAGGCGCCAACGATTTGTGCCGCGCCGGTGCCCACCGCAATCAATGGCGGCACGCCAACAAAAATCAGCAATGGGGTTATGAGAAATCCGCCGCCCACGCCGGTGAGTCCGGAGAGGAAGCCAACGATCAGGCCAAAACCCACGATCATGGCGATGTTGATATCCATGTGGGCAATGGGCAGATAGAGATCCACGTTCAGGCCTCCTCGTCGCGCACTTCGGATCGCAGTTTATCTATGCCTGGGCAGATCTGTCCCTCCAAAGCGTCGGCGGGCACCGTGAGTACCGGCACCTTCAAACTCAGACTGAGCTTGGCGCCAAGATTTCCCAGAGCATGCGGGAGCCCACGCGGCTTGCCCTCGGTGCCGAAGCCCTGGTGACCGACAACCACCATGATCACGCCCTCGTTGGCTGCGACAATCTTGGGGATCTCGACTTCCGGAGCACCGACCGCGATGAAATACTCTGGCATCCCCAGATCGCAAGCCTCATGAATCCGTTCGGCAACTCCCTGGAGATTTTTTTCGGCCTCGGCGCGTGCCTCTTCCAGTAAGCGATCCCGAAGCCCCGCCGAAAACACGCCACTGCCAAAACCCATTGGCGCCCGTGGCACCTGCAGGACTGTCACCAACCCCAGATGTCCAGCGAGCAGGCTCGCGAAGCGCGCCGCCACACCGGCTGCCACCAAGGCATTCTGCGAGCCATCTATGGCCGCCAGTATCAAATGTTCTGCCATCTGTGCCCCCACCAAAATTTCCGCAGAATCATACCGAAACCACCAAGCAACTGTCGACCTCGAGCCTCTTTCTGCCCTTGCCTCTGCGCCTTTTGCCAGCAGCGAACACAGCGCCAAGACATCAAGGATACCCCGACACAGGTCGCGACTTTGGTCTAGCCCTCCCAGAACCCGGCGCAACGGCTGAGTTTTTCAGCGAAAACGGATACACTAGGCGAAACACTCGAGGGGCCTATGAAAAAATTCGACATCGTCGTCATTGGTAGCGGTCCGGGCGGCTATCGTGCCGCCGTGCTGGGCGCATTACGGGGCAAGAAGGTCGCCATCATTGAAAAAGGCACCTGGGGCGGCACCTGTCTCAATCGCGGCTGTGTGCCCAAGAAAGACTGGCACGAAACTGCCAAGTGGATCGAAAACAGCCGTTATTTTGCCGGGCGCGGAATCGTCGGTGATCCCCTGCGAGGCGATATGGCGCAAGCCTGGCAACACCAGCGCAAGGTCGTCGAGACCGTGCGCGAGAGCTACGTGGATTACCTCAAGCGTTTAGGCGTGCAGCTCTATCAAGGCCTGGGCAGTTATCGCAGTGCACGTGAAATCGCCATCCTTAGCGATGCTGGCGAAGAATTGGTCCATGCGCAAAGCAGTGTGATCGCCACCGGCTCGATACCGCACCTGCCCCAAGATGCCCATATGCAGGCCGGCAAAATCCTGCACAGCGATATGCTCTTCGACGACGGGGTGCCAGAAGGCAAACGGGTCATCATTGTCGGCGGCGGCGTGATTGGCACGGAGTTCGCCTATATTTTCACCCAACTGGGCAAGGAAGTACGCTGGCTGGTCAACTCGGCGCCACTCCATCATCTGCGTTACTCGCCGCAGGCCAAAGATGCGCTCATGGACGCCCTCAAGGAACTCCAGATCGTACCGCGTCTCGGCTTTGCGGTGACTGACTCTGGCGTCGATGATGGCCAGGCTTGGGTTGCCAATGCCACAGGCGAGCGCGAAGCGGCAGACTGGGTACTCTTTGCCACCGGACGTTCCGCCCATACTGCGGAACTTGGCTTGGAAAACACGCAGGTTGCCACCGACGAGCGAGGTTTTGTGCGGACGGACGCGCACCTGGAAACGGCAGAGAGCGGCATTTACGCTATTGGTGATGTGGTCGGTCCATATATGAATGCCAATCAAGCCCTGGCCGACGCCACCCTGGTGATCGACAACATCCTAACGGAAAACCGCCGCGAGCGTAGTCCGCTCTGGGTACCGGAACTGGTGTATTCGGCGGTGGAGCTGGCGCGCATTGGCATGGATGAGGATGCTGCAGAGGACGAAGGCTTCGAGCCAGCAGTGGGTTTTGCCGCCTTTGAAACCTCGCCGCGTGCCCTGGGCCAGGATGACATCCGCGGTTTCGCCCGCATCCTCGCTGATATGGACAGCGGAGAGCTACTTGGCGGCGAAATCGTCGGACGTGATGCCGGCGAACTGATTCATTTGCTCTCGCAAGGCAATGACCGCGACGAGATTCTGCGGCGCATTGCCAACTCTCCCGTCAATCATCCCGCCCGCGCCGAAGAGTTACTCAACGCCACCGAGACCCTGGCCGCGCGCTGGGGACTGGGGGAGTTCATCTTCGCAGAGTGATCAGGTCGGCCGGACGGTGTTGGCAGCGAGAAATTCCCGCGCCGCTGCGATTTCTTCGGGAACGATGCTGTGCCCCATCGGGTAATCGCGGCGAGTCACCTCATAGCCCTGGCGCTGCAGGATCTCCTCGCCCCACCGCGCGTACTCTAGCGGTAACACCTCATCGCGGGTGCCATGGCCCCAGAAAATGGGCGCCGCGTTGCTAGAAGCCGGCGGCGTATCCTGACGTAAAGGCAGATAGCCACTGAATACCAAGACGGCGCGCGCAGCAAAGCTCGCATGCAATTGCAAATACAGGGACAGGGCCGCGCCTTGAGAGAATCCCCCCAGTATCAACTCTCTACCGCGCAACACCGGCGCCAGGGCACCGCGTAACGATTGCGCGATTTGCTGCATGCCGGCACGATCCTCGGCAGCATCGGGTCCAAGGCCGAGAAGATCATACCAGGCTGGCATCACATAACCGCGATTCAGAGTCACCGCTCGCCGTGGTGCGTTCAGGGTCAACAGATGATAGTGCCGTTGCGGATCGAGAAACTCCGCCACCGCCTGCATATCTTCCTGACTGGCACCGAGGCCATGCAGCAACAACAGAACTGGGGCATCTGCCTGCGTTCCGGGTCGTTGCCAGGAGCCCGCCGCCCAGTCCAGTGCCGAAAAATGGGTATCAACCATGGTCCCGCTCACCTTTTTCGCTGGGATCATCGACCGCCTCCAGTTTGCGATAGAGGGTGCGCTCGCTGAGTCCCAGGGAGCGCGCAAGACTGCGGCGATCCCCGGCGTGGTTGAGCCGCGCCCAGCGCAGATAGCGAGCCTCCATTTCCGCCAAGGGAAGCACTGTAGAAAAATCAACTGACCCGGGAGCTTCATGCGCAAGTTGCGATTGCCGCAGATTGGCGGGCAGATGCTCTGGCAGGATCCACACGTCGTCGGTCAACAATGCGGCACGGTTCAAGATATTCCGTAGCTCGCGAACGTTACCGGGGAAGTCGTATGCCAGCAGGAGTTCCAAGGCGTCCGCGCTCAGCTGCAGACGCGAATATCCCAAGCCGTGGAGCAGGGACTCCGCCAGTTGCGGGATATCCTCCCGCCGTTCGCGCAGGGGGGCAGAGTGATGGGGAAGGTGCTGATGCGGTAGTAGAGATCCTGCCGAAAGCTCCCTTCGCGCACCATCCGTTCCAGATCGCGGTGGGTGGCAGAAAGCAAACGAAATCTGGAACGGATCGGCTCGATACCGCCGACCCGCCGAAACGTCCCGCTTTCCAACAAGCGCAACAGTTTGACCTGCAGGGGAAGAGGGATGTCACCTACTTCATCGAGAAACAAGGTGCCACCGTTCGCCACCTCCGCAAGGCCGATTTTTCGGTTCTGGGCACCGGTAAAGGCGCCTTTCTCATGGCCAAAGAGCTCACTCTCGAACAGCGTCTCGGAAAGGCCGGAACAATCGAGCACCACGAAAGGCCCCTTCGCCCTTTGACTTGCACGATGAACCAGGCCAGCGGCGAGCTCCTTACCGGTTCCGGATTCACCGAGCAAGAGCACCGGCACATCACTCGGGGCGGCGCGGTGCAAGGCGCGGAAGAGCTCCTGCATCCGCGCTCCCTGCCCAACCAGCCCATCGGTAGAAGCGCCCTGCTCCGGCAGTGGGGTGAAGAGCTCGAGGAAATAGGCGGGCTTGCCATCGGCGTTCCGTATGGGAAACAGATCCACCTGCAGGGCACGACCATCGTGCATTCGCAGCGTATGCGCCACCTCGTTACTCTGCTGGCAACGCGACATCGGACATTCGTTGCCCGCGTCAGCACAGGACATGCCGGCGATACGCAGAATCTCGTCGCAATGGCGTCCCTGCAGCGGCTTGCCATCGCCAAACTGCTTGCGATATGCCTGGTTGGCGGCAAGCACGGTGTGATCCGCCTCGAGCAGCACCGCGGGCAAGGCGAAACAGTCGAGTAGAGAAGTCAGTTCTGGTCGCAACTGTTTGAGCATCGGCCACCTCTCGAACCCTCTGGCACACTGTCAATATTAGCAGCCCTGGCAGAAAATTTCTGCCAAATTTGGCAGTTCTTTTTCAATCGAGATCCGCATCTAACCGACCTCACTCGGTCCGATGCAAGCTATATCAGGCATTGCAGAAGGTCAACGATCAATTCAGATATTGGCATAGCATTTGCTGAAATAGTTGCAAGCCTGGAAAGGAGTTTTCCATGATTTTTCGCCAGATCTGTTCCGAGAAGGGAGGTTCTCTCGCCTATGTGCTGGGCGACCCGGTGACGCGCGAGGCGGTGTTGATCGATGTCGCGGAAAACCACCTGACCGCCGCAGAGGATTTTCTCCGCAGCCGCGGGCTACAACTGCGCCTGCTCCTGGTCACCCATTGGAATGCCAGTCATGAACAGGCGGCACGGGCGTTGCGCGAGCGCTGGGGCGCCCGCCTGGCCGCGCACGAGAGCGTCCATGCGCCCTGCGTCGACATGCGTACTCGCGATGAGGACGTGCTCTATTTTGGCGAAGAGTCTTTACGGATATTCCATACCCCCGCTCTCACTCCGTGCGCCTCGATATACGCCTGGAATGATCGTCTCTTTACCGGACACACGATTCTGGTAAGGGGTCTGCATCCAAAGCTGCACGGGCAGGCCAGAGTTCGCTTGCTTGCCAGACTATGCGCCCTGCTGGAGCGCTTTCCTGAAGAAACTCTGCTCTATCCAGGGGTAGAGAATCAGGGCCGCCGCCTGAGCAGCATCGAGGAGTTTCGTCGCCGCAGTCAGCATGGTGCTGGCGGAGATTCTGCGGATCTCCTGCAGCGTTACCGTCATCTGTTACCCAACAAACGTGCCGCAAAGCAAAGGGAAAAAGCGCGGGCAGAAAAAAATCTGCACCGTTATGGGCCGGGACAGGACGTACCGGCGTCTTTGTAGGAGGTAGTTCATGGATATGCTCATCAATCCCACGGTCGTCGAGCTGTCGCGCTTGCAGTTTGCGTTGACAGCGCTCTACCACTTTCTCTTCGTACCCCTGACTCTGGGGCTGACCTTCATTCTCGCCACCATGGAGACCGTTTATGTGGTGACCGGGAAACAAATCTACAAGGAGATGACCCAGTTCTGGGGCAAACTCTTCGCCATCAACTTTGCGCTCGGGGTCGCTACCGGCCTGACCATGGAATTCGAGTTCGGCACCAACTGGTCCATGTACTCGCATTTTGTGGGAGATATTTTCGGTACGCCCCTGGCGATTGAAGGGCTCATGGCCTTCTTCATGGAATCCACTTTCGTCGGCGTCATGTTCTTCGGCTGGGATCGCATGTCGCCGAAGGCGCACTTGGTAGTGACCTATCTGGTGGCCCTGGGTTCCAACCTCTCCGCCTTGTGGATCCTGATCGCCAACGGCTTCATGCAGGACCCGCAGGGTGGCACCTTCGACCCTAACACCATGCGCATGCAGTTCACCAGCTTCGTGGGGCTGATCTTCAATCCCGATGCCCAGGCGAAGTTTGTGCATACCTCCATCGCCGGCTTTGTCACTGGCTCGATGTTCGTCATGGCAGTATCCGCGTACTACCTGCTGACCAGGAAACGTCGGGACATCGCCCTACGCTCCTTCCGTCTGGCAGCCATCTTCGGCGTGATCTCCACCGTTGGTGTCATCACCCTCGGCGACGCCTTAGGCTTCTTGGTGGCGCATGCGCAACCGACCAAACTGGCGGCCATGGAAGCGATCTGGGAAACCAATCCGAACCCGGTTTCGGCACCGTGGAACCTGATTGCCTTCCCCAACCGGGAGGCCCAGAAAAATGACTTTGAACTGGGGATTCCATATGTGCTGACGCCACTCCTGACGCACAGCGAGGATACCGTGATCCCCGGCATCAAGAACCTCGAGCAGGATGCCAAGCCGCGCATCGAGAATGGCATCAAGGCGATGATTGCCCTCAAGGCCTATAATGCCGATCACAACGATACGGCGGCCTTGGCGACCTTCAAGCAGTATGAGAAGGATATGGGTTATGGCTTCCTGGCCAAGGAATTTGCCCCGGATCAGGATCTTGCCAAGGTCGATGCCAGCAATCTGCCGAGCGTGCTCGACAAGACGGCCAAGGCCACCATTCCCAACGTTTGGGTCGAGTTCTGGGCCTTCCGTCTGATGGTGGCAGCCGGCTTCTTCATGCTGGTGCTCTTTGCCTTCGCGGCCTACTACAGCCTCAAGAACGAAATCGAGAAACACCCCTTGTTCCTCAAGATCGCCTTGTGGAGCGTGCCACTGCCTTGGATCGCTTGTGAATTCGGCTGGATTACGGCAGAAAATGGCCGTCAACCCTGGACCGTCTATGGTTGGCTGCCCACCTTCGTATCGGCCTCCAGCCACAGCGTGAGCTACATGATCTTCTCTCTCATCGGCTTCGTACTGCTCTATAGTACCTTCATCGCGGCAGAGCTCTACCTGATGTTCAAGTACGCGCGTCTGGGGCCGCAGGAAAGCCACCACCATGGAGAGGAATCGGCGGCGGGTGGCGGTATGGCAGGCAAGCCGGCCTTTGCCAAGTCGAGCATGAACCGATCCTGAGCAGCACTGGCGAGGCCACACGCCTCGCCGTACAAGGAGCAGACAATGGATGCATACGTTTTTCTGAAAGTCTTGTGGTGGTTACTCCTGGGCGTCCTGCTCATGGGCTTGGCCATCATGGTGGGTATGGATATGGGTGTCGGCGCGCTGATGCGCTTTGTCGGCAAAACCGATGGCGAGCGGCGTGAGGCCCTGAACATCGTCGGGCCGCATTGGGACGGTAATCAGGTGTGGTTCATCCTGGGCGGTGGCGCCATCTTTGCAGCCTTCCCCAGTCTCTATGCCACTTCTTTTTCAGTCTTTTACATCGTCATGATTCTGCTGTTGTTCAGCATGATCATGCGCCCGGTGGCCTTTGAGTATCGCTCCAAGGTCCCCGCCGAGAAATGGCGTAATACCTGGGACTGGGTTTTCCTGATTTCCGGTGCCCTACCCATGATCATCTACGGCGCAGCCATCGGCAACATCCTCGAGGGCGTCGGATTTCACTTTGGCTGGGATGGCCAGTACTACCAGACCGAGTCCTTCATCTGGTATCTGCTCAATCCCTTTGCGATTCTCTGTGGCTTGCTGGCGCTGAGTATGGCCCTCTATCAGGGCTCTGCCATGCTGATGATTCGCGGTGTCGATCCCATCTACAGCCGTGCCAAAAACATCGGCTCGGTAGCAGGGGTGCTGAGTGCCATTCTCTTCGTCGTTGGTGGCATCTGGATCGCCGCAAAAACTGGCTACGTGCTGCATGATGCGGACCCAGGCATGCCCGCCAACATCTCGGCGGCGCAGAACGTGACCCGCGAGGCAGGGGCCTGGCTCAACAATTACCACAGCGCACCCATCCTGTGGATCGTCCCCTTGATTGGCATCCTGGCCATGCTCGCGGGCTCTTTTGCCATGCGGGCGAAGAAGGCGGGTCTGGCTTGGTGGTTAGGCGCCCTGTCCTGGATCAGCATACTGGGCACGGTGGGCATCTCGATGTTCCCCTTCCTCATGCCCTCCAGCGACGACCCGGCGCAGAGCATCACCATCTGGAATGGTACGGGTAGTCAGTACAACCTGATCTGGATGACGATCTTTACCGTGATCTTCGTTCCCACGATCCTGGCGTACACCACCTGGTGCTTCAATGTCATGCGCGGCAAGGTGAAGGCACCTGCCGCCAGCGACGACCACGCTTACTGATAGGAGGCCAAAATGAAAGGCTTGCTGACGTTTATCACCGGTACCGTAATCATCGCCTTTGCCTTGTTTCTGGCGGTGATTACCGGCGACTATGGTCCCTGGTACTTTGCTTGGCTGGTAGGGACCACGATGATCGTTCTGATTTCCGCTGCTGGCGCCGCGATGTTCGACCGCCAGGACGACGAACTGAATCAGAAGGGCATTTCTTCGCGCTAGGAGGCAACCATGCATTATACGGATCTGGAAGATCTCATCTTCTTTCTGCCATTGGTCTACCTGAGCATTGCCGGGATCATGTATCTCTATACCCGCAAGCGCTTCAAGTAGTCACGAGATCCATCGGTAGCGTATCCTTGGGGGCCTTCGGGCCCCTTTTTTCGTTGGAGGAAATCATGCCCCAATTTGCGATCTGGCAGTTTTTCCATCTGATTGCGCTGTTCTACTGGGTTGGCGGGCTGGTGTTTCTCGGCTTTTATCTGCTGCCGCGCTGGGTGCGCCTGGAGCATACGCCGCAAGCCTGGCAATTGCTGCAGCAAGCCATCCAGGCCTTCTCTTTTGGCGGCATCCTCGCCGCCCTGCTCCTGCTGCTGAGCGGCTACGCCATGGTGGGCAGCATCGGTGGCTTCGGCCACCTGGGGGTGGCGGTCTGGATCATGGTCGTGCTCGGGACGATTGCTGCCCTCGGCGCCTTTCACTTGGCCTTTGCGCCCATGAAGCGTCTGCGCCGCGCCCTGAACGAGCAGGATTGGGCAGCAGCGAAAAAGGCACTGCGCGGCTACGGGCTCTTCGCCCGTTTCCTTGCCGCCCTCGCGCTGGTGCTGACCTTTGTCGGGGTTCTCGGCGTTTATCTCTGAGCCGAGGCTCAGGATTTCAGGTAGATATTCTTACCGAGGCGTTGAAAGTCCGCAGACTTCTCGCGCATCCCCTGTTCCGCATACTCCTGCAAATCCTGGGTGATCTTCATCGAGCAGAAATGTGGACCACACATGGAGCAGAAGTGCGCAAGTTTGGCACCTTCCTGGGGCAGGGTCTCATCGTGATAGGCCTGCGCCTTTTCTGGGTCGAGACCCAGATGGAACTGATCCGCCCAACGGAATTCAAAGCGCGCCTTGGACAACGCATTGTCGCGCACCTGCGCCCCCGGGTAGCCCTTGGCGAGGTCTGCGGCATGGGCAGCGAGCTTGTAGGCCATCACGCCCTCGCGGACATCCTCTTTGTCCGGCAGGCCCAGATGCTCCTTGGGCGTGACGTAACAGAGCATGGCGGTGCCGTACCAACCAATCTGTGCGGCGCCGATGGCGCTGGTGATGTGGTCGTAGCCCGGCGCGATGTCCGTGGTCAGCGGCCCCAAGGTATAAAAAGGCGCCTCAAAGCAGTGCTGTAGCTCTTCTTCCATGTTGGCGCGAATGCGCTGCATGGGGACATGGCCAGGGCCCTCGATCATCACCTGCACGTCGTGCTGCCAAGCAATCTGCGTCAGCTCACCGAGGGTATGCAGTTCGGCAAACTGGGCTTCGTCGTTGGCGTCGGCAATCGACCCCGGTCGCAGCCCATCGCCCAGCGAGAAGCTGACATCGTAGGCCTTCATGACCTCGCAGATCTCGGCAAAATGGGTGTAGAGGAAATTCTCCTGGTGGTGCGCCAAACACCACTTGGCCATGATGGAGCCACCACGGGAAACGATGCCGGTAAGACGATTGGCCGTCAGCGGCACATAGCGCAGCAAAACCCCCGCATGGATGGTGAAATAGTCCACTCCCTGCTCCGCCTGTTCGATGAGGGTGTCGCGAAACAGCTCCCAGGTCAGTTCTTCGGCCTTGCCATCGACCTTCTCCAGTGCCTGATAGATGGGCACCGTGCCAATGGGTACCGGGGAGTTGCGCAGAATCCATTCGCGCGTCTCGTGGATGTGCTTGCCGGTAGAGAGGTCCATAACCGTATCGGCCCCCCAGCGAATGGCCCAGACCATCTTCTCCACTTCTTCGGCGATGGAACTGCTGACCGCCGAATTACCGATATTGGCATTGATTTTGACGCGAAAGTTGCGACCAATGGCCATCGGTTCGAGTTCCGGATGGTTGATATTGGCGGGGATGATCGCCCGGCCCGCAGCAATCTCATCACGCACAAATTCCGGCGTGTAGCGCTCCGGCAATTGTGCGCCAAAGTTTTCACCGGCATGACTGCGGAACAGCTCCGGATGGGTCGCGCGCAACCGCTCCAGATTCTCGTTTTCACGGATGGCGACATATTCCATCTCCGGGGTGATGATGCCGAGCCGAGCCGCATGCATCTGCGTCACATTGCCTCCAGGTGCCGCGCGGCGAATCTCGGCGCGACGCTGGAAGCGGATGGCGGCAGTCTTGGGATCTTCCTGACGCTGGCGGCCATAGGCAGAGGAGGGCTCGATGCTGTGCAGCAGCGTATCCGGAAAGACCCAGGACCAGCGCCAACGCTGCGGTGCCAGACCAGCGCGGATATCGATGCTCGCCTCCGGATCGGTGTAGGGCCCACTCACGTCATAGACGGGAATGGCGGGGTTCTGCACCAATGAATCATCCCGCTGCCGAGTTGGAGTTTGTTCGATCTCGCGGTGGGGGACGCGCAGTTCCGGGAAAAGGGTACCGGAGGTGTAGCACTTTCTCGACCCAAGAATGGGACCGGTAGTGACTTCACTATCGCTCGGAAGAGTGTTGACGTCCTGAGGACGAGTTGCCATGGCGTTGCTCCTTTTGCAATCCGCGAACGCCAGGATGGCCGCTTCCCTACGCCGGTCTGAACCGGATCAGGTTCCAAGGGTACTTCTCAGCCCCAGTCGGGACGCCCCTAGCGCTCACTCGTTTTTCGAGGATAGTACTTACCTCACCGGCAAAGCAAGTGATTTTCCCAAATTCGTTATCGACCCATATTGGCGCGGCGATGACAGAGCAGCTACCATGCTCTCATGACCTTGCAGATTCACGAGCCCCTGCGCCTGCGCAGTCGAAAGGAGTTTTTCTGGCACCAGCTGCGTTATGTGGGCGTGGGCACCGGCTTTCTGCTGTTTTCTCTCTCCGTTGGCATTCTCGGCTATCATTTTCTGGCGGGCATCGGTTGGATCAGCAGCCTACTGAATGCGAGCATGATCCTCAGCGGCATGGGCCCCGTTTCCAGTTTGCACGGCACCGTCGCAAAGCTCTTTGCCAGCGCCTATGCCCTCTACTCCGGGATCGTCTATCTGGCAGTCTCGGCGGTTTTACTATATCCCTTAGTGCAACGTCTCCTGAAGATTCTCCACCTGCAGGCCCTCAACACCGCGGCAGCCGGGCACACCCGTACGCAGATCGATCAGGAAGACTGATCCCAGACGAGACCGTCATAGGCCGGCGCTATCCGCGGCGGCAGGCTATCCTGCAAGCGACGGTAATCAAGATCGTGGGTCATGTGGGTGAGCAAGGTTTGTCTTGCGCCGATACGCTCGGCAATGGCCAGAGACTCCTGAAGATTCACATGGGTAGGGTGTTCCTCTTCCCGGAGGCAATCCAATATCAGCAGGTCGAGGTCCTGCAGCAGGGCATAACTGCTTTCGGGGATGGTCTTGAGATCGGTGAGGTAGGCCGCCGACCCGAAGCGATAGCCATAAATGGGCAGGTGACCATGCAAAACCGGCACGGGCAAGACCTTGATCGCACCTACCTGCTGCTCTGCCTCAATGACCTTCATGGACAGTGACGGCTTTGCCCAGCCTGGGTCAGGGGGAAGAAAACAATAGCGAAAGCGCTCTACCAGCTCCTGCGCCGTACGTACATCGGCAAAACAGGGAATCACCCGCTTGGCGAGAAAATTGAAGGCGCGCAGATCATCGATCCCGTTGATATGGTCGGCATGGAAATGGGTGTAAAAAACAGCGTCTAAATGGCGCACGCCGGCGCCCAGCATTTGCATGCGCAAATCCGGGCCGGTGTCGACGAGAATCCGAGTATCCTGCTCTTCTACCAGGATGCTCGCCCGGCTACGTTGATTGCGGACATCCGCACTCCGACACACCGCACAATCGCAGCCAATCTGCGGTGTCCCGGCACTGGAACCCGTACCTAGGAAGCGTATGCGCATTCCGGCTCCGGCAAGTGGAATAACCGACGAAAATTCTGCGAAGTCACCGTCGCCAGAGTATCCAGATCCTCGCCGCGCAAATCGGCAAGAAAGCGCGCGACATAGGCGACAAAACCCGGCTCATTGCGCTTGCCGCGCATCGGCACCGGCGCCAAATACGGGGCATCCGTCTCGATCAACAGCCGATCCAGCGGAATGAATTTGGCAACTTCCTGCAGATCTCTTGCGTTCTTGAAGGTGACGATACCCGAGAACGAGATGTAGAATCCCAGGTCCATTGCCTGACGGGCAAAATCGAGGCTTTCGGTAAAACAGTGGATAACCGCGCCGCAGTCGCGGGCATTCTCGCTGCGCAACAGGGCCAGGGTATCAGCAGCGGCTTCCCGAGTATGAATGATGATCGGTTTCCCGGTTTCCCGCCCGGCAGCAACATGCAGCGCCAAGCGCTCCTGTTGCCAGGCAAGGTCGCCCTCAGAGCGAAAGTAATCCAGACCCGTTTCCCCAACGGCGACGATCTTTTCGTGATCGAGGGCCGCAAGAAGGTCCCGATAGCTGGGAGTCTCCGCCACGGGCTCATTGGGATGCACTCCTGCGGCCCCCCAGATCTCTGCCTCCGCCTCCGCCAAGGCGCGCACCCGCCCCCAATCCGGCTGGCGCACTGCGGCGATCAGGATCGATCCGACTCCCGCCTCCCGCGCACGTTGCAGTAGTTCCGCGCGGTCATCGGCAAAATCCTCAAAGTCGAGATGGCAGTGGGAATCGACAAGCTTGGGCGTCATGAGATCTCCTATGCACCCATTCTAGCGCGAATGCGCCCGCACTGCCTCCCCACTTCGTTGCCGCCTAGCCTCGAAGAGCACCACTGCAGTCGCAACGGAGACATTCAGGCTCTCGATCTGGCCGGCCATGGGAATGCGCAGCAGATAATCGCAATGCTCCCGGACCAAGCGGCGGACGCCCTTCTCTTCGCTCCCCATGACCACTACCAAGGCGCCGCACAGATCCGCGTCATAGATGCTCTGCTCGGCTTCTCCCGCGAGACCTGCAACCCAAAAATTGCGTTGTTGCAAGTCCTCGAGGGTGCGAGACAGATTGGTCAGAAAGAACACCGGTACGCGTGAGGCAGCGCCGGCAGCGGCTTTGCGTACCGTACCCGTGATACCGCAGGCGTGATCTTTGGGCAACAGCACCGCCGTGACCCCCGCCGCTTCGGCGCTTCGCAAACAGGCACCGAGGTTATGCGGGTCCGTCACTCCATCGAGCATCAGCAGAAGGGCATCCTCGGGAAGTTGCTGCACAAAATTTTTCCAATCTCGTGCAGGAAGAGGCAAAGCACGGGCCAGCACCCCCTGATGCTGATCCGAATGGCAGCGCCGTTGCAGAGCCGACATAGGTTCCAGTACCACCGGGAGACCGCTGGCCTCGGCCAGGCGACGGATGCTCGCCATCCTATCATCGTCTGCTCTCTCCGGCGCCAGCCAGAGACGTTCCACCTCTCCCGCCGAGATCGCCGCCTCTACGGCGTGGATGCCATAGATCCACTCTTCTGCCACAGTTCGCTCCAAGAAAAACGGCGGCCGAAGCGACCGCCGTCTGCTGCTGTCTATCAGCGAGGCAATCAGAACATGTTGAAAATGTCGTCGACGACATTGTCGGCGACGGCAAAACCGGCACCCAGCCCCAAGCCGGTCATGACATTGCCCATGAAACCACTACCCATACCCTGGGACGGCGCATTCCACGGCCGCTGCGCCATGTTCGGATTCATCCCAGGCTGCGCGCCCATCTGCTGCATCTGCATTTCCAGCTGCTGGATCCGCTGCCCCATCTGCTGCAACAAAAAATTGATGTTCTGCTGCTGGCCCTGCAGATTCATGGCCATGTTCCGCAGGTCCAGGATCAGCTCCCGCGCCGCGGCTGAATCCGGTACGGCCGTCTGCAACTTTTGCGCTACCTGCTGCAAGCCCTGAATATTGCTTTGGGTTGCCTGGGCAATCTGATTGTACTGCTGGTCAAAAACTTGATAATCCATTCCACACCTCCTGCGTTCACAAGTTAGATCGCGCTTCGGTACCGGTGGTTCCTCGCTCCAACAGCACCCGACGCTCCCACGCCAACCAAATACCCCGAGCCATGAGTACCAAGATAGGGCCGATGATCAAACCAATCAAGCCAAAAGCAGCCGCGCCACCCAAAATGCTAAAAAAAACCAGAAAAAAAGGCGCCTGACTTTGCGACCCGGTAAGCAGGGGACGGATCAGCAAATCCGCCAGGGTAATGACGAAAAACCCCCAACCCAGCACTACCAGGCCAGCGAGCCAATGTCCGCCGAAAATCAGCCACAAGGTCGCAGCAGCCACCACTACCGTTGCCCCAAAAGGGATCGGCGACAGAAGAGCCGTGACGACCATCCACAAGGGCCAGGTGTTGAGGCCAGCCACGGCATAAGCGACGCCAATGAGCAGACCTTCGATGACGCCGACGCCAATCAGCCCGATGAGCACGGAACGTGTCGCCTCCCGCGCGGCCAACAAGAAGCGATCTCCGCGTTCTGCGCCCCAGAGCTGGGTAGCAGTCAGGTGCAGGACTTCACTCAAGCGTCTGCCATGCAGACTGATGGCGAAAACCGTCAACGCGACGAAAAAAGTATGCAAGACAAAAAACCAGAGTTGCCCGAGGGAACTGGTGATGACCGCCGCATGTTCCGAAAAAAAGCGCGACAGAAGCGCACCGTTCAACACTCGCAGATGCGCTGCGAGCCATTTTCCGAAATAGGGTACCTGCTGCAGCTCCCGCGGCACCCCAAGCAAAGGCGCCCCGCTCTGCCAACGCGCCACCAGCCGCAGCAATTCCGGCAGGATCGATTCGACCACCAGAACGGCCGGAATGATGATGATCGCCATCCACACCAGCGCATGGAGAGACGAAGCCAGCCAGCGCGGTAAATGGAAGGAACGCTCGGCGCGCAATTGCCACGGCCAGCCCACGGTAGCGAGAACGGCGCCCATGAGCAACGGGCCAGCGTAGGGGCTCAGGGTATACAGCGCCCCCAGATACACCAAAACGAGAACGGCCGTCCCCCAGTTGGCAAAGCGGATTTTTTCCCGCAATTGGGGCATGGAAATGCCGTCAGTGAACTGGTGAAAGGGGGAACGAATGCCCGAGGCACTCCCAAACCGGCTGCACCCCAACGGGCAGGGGCGCCAACTGCCCGAGCTCGGCATGACCAATTTCCGGGCCGTGAAAATCCGAACCGAGGGAGGCAGCAAGATTCAATTGCCGCGCCAACTTGGCCAGATGCTCTCGATCAGCCGCCGCCTGCGACCCCGACGAGACCTCGATGGCTCCGCCGCCAGCATCACGGAACTCTACGAACAGCTCGCGCAGGCGCTCCGCACTCAGCTTGTAACGTCCTGGATGCGCAACCACAGCAACGCCCCCCGCTAGGCGTATCCAGGATATCGCGTCACGCATGGGAATCCAGTCACTCGGCACATAGGCCATCTGTCCGCGCCCGAGCCACCGTTGAA
Organism: Acidithiobacillus sp. AMEEHan; assembly: GCF_030996345.1. NCBI lineage: Bacteria > Pseudomonadati > Pseudomonadota > Acidithiobacillia > Acidithiobacillales > Acidithiobacillaceae > Acidithiobacillus > Acidithiobacillus sp. AMEEHan. The sequence goes on along the minus strand of NZ_CP118747.1, from coordinate 1,720,272 downwards.
AGGCCTCTCCGTTATCGCGGCAATAGCCGGAATCCTTCAGCCAGCGCGCAAAGTGGGTGCGCCCGACCATACGACTTCCGGCCAGCTTGCGCGCCCCGGCTTCGGCGCCAGGAATTCCGGCATTATCCAGCAGGCGGCTGATTTCCGCAGCACGCCAGTCGCGAAATTCCATGATTCGCTCAAGGCCCATCTGAAGCTCCGGATTTTGGATATCGATACCCAAGCCAACGATGTGGATACCGATCCCACTCCATTCACTCGATATTTCGACGCCAGGAATGAAATCGATACCCAAGCGCTCCGCTTCCGTCGCGGCGGTAGTAATCCCGGCGGTGTTGTCATGATCGGTGAGCGCCATCAGACGGACTCCTCGCTCGACTACCCGCGCGACCAAGTCTTCAACCAGCATGCTGCCATCGGAATGCAATGAATGCATGTGGAGATCGACCGCAGAACGCGGAGGAGTGGACTGTGACATGACAAGCTCCGGACACACTACGTCAACAAGGTTTTCATGGTATCATCAAAGGAGAATTTTCGCACTTTGAGGAATTCGCCTTGCCCACTCTCGCCGACATCGCCAGCGCCAAGGCTCGTTTCGAACAGCAGGTGCAACCCCTCCTCGCCCGCTTCGCCGAAAGCAAGATCGCCACCGGCGAACAGATCACGCCGCCGCAACTGGTGGATGCCTTGCGTCAGCTCTTCCTCGTGCTGGAGAAAGACACCACCGAGTGGGACCCTTCGTTGCCGGAGGATGAGGCAGAGAGGATTGGGGATCTCAGCATCGGCCTGCTCATGGATCTGGCTACCTGGGCCGATCGTCTGGGCGAGCGCAAGTGTAAGGCAGCACTCGAGGTGGTCAGTGTCAGTATCGCCGCCTGGCTGGTACAGGAGCAGCAACCGATCCATACCCTCGATCCGGTGGTAAACGGCCTGGCGGTTTTGGCCAACGGCGAGCGGGATCCGGGGGCACTCGCCAGTCTGTCCCGCCTGATGGGGGCGGTAGTGGCAGCCGCCGAGGCCGATTATGCCGCCGACTTGGAGAGCAACGATCCGCAACGTCCCTGGCGCATCCTGCTGTTCAACTGGGGCATCACCGCCACTCGTGCGCAAGAGCCAGAGCTGATGCGCGACGCTTTTGCGGCCCTGCAAAAATTCCTTCCCGCCGACGCGCAGCTTTTTTTTCAGGAGGGTCGGCAACAGGTTCTGCAAGGCGACTATCGCCCGGAGGTGCAGCAGGTCATGCTGGAGGCGGCGGAGGGCAGCGGCCATAGTCTGCACTGATTGTCGGCAACGGGGTGTCCCTTGCCCTCTGGCCTCGGATCAGTCCTGAACATGCCGCAACGTTGGCTACCGTGGCTCGCCCTCGCCCTGTTCCTGTGGCTGATCTACTTGTTGGGTCCCATTCTTTCTCCTTTCCTGATCGCCGGCGTACTCGCCTACCTGGGCAATCCCCTGGTAACTCTCCTGCAGCGCTGGCGCATCGGTAGGACAGTCGGAACCACCCTGGTTTTTCTCTTCGCCCTGCTGCTGGCTGCCGCGATCATCGTCGCTTTGCTACCCACGGTGCGTGCCCAGACCCTGATTGCCATCGATTATCTCCAGCAATATGCCAAGCTGCTGCAGACGGAGTTTCTACCGCAAATCTCGCAACGCCTGGGCATCCCCATAGACAGTCACTCGCTGACGGCCTATGCCAGCAAAAATGCCAGCAAGCTGGCCCACTGGGCCAGCAGCAGCCTCCAGGTTGCACTGGTATCAGGCTCCGGCATTCTAGCGTTTCTGATGAACTTTCTGCTCATTCCGGTGATCACGTTTTACCTGTTGCGGGACTGGCCGCGACTGTTGCAGCGCCTCGACGAGCTCATCCCGCGTCGTCAGCTGGCCCTGGTCCGGCAACTGGCGACCGATTCCAACCGGATGCTGATGGCCTTTCTTCACGGACAACTGCTCGACATGCTTGCTCTGGGCGCCACCTATGCCATCGGGCTCAGCATCGTCGGCCTGAAAACCGCTCTGCTCATCGGCCTGCTCTCCGGAATCCTGAGTTTTGTCCCGTACCTGGGCTTTGTCAGCGGCATCATTCTCGCGACTCTGGCGATGTATATTCAGGGCGGCACACTCCTCTCACTGGCAGAAGTCTGGGCGGTCTACGGCGTCGGACAAGTCCTCGAAAGCACACTATTCATCCCCGTACTGGTTGGTGACCGCATTGGCCTGCATCCCGTTCTGGTGATTTTTGCCGTCCTTGCGGGCGGGCAATTGCTGGGCTTTGTGGGTCTTCTCATCGCCCTACCCGTCACTGCCATCTTGCTCGCCCTGCTCCGGCACGCGCACCGCTGGTATCTGCAGAGCCGCGCATACGCTGCGGAATTACCGCAGGAGGAATGAAACGTGGACGTACTGCCCTACCTGATTGTTGGTGCTGGAATAACCGGCCTCAGTCTGGCTCTGCGCCTGGAGGAAGAGGGAAAAGAATTTCTGCTGCTCGAGGCGCGCGCGGAGGCGGGTGGCAATATTCGTAGCCGCACCGAAGACGGCTTTACCTACGACCTTGGCCCCAACACCCTGCTCGTCCGCGACCCCCTGGTGGCGGACCAGCTCCAGCGTCTTGCTCTCGACGGCATTGCCGCTAATCCTCTTGCCCGTCGCCGTTTTGTTCTGAATCGGCACAAGCGACTGGTTGCGCTTGGTCCTGCTGCCCTCCTGGGTGGCAAGCTGTTGTCTCCCGGTGCTCGCCTCCGCCTCCTTGGTGAACCCTTCCACGCCCGCGCGGCGGCAGAGGAGTCCGTGGCAACGTTCGTGCGCCGGCGTCTGGGTCCAGAAGTGCTGGACTGGATGGTCGACCCCTTTGTTTCCGGGGTTTTTGCTGGCGATCCCGAGCGCCTGTCCGTCGCCGCCAGCCTCCCTCGTCTGGCGCAGATGGAGCAGGAGTACGGATCCTTGCTGCTCGCCGGCTTGCGCCGCAAGCGCCCGGCTATGCGCAGTCGCCTACTATCCTTTGCCGGCGGCATGCAGGATCTGCCCCGCGCCGCTGCCGCAAAATTGGGCGATAGACTGCGCTGCAACGAGCCGGTAACCGCCATCATTCCTGTCGATCGGAGCTGGAGAGTGGAGAGCAGAACCGGCACGCTACTGGCCAAACGGTTGTTCCTCTGCCTCCCCACTGATGCGATCATTCGCATTCTGCCTTCGACTGCGCAACCACTACGCGATCACCTCGCAGAAATTGAATACCCCAGTGTTGCGACGCTTGCCTTGGGTTTTCCTCGCACGCAGGTGGAGCATCCCTTGGATGGCTTTGGCGTGCTGATCCCCAGGCGCTTGGGTATCCCTACCCTGGGGGCACTATTCTCTTCCACCCTTTTCCCCCGCCGCGCGCCCGATGGCCAGGTACTGCTTACGGTGTTTCTGGGCGGCGCGCAGGAAGCGATCCCACAGGAAGAAGCTCTCCTCTTTCGCCAGGCATTGGATGATCTCTCCTCCATCCTGGGCATCCAGGGCGAGCCCAGTTTCCAGCGGGCGCAATTTTGGCCGCGCGCCATTCCGCAATACAACCTGGGACACAGCCAACGCATCAACGCCATCGATCGTCTCCTACGCGATTGGCCGGGCCTGTCACTGCTGGGCAACTGGCGCGGCGGCGTCGCGCTGGGCGACTGTATCCGCCGTGGCTGGGAAGCAGGGCAAACAGCAGGGTAGAAAATTTTTGCCGGTCGATCCTTGACCATCAGCAATCATTATCATGATAATCATCACGAAGTCGTCCTGTAAGAAGAGGCTAGGAAGGTTCATCACGAGGGGTTTTTGAGGAGGGGAATGGGCGACCAGGCCATACCGGCACGGGCTTACGTGCTTACGACAGAGGAATGCTCGGTCTTCGACGCCCTGCCCACTGCGGTCGTTGTCTTCGCGTCCGATGTCATTCTCTACGCCAATACGGTTGCGCTTCAAATTTTTCAGGCTGACAGCATCGATCAAGTTCTCGGACAATCCGTTCACAAATTCATTCATCCCCTCGACCAGGAGCGGGTCATCGCCCGCATTCGTCGCGCCGAGACGAGCCATATCATAAACCCGCCTACCGAGTTTCGGATTTACACCTGCCAGCATCAGGTTCGGATTATCGCCCTGACGAGTCGCACTTTGCTGATTGACGGCCGCATAGGCCTCATTGCCACTTTTCTCGACATGACCGAACGCTGCGCGATGGAAAAGCGTCTGCGTGACAGCGATGCGCAATTTCAACACCTCATGAACACCATGCAGGACGTTTTTTACCGCACTGATGCTGATGGCATCACACGCTATGTGAGCGCATCGGTGCGCAATATCCTTGGCTATTCTCCCGACGAGATTATTGGCCTGCCAGCCGCTGCGTTCTATCCTGACCAGGATGATCGCAAGGAACTCGTGGAAATCATAAAAAAACAGGGATATGTTCACGACTTTCCGGGACAGATGCGCTGCCGAGATGGAAGAATTATCGACATTTCCATCAGCAGTACCATTTTACTTGATGAAACGGGTCAGTATGCCGGGGTAGAGGGTATTTGGCGCGACATTACCCAACGTCGTGCACTGGAGCGCAGACTGGAAGAACTGGCAAGCCGAGATGAGCTCACCGGTATCGCCAACCGGCGCTTCAGTCTGGAAGAGCTGGAAAAGAGACTTTCGCGCTACAAACGCCATCAGCGCGATATGAGCGTGTGCATCCTGGACCTCGATCATTTCAAAAGAATCAATGATCAGCACGGACATTTGGCAGGGGATAAGGTACTCCGCGAATTTTCTCGGGTGGTTCAGAATGAGTTGCGCAGCACCGATCACTTCGGACGCCTTGGCGGAGAAGAGTTCCTCTTGATTTGCGAAGATTCTTCTATCGAGAATACCACCTCTCTGGCCAGACGGATCCTACAAAAAGTCAGCGATCACTCGGTGGCGATCAGCTCGCAAACGAGCATACAGATAACCGTCAGCATCGGTGCCACGGCGATGGAAGCAGGCGACAGTACCATCTCCACCATTTTATCTCGTGCCGATGATGCCCTTTACCAAGCCAAATCCGAGGGCCGCAACCGCATTTGCTGGTTTGCAGAAATGCTTCTTCGCGATGAGATCTGAAAGATCACTCGTTCCGCACTTTTTGGGGTGACTGCCCGCTGGCTGAACTGCCGAATTTCAGTCCTTTATCCGCTACGTGATGATACTGAAAAGCCAGACGACCGCTTTCGTCAATCTGCTCGGGATAACTCGCCACCTGTCCAACAATTTCTACTGGCGTGCCGGGTTCGACCATGCTCGCAATATCTTGTGCGTCGTGATTGGAGAGCGCCACGCATCCCGCTGTCCAGCGGCCTGGGAACACTCTGGCAGTACGATCATAAGAAAAGTTTGGTCCCATACCGTGAATTCCGATGTATCCGCCCAAGGGCGTGTTCTGCGGCGGTACTTGTCCATTGTCGATGGCGGACACAATCGCGTGATACTGGCTCCGAGAGATGATCCCTTCACGTAAACCCCATTCGGCGTCGTGCCGGTTGGGATAGGTGAGAAGCATGAAGGGTCCGTATTGGGTTCCCCAGCGTACATACCCTATGTGATAGTGCCCGACGGGGGTTTTGTTATCGCCGCGAATCCGGCGCGGGGCCGAACCGCCAAAGCCAATAGCAACCGGATAGCTGGCCAACAGGGTCGAGCCGCGATATAGATACAGCTTGCGCTGATCGGTATTGACGATAATGTGCAAAGTCTCATCCCGCGGCGCCACGGACTGCACCGGTGCCGGGGAAATCGCAGGACTGACCGGTGGCGGGGGGATGCGCGCCGCGTAGTAGGCGACCGAGTGGACCGGGGTCGACGGCAACTGCGAAGTACAGCCGCCCAGAAAAGCCATAGCAACTACGGCTACAGACCAATGATGACAACGTCCCACGCGTACTTCCTCGCGCTAATATAAAATTTTTTGCAGGATACTCCAGCCCGTCGCTGACTGTCTACAAGTGGGCGACTCCCTGATTACTCCTTTCTTTTTAGCCTATTGCGGCATAAGCGGTGCCTGAGCCCAACCAGCGCTGGACGAGTGCATCGATCGCCTCTGGACAGTCCCGCTCCAGGCGTTCGGCAAGCCCTGGAAGAAGGGCTAAAAGCGCTTCGTCGCGCAACAGATTGGCAAACCGCAAATTCCGTTCGCCGCTCTGCCGTACCCCGAGAAACTCTCCCGGTCCCCGCATCTCCAAGTCCTTACGGGCAATGGCAAAGCCATCTTGGGAGTCACGCATGATCTGCAGTCTTTCCCGCGCCTTCGCAGAAAGCGGCGCATGATACATCAAGATACAAACGCTGGCCTGCTGTCCACGGCCAACTCTGCCACGCAACTGATGCAATTGCGCCAATCCCAAACGCTCGGCATGTTCAATCACCATAACCGATGCATTGGGAACATCGACTCCCACTTCTATCACCGTTGTCGCCACCAATATTCGCAACTTTCCCTGCCGAAACGCCTCCATCACCTGCGCCTTCTCTTCACTGCGCTGGCGCCCATGCAGCAATCCCATGGGAATATCCGGCAATGCCATCTGCAAATCGGCATGACTGGTCTCGGCTGCCTGCAATTGCAGAACCTCGGACTCCTCGATCAACGGACAGACCCAATAAATCTGGCGCCCAGCGGCGAGCAGGTGATGCAGCCGCTGAATCAATTCCTCCCGTCGGTCATCGGCCAGCACCAGGGTGTCGATGGGTTGCCGCCCCGGCGGCAATTCATCGATGCTGGAGACATCCAGATCGGCATGCAGGGTCATGGCCAGAGTGCGTGGGATGGGGGTCGCGGTCATCACCAGGAGATGTGGCAGTTCGCCCTTTTCCAGAAGACGTCGACGTTGGTCCACACCAAAGCGATGCTGCTCATCAATGATCACTAGGCCAAGACGGGCAAACTCCACATTCTCCTGAAAGAGCGCCTGTGTCCCGCAAACAACCGACAGGCCACCTTCCTGCACATCCGTCATGGTGGCGCGTCGCTGACGCACTCCCTGGCTACCCAGCAGGATTCCCACCGCCACGCCCAGCTGCGACAACCAGGACTGCAGACGCTCATACAACTGCACTGCGAGGATTTCGGTCGGAGCCATGACGGCAACCTGCTTACCCGTCGCCACCACATGCAAGAGAATCGCAACGGCCACCAGGGTTTTGCCCGAACCGACGTCGCCCTGCACCAGCCGTCGCATTGGCCGCTGACTCGCCAGGTCGGCTACCGCCTCGGCAATCACCCTCTCCTGCGCTGGAGTTGGCGAAAAAGACAAGGTCGCGCGCAGCCGATGCCAAAGACTGGGATCAGGCGCGGATTCCACGAGTTGCGGAGCGCTTCTCCGGCGTTCCCGACGCAATGCCAGATGATGCGCCAACAGCTCTTCCAAGGCGACTCGTTGCCACTCCCGGTCCGCTGGCATGGGCGCCCGCCCCCCTCCCAGATGCAGGTAACGAATACTATCGGCTAGGCTCGGCCACTGCGGAAGGTATGCCTGTAAGGGATCTGCAAGGCTTGGCAACAATTCTTGTGCCGCTGCAATGAAGCGCCGCCACTGCTGCTGATGGATGCCCTGAGTGCTGGGATAAAAAGGTGTCAGATGTTCGGGAGGCCGAAAATCCTTACGATCGGCAAGCTGCCACTCTGGATGCACCATCTCCAGACCCTGTACGCCCAGACGCAGTTCACCAAAGCACCAGAGCCTGCGACCGATGTGCCATTGCTGGCGCAAGGCCGGGCTGAGGTGGAAAAATCGCAGGCGAAGGGCTGCCCCGCTTGCATCCGCAAGGCGCAGCGACCACTGCTCTCGCCGGCCCGTCTGGCGCTGCAGATCGACAATCTCCCCCAGCACCGCGCATTCCATATTCGGCTGCAGAGAGGCAATCGGCATGAGGCGCCGACGATCCTGAAAACGCAGGGGAAGATGAAAAAGCAGGTCCTCGATCCTTTCCAGACCCAAGACTGCCATCCGCCCGGCAATGGCTGGTCCGATGCCAGGGAACGCTGCCAAGGGATCCTGCAGATGCAGCGCTGGACGCGATACAGCCATATCTTCAGGCGTTGGCGTCTCGCGCGCGGCGCTTTTCCCAGTCCTGCAGCAGCAACTGTAGATCGAGATGATGCATGGCAGCTACGCCAGCCAAGGTTTCTCGCTCGGCGACGAAACACTCATTACAGTGGATTCCCTTTTCTTCCAACAAGCCACGTAATTCCGGATAGCGTTGCAGAAGTACGCGAACCGGCTGCTGCAGATCAGCCGGTAGCATGATCCGCCTCAGCCAAGGCAACGATGCCGTCGATCTCCACTGCCGCGTTGCGGGGCAAGGCGGCAACTTGTAATGCCGCGCGTGCCGGATACGGAGGGGTAAAAAAACTCTCCATGAGCGCATTGACCGTCGCAAAATTGCTGAGGTCACTCAGATAAACCTGTAATTTCACCGCCCGGCGCAGGTCCGTTCCCGCCGCCACACAGACGGCTTGCAGATTATTCAGGACCTGTTGCATCTGCGCAGCAAAGTCTCCGTCAACCAGCTCTCCCGTTTTCGGATCGATCGGGATCTGACCAGATAGATACAGCAAATCACCATGGATCATGGCTTGACTGTAGGCGCCGATGGCCTTTGGGGCTTCTGCACTATGAACAGGTTTTGGCATGAGACAGTCTCCTGAAATTCATCCTTTCACACGCTGCACCCGCGACACCGAAGGCAGGGAGCGCAAATTCCGCACGACCTGGGCAAGATGATCGCGGTCGCGGACAGTGATGGTAAAGGTGATACCGGTATACAGGCCATCCTGAGGCTCGATATCGACATGATCGATGTTGGCATCGGCCTGGGCGATGTGGGTTGCCACCCGCGCCAGGACCCCGCGCCCGCTCTCCGCCACGACCCGCACCAAGACCGGAAACTCGGAATGCACCTCGGGATCCCACTGTACATCTACCCAGCGGTCGCGACGCTTACGCCATTCGCGAATATTGTGACAATCGTGGGTATGCACGACGATCCCCTTGCCCGCCGTGATAAAGCCAAGGATCGGGTCACCGGGAATGGGACGACAGCAACGCGCCAGAGTGACCGGCATCCCCTCGGTGCCACGGATGAGCAACGGCTGGTTGTGCCCCGCTTCGCGCCCAGGCCGGCCAGGCAACAGTGAACTGACCGCCTGCCCCAGCCGCCGCGCCGTTTGCGCCAATCGCCCTCGCTCCTCCTCAGGTACGAGCTTTTGTGCCACCACCAACGGGATTACTTGACCGATACCGATCGACACCAACAGGGCGCTCCGGTCTGCCACTTGGAACGTGGAATAGACACGCTGAAAATCCTCTTCCGCCAGCGCTTCGATGGTTGTTCCCAGGCTACGCAAGGCCTTGTCGAGCAGGTTAGTCCCGAGTTGTTCCGCATCGCCGCGTTGTATGGTCTTGAGGTAGGAGCGGATATTGGCCCGCGCCTTGGCGGTAACCACCACCTCCAGCCAGCCCGCCTGGGGATGCGCCGACTCGGCGGTGATGATCTCCACCTTGTCACCATTGTCGATGATGCTGCGTAACGGCACATAGATCTCATTGATTTTGGCAGCCACCGCGCGATTACCGATATCACTGTGCACCGCATAGGCAAAATCAATCGCCGTTGCACCGCGCGGCAAACCCAGAATTTTGCCCTTTGGCGTGAAGACGTAGACCTCATCGGGAAAGAGATCCATCTTCAGGCTTTCCAGGAACTCTTGTGAATCTCCGCCCTGTGCCTGTAGCTCGAGAAGGCGCTGGATCCATGCGCGCGCCTGCGCCTCGGCATGGGCCCGCTGAATTCCGCTTTTATAGAGCCAGTGCGCTGCCACCCCGGCTTCCGCCACCCGATGCATATCCTCGGTACGAATCTGAATCTCTACCGGATGTCCAAACGGCCCCAGCAGGATGGTATGGAGAGACTGGTAGCCGTTCGATTTCGGGATGGCGATATAATCCTTGAAACGTCCGGGAATCGGACGAAACAGACTGTGGACGATACCGAGCACTCGGTAGCAGGTATCGACATCGTCGACAATGATGCGAAAGGCATGCAGATCGTGAATGGCGGAAAAGGGGAGTCCCTTGCGCTGCATTTTCCGATAGATGCTGTAAACATGCTTTTCCCGCCCGCTCACCTGGGCATGGATGGCTTCCTGCCGCAAACGTTCGGCTATCAGCTGTCCAATTTTCTGTACACCTTCCTTACGATTACCCCGGGCTGCCTTGATGGCCTGATTCAAGGCATGCCAGCGTTTTGGGTACAGATGCGAAAAAGCGAGTTCTTCCAACTCGATACGAATGGCATGGATCCCGAGACGCTGGGCGATTGGCGCATAGATATCGAGAGTCTCCCGGGAAATACGCCGGCGCTTGTCCGCCGCCATTACCCCCATGGTCCGCATATTATGCAGGCGGTCAGCAAGTTTGATCAGCACAACGCGAATGTCGCGCGACATCGCCAGGAACATCTTGCGGAAGTTTTCCGCCTGCGCCTCTTCCCGGGTTTCGAAACGCACTTGGCCGAGTTTGCTGACGCCATCCACCATTTCGGTGACCTCGGCGCCAAAGCGCGCCGTCAGCTCGTCCTTGCTGATGCCACAATCCTCTATGACATCATGTAGCAGGGCCGCCTGTATGGTGGCAACATCCAGCTGGAGTTCAGCGAGGATACAGGCAACCGCCACTGGGTGATGAATGTAGGGCTCGCCACTACGACGCCGTTGTTCCCGATGTGCCAATGCCGCCAGCTCGTAGGCATCTCGCACCTTCTGCTCATCTTCCGGCGACAGATACCGCTGCAGCAGCAGGCGCAACGGCGCACAGGGGTCACCCAAAGCGGGAGTCACCGGCGAGAGCTGCAAAACCTCGGCAGCCTCCGCCAGAAAAACGGAGTCCGCCGGGTTGCTGAGTTCAGTCGCTGCCGACATCCTCGATACCTACAGACTCCCGCCGCGCAGCGCCAGGGAAACTGGCCAGAGGCGGTGGCGCCGGCTCATCGAGAATGGCGCGGCTCACCGAGCCGGCGGCGATTTCGCGCAGTGCCACCACGGTATTCTTATCACGATCGACGGGCACCAGTGGCTGCGCACCACTGGCGAGCTGGCGCGCGCGACGCGCCGCCACCAGGGTCAGTTCGAACCGATTTTCGATCTTCTCCAGACAATCTTCCACGGTAATACGGGCCATAACGGCATTTCCTCACTGTTTTACAAAATCACGCCAAAAGTTCGCGCAAACGCGCGTGCTCCTCATGCTGCTGGCGACTGCGCCGCAGGTGCTCGGCACGCAGGATGGAACGCAAATCCCCCAAGGCATGCTGAAAATCCTCATTGACCACCAAGTAGTCAAACTCATCGTAATGTAGCAGCTCTTCCCGCGCTGCCGCCAGTCGTTGAGCAATTACCTCGTCACTGTCCTGGCCGCGACCCCGTAAGCGCTCAGCGAGAACGGCCAAAGAGGGTGGGAGGATGAAAACGCTCACCACATGTTCCGGCAAGCGCTCCCGCACTAGGCGCGCACCCTGCCAATCGATTTCCAGCAAGCAGTCGACCCCGGAGAACAGCTGCTTTTTCACCCACGATTCGCCGGTGCCATAACGGTTGCCGTGCACCAGCGCATGCTCCAGAAACTCTCCACGTTCTGCCATTCCAGCAAACTGCTCTGCTGAAATGAAGTGATAGTCTTGGCCATCGATCTCGCCCGGCCGGGGTGCTCGCGTAGTAAAAGACACTGATGTGCGCAGAGACGTAGTTTCCTGCACCAGAGCACGAGACAGGCTGGTCTTGCCGGCGCCGCTAGGCGCCGAGATGATCCAGAGAATTCCCGCATGATGGGCGCGATCACTCATGATTGCTACTCCACATTCTGAATTTGCTCGCGCAGTTGTTCGATCAGCACCTTGAGCTCGATGGCTGCCTGACTGACCTGCTGGTCGGCCGCCTTGGAACCCAGGGTATTGGCTTCCCGATTGCATTCCTGTACCAAGAAATCCAGACGCCGTCCAACCGACTCGTCACGTTGCAGCACTTGACGAATTTCTACGAGGTGTGTTGCCAACCGTTCCATTTCCTCGGCTACGTCCTGCCGATGCAAATAGAAAATCAGCTCCTGCTCCCATCGACCGGGCTCCACCTGTTGCCGCAGATCACCCAAACGTCGTTCCAGACGCTCCGCCAGCCGCGCTTCGATACCGGGGAGCTGCGCGCGCAGAGACTGCAGTATCGCTTCCATGGCCTGCAGCTTTTGCAGGAAAATCTCGGCAAGTGCCGCGCCTTCGCGCAGCCGCGATTGCTGCAACTCCAATAGCGCATCGTCGAGCTGCGCCAGCAATGCCTCGGGCTGAACTTCCTCCGTCATCTCGCGTGACTGCAAAACTCCCGGCCAGCGCAACAGGTCGAGGGGATCGGGGGCGGGGAGCGGTAAATCCCATAGCTCCGCAATCTCACCCACGGCGCCCCGTAAATCAGCCAGCAGGGCCGGGTTGATGCGGATACGGGACTGCTCTTCCTGAGTTGACTGGCGGAACCACAATTCTACCCTGCCGCGCTTGACTACCTGCGCGACCCGACGACGCAGCTCAGCCTCGATGCCCAGCAGGCTGTCGGGAATGTGCAGGACGATTTCCAAAAAACGGTGGTTTACCGCGCGGACCTCCCAGGATCGTCCATCGTCCGCCCCGCCCGCCGCCACCCGGGCATAGCCTGTCATACTCCGAATCATTTTCGTCCCGCCAACAAAGATTGGATTCTAACACGGTGCCACGCGCAGGACACGCAATATCTGGGCGAGATCAGCTCACCAGGGATACATCCACCCAAAACGTGGACCGAACGGACCGTAATAACCCGGCCAACCCCAACCCCATCCGCCGCCAACGACGACCGTGCTCATACGCGGCTCCGGCTCCGGTAGGGGCCATAGATACACCTGACTGGCACTCAGGCGTGGATAGGGATATTCGAAGCCGCCCACTTTTTTGGTCGCAATGCCCTGTACGGTGCCGATAAACGTCATCTCCCGTCCCGGCGCATATAGCGTTGGATCATAGAATCCAGGAGCACAGGCAAGGAAGCGCCCGACATCTGCGGACTGACGACCGAGCACCGGGCGGCCTTCGGAATTGAGGGGGAAACCCAACACGGTAAAACAGGTCTGCCGGGCCTCGGGCTCTGCCTGGATCAGCTCACCACCCCAGCGCACGAGTTTGCCATTCTCGGCTCCACTTTGCGCCTGCCGCGGCGTGATGGGAGGGAAGTTTCCCGCCACCGGCGACATCGACGCACAGGCAGAAAGCACAAGCGGGAGGAAGACGGCGACCGCAAATCTCGCATAGGACATGTAGGACATAACTGAATCCCTCCATAGGATCAATAAGATGCAGCATAGCACAATTTTCCGGCCAGGGAGGATGAGAGGTGTCATGAAACTGCAACAAAAGATTCACACAACTGTAACATTTCTCTGATATCGTCTTTCCTATTCCAGGTCCTCCCCACGCAGGAGAGACCAAGAGCCGCGACCCAAGTGACTCACCATCGATAGGAGCGTATCAACATGAAGCTGAAGAATTCCTTGGCGCTGTCTGTAGTCGCCGCCATTGTCGCGTTGGCGCAGACCAATGCCCATGCCGATACCCAGTCTCTGGGTACAGTTACCGGAACGGCTAGCAGCGGGTCCGGATTTTTTGGTGCAGCCCCCAAGCTGAATGTGGGCCAGACGCCCAAGAGTGATATCCAGCGCGTGCAGAAATTCGATAAGACTGCCACCCAGCAGGAGACCACCATCACCAAGGGGCAGTTTGAAATGATCAGCCCCACCGATTCCTACACTCAGGTGCTCAATACCTTGCCCAATGCCATGGTGGTCAGCAGCGGCGACAGCATGGATGGTGATGACGTCTACATCAACGGCTTCGGCAAGTCGCTCATCAACTTCACGCTGGATGGCATCCCCCTCAACGACAACGACAGCTATACCTACTACACCAACGAATTCATCCCCTCGGTTCTCGTTGCCAATGCGCAGTATTACCCCGGCGCCGAATCCGCTGCATTGCCTGGTCTAGCAGCCTTTGGCGGTGCTTTTGCTACCAATAGCTTGCAGCCCTCGCCCTTTCCCATGGTCCGTCCCATCGTCGGCGGCGGCTCCTTTGGCAAATACAATTACGGCGGCCTGATCAATACCGGGCTCTTTGCCAAGAATATCGCACCCACCTCGGCTTGGCTCTATGTCAACAAGATCCAACGCGACGGATACTTTCAAAACAATGGCGCCATCCAGACCCAGTTCCTCTTCAAGTCCGTCACCCATGTTGGCCCCGGCGATTTGACTCTATTCTTTACCCAGAACAATCAACGCTTCAATTACTACAACGGTGCAACGGCGGCCCAACAGGCGCAGTTCGGTCAGGATTACAATAGTTATACGAGCAATTTATACAACGCTAACGGCAGTATCAATACGAACTATACCGGCTTTAACTATAACAATTATCTTAATTGGTTGACATACGCAAAGTATGAGGGAAACCTTGGACGCGTGCGCTATTCCGATCAGTTCTACTACTACTATGGTGATGGTTTTGGTGCCGGGGCAACGACTTCTAACACCACCCTCTTGACGCCTGCGGGATCCATCATCTCGGCAAATCCGCGCAGTTATGGTGGAGCACTTTTGCGTCAAAGTGTCAACTTGACCCACCGCTGGGGCAACATCGCTCGCCTGCTCTTTCCGCTCGGGCCGGTGGATACCGAGCTTGGCTTCTGGTTCAACCACAATAATACCCTGCATGCGGCCAATTATTACAGCTTGGCCAATACCTACATCGGCGCCAATTATTACGAGCCAGTGGTTACCAACACTTACGAACCCTATTTGGTCTTTAATTATAAACCAATTGATGCACTGCGCCTGACCGCGGGGGTCAAATACCTCTACGCCGAGCGCAGCTTTGTAGACGATGTCGCCTTGGCACGAAAGCTTCCGGGGCAATTTAATGTCAATTTCTCCTCGGTGCTGCCCTCCGTGGGTGCCAACCTGCGCATCCTGCCCAACTGGCATGCCTATGTTAATTATACGGAAAACAGCAATCCGCCAGGGTATAATCAATTCTATACCGGCACCTACAATGCTAACCTGCAGCCCCAGCGTGCCAAGACCTATACCTTTGGCACCAACTGGGAAATGGGTCCTTGGACCTCCCAACTGCAGGCCTTCCGGGTAGATTTTTCCAATTACATCCTCAGCACTACCATCCAGGTTGGAGGCTCCTCGACACATTGAGTGGGTAAGGCGGTATGATTGCTTTATGGGAAGGGCAGCGAGCTGAGGATAAGGATGGACCAAGGTAATCAACTGTTCACTCTGGCGTTGGGGTTGGTTCCGCCGTGGATGGTGGACGATGTGCGGTTCACGGTGGAGGAAAAGCGCCTGGACCTGCATGTGAACTTCCCAAGGGGTAGTCAGTTTCCCTGTCCGGTCTGCGGCCAGGACTGCCCGGTCTATGACACCCAGGAGAAGGTCTGGCGTCACCTCGACTTCTTCCAGCATGCGGCTTATCTCCATGCCCGCGTACCACGGGTCCATTGCCCGGAACACGGCGTGCATTTGGTATCCGTCCCTTGGGCGCGGGAAGGCTCGGGATTCACGCTGCTCTTTGAGGCTCTAGTCATGGCCATGGTCCGGGAGATGCCCGTGTTGACGGTCTCCCGCCTAGTGCGGGAGACGGACCAGCGACTCTGGCGGGTGCTCGATCATTACGTCGCCAAGGCCCGCGAGGCCGCGGACATGTCAGAGGTCCATTCCGTCGGTATCGATGAGACGAGCAGCCGGCGCGGCCATGATTACATCACCCTGTTTGTGGACCTCGTGGCGAAGCGCCTGCTGTTTGCCACACCCGGCAAGGATGCCGAGACTTTTGCGCAGTTCGCCGAAGATCTGCAGGCCCATGGCGGCAGCGCCGAGGCCATTACGGAGGTCAGCATGGACCTCTCGCCAGCCTTCCAAAAAGGGGCCGCAGAACACCTGCCCAACGCCCAGGTCACCTTCGATCGCTTTCACCTCATGAAGCTCGTCAATGAGGCCGTAGATGCCGTACGCAAGGGGGAAGCCCTCTCCCAACCAGACCTGAAAAAGAGCCGCTGGCTTTGGCTCAAGAACCCGGGAAAGCTCTCCGCCAAGCAAAGCGCCAGGCTCCGGGAGATCCTCAAGAACCAGAACCTCAAGACAGCACAGGCTTATCAGCTTCGCCTGACCTTCCAAGAAATCTTCACCGTCCAGAATCGCCACCAGGGCGCCACCCTGCTCAAGGCCTGGGTGGAAAACGTCAAGGACAGCGGATTACCGCCAATGGTCAAGGTCGCCTACACCGTCATGAATCACTGGGATGGTGTGCTCCGCTGGTTCGAGAGCCAGATCACCAACGGGATTCTGGAAGGCTTCAATAGCCTCCTCCAGTCCGCCAAGGCAAAAGCCCGTGGCTACCGTACCCACAAGAACTTTATCAACATGGCCTACCTGATCCTCGGTAAACTGGATCTCAGGCTACCCACATGAAACATCGAAGAACCAGGTTGGATCGTTCAACCAAACGGTACTTGCCAATGCTGGCAAAGCCATTAACCAGGGTATTTCCTGGCAGAACAATGTCGTCCTAAATGATATGTTCAGTGCTTACGCCAATGTTGGCATTCTCGACGCGCGCTTGACCTCGGCCAATCAACCCTTTCCCTATGCGCCGCACCACACGGAATCCGTCGGTTTCATTGGGCGCTACCACGGTTTTCGCGGCACGATTTCCTTCCATGAAATGGGTAACTCCTACTACCTCCTAGGTAGTAAATTCCTACCGTTAGGTAGTCGTTTTTATAGCAACATGAGCTTGCGCTATACCTTCGAAAACGCGCCATTGGGAGAACGCCTCGGTTTCAAGAAAGTCACCGCTTCTCTCAACCTCAACAATCTGTTCGATCGACGCTTCATTCAGTACTACTCCGGCAGCAGCAGCAATCCGTATCAAAAGCTGAACCTGCCTTTCAACGTCTACGCCACGGTGGACGCCACTTTCTGATCTCTGATCCGGGCCGCTTCGGCGGCCTTTTCCTTTGAGGATTTCTCACCATGAATTTTGCAGAGCTATTCAAGATTGCCGCCGAATCCGGCGGGATTCTTTTCCTTATGCCCATTCTCCTGCTCATCGTTCTCTGGGTGAGCTTCGAGCGCTTTCTGTTTCTGAACCGCATGACCCATCTGGGCGAACAGTCGGCGCAGAGTCTCGATCAGTTACCGGATCTGAACGCCCATAACCTGCGCCCTCTTGCCGAGAGCACGCCAGCACCCTTCAGAGCCTTGCTGGAAGTGCCTTTACGCTATCCGAACATCCGCGACAGCGGCCGCATGGCGGAGATTCTGCAGGAAGTGGTCATGCGCCAGGTTCCCACCCTCGATCGCGGTTTGTGGATTCTCGACACCACCGTCACCTTGGCGCCGCTGCTCGGTCTTTTGGGGACCATTGTCGGCATGTTCCATGCTTTTCAGGTGCTCGACAGTGTCAGCAGCCATCCCACTGCCATCACCGGCAATGTTGCCGAGGCGCTTTTGGCGACGGCAGCCGGTCTGGTCATTGCTATCATCGGCCTGGTCACCTTCAACGGCTTGCACAACCGCATGCGCCTGGTAGTGCATCAGATGGAAACCCTGCGGACCATGCTCGTCAATCGCCTGGAAGGATTGGAGCAGCATGAACTCGGCACGAGTTCGGCAAAGCCCGTCTACTACGCGGCGCAGGAGGCCTGAGCGTCATGCAATATCTGGAAGTAAAGAAAGGTCGGGTGGAAATCATCCCTATGATCGATATCATGCTGTTTCTGTTAATTTTCTTCATCATGATCACGATCCACATAATTCCCGATCAGGGACTGCCCGCGAATATGCCAGGCTCCAGCACGGCACAAACGCTGCCCAAACCCAAAGTAGTGGTGAACCTGTATCCCGATGGTCACATCGAAGTAGATGGCAAGTCTATGACGCTGAGCGCTCTGAGCGATTACCTGCATAACCATCAACCGGGCGAAACCCAGGTGACCATCGCCGCTGACAAAACGGCGGACATTCAGGCACTGGTCAAGGTCATGGATGCCTGCCGTAGTGCCGGCGTGACAGCAATCGGCCTTGCATCCAAGGTCGGGGGAGTGGGCAGCGCATGAGCACGGACCTGCGCGGTCTTGGTGATCTGATCAAGGCGCAAAGCCCGCGACCCACAGCGGGCCGCGCTCTGCTATTGGCGGCGGTAGCGGAAGCCGTTCTCATCGGTTTGAGTGCCTGGGAAAGTGCGCAACAGCGGACACCACCGCCGGCTTTACCCCCCATGCAACTGCAGCTGGTGAAAGAGGAGCCTCCTAAACCGACGCCGCCGGCACCCAAACCACCCGTGCCGACGCTTCCGAAGCCCGCGCCCAAGCCGACGCCCAAACCCCAGCCGCGTCCACTCCCGCGTCCAGCACCTCGCCCGACACCAACGCCGGTCCGCGAGGTTTTGCCGCCCAGCCCTTTGCCCAGCCCGGTACAGGCGCCCCCGGCACCACCGGTCAAGCCTGCGCCGCCTCCACCGGCACCAGCCAATCCTGCAGTCAAAGCGGATTATCTGGCCCAAGTCAAGGGCGCCATCCAGGCCGCCGTGCACTTTCCGGATGCAGCGCGCATGCTCGGCCAGGGCGGGCGGGTACAGGTGGAGTTCACCCTGCAGGATGGGGTAATCACCAGTCTCCACATATTACAGAAAGGCAGCATGGACTCTTTCAATAGCGCTGCCCTAAGCGCCGTGCGCGACGCACGTCTGCCTCCCGTTCCTGCAGAACTCAAAGGCAAACGCTTTCAGTTGGAGCTTTGGGTAGAGTTCGTCCTCCACGACAATGACTGACCAATAGACAGAGGCAACCATGAAAAGTCAGATGCAACGTCGCGATTTCCTGCGCAGCGGCCTCGTACTCGGTGGCGCAGGGATGCTTCCCAAGTCGCTTTGGGCCATGAATCTTCCGGCTTCGGCCACCAGTCTCCATGCCGGCCCGATGGTCGGCTGTCCGGCCTATCGCTCGGCGACCATCTGGTTGCAAACCCTCGGACCCGCCAAAGTGCAGATCCGCTATCAGGCGCAGGGTGGCAAGGGATCGATGCAGCACAGTGAAACGGTGCAGACCGACGCGGGGAATTTCTATGCCGCGAATATCGTCCTGGACGAGCTTCAGCCAGATACCCGCTATCAGACCCAGGTCCTCCTCAATGATCAGGCCTTGCCCAGTGCAGGGCCCCTCCTGCGTACCCCAAGTCTCTGGACGTTCCGCGCCCCACCGCCGGATTTCAAGGTCTTGACCGGATCCTGCGCCTATATCAACGACCCGCGCTATGATCGTCCGGGGAAACCCTATGGCGGAGGCTATGAAATCTACGAACCCATGCGGCAGGAACAAGCAGACCTGATGGTCTGGCTCGGCGACAACCTGTATTTTCGCGAAGCCGACTTCGCCAGCCCTGCGGGGATGGCGCTGCGCTACTGGTCTGATCGTGCTTTCGCGCCGCTACAGCGGTTTCTGAACAGCACGCCGCAGATCGCTATCTGGGACGACCACGACTATGGCCCCAATGACAGCGACAGCAGTTTCGTGTTCAAGGAGGCGGCACTGCGACTCTTCCAGTCTTATTGGCCCAACCCCAGCTTTGGCCTACCCGGCACGCCCGGCATATTCACCCAGCAATCGGTCTACGATGCCGATTTCTTCTTGCTTGATGATCGCTGGTATCGGGATGCCGATGCCGCTCCAGAATCCCGCGGCAAGGTCATGTTTGGCAAGGCACAACTGGATTGGCTGAAAAATGCGTTGTTGAACTCTCATGCCCGATTCAAATTCATTGCGGCGGGCGGGCAAATGCTGAATGATGATGACGCCTATGAGGGCTGGAACCTGTACCCGGAGGAACGGCAGGAGTTCCTTGACTGGCTGGCAGACAATCAAATCCGCGGGGTGATTTTTTTGTCAGGCGATCGTCATATTTCCGAGCTCATGCGCCGCCCACGCCCGCGCTACAGCGGCAAGCACGACTACCCACTCTGGGAAATTACCAGTTCTCCACTCAATTCTGGACCCGCAAAGGGTGACCACAATCCCTACCGCGTGCCCGGTACCCTGGTTGAGCAACGGAACTACTGCTCCCTCCACTTCCGTGGCATTGGGCGCGAACGTCATCTGCTGGTGCGCTGCAAGGACGTCCGCGGGCGCAGCCTGTGGGAACAGCGTATCAGTAGTCAGGATCTGGGCTACGAGGCTACCTGACCGGGTTCGAAACGGTAGCCGACTCCCCGTTCGGTAAGCAAAAAGCGTGGCTGCCTGGGATTGTCTTCGATGATCTTGCGCAAGCGGGTGACTCGCACATCGATACTGCGATCAAAGCGCCCTTCTTCCTCCCCCCCAAGAATCTGCAGCAGGGTATCGCGACTGAGAATTCGGCGAGGGCGCTGGGCAAAGACCAGTAAGAGTTCAATTTCCGCCGGGTTGAGGTCGAGCTCTTGTCCATCGGCGAACAATCGCCGCTTGGCAAAATCGAGTCGAAATCGCCCAAACAACAGGCTGGAGCTGGGCTCCTCGCCCCCCTGGCGCCGCAACAAGGCACGCAGCCGAGCCACCAGTTCCCGTGCATTGAAGGGTTTGGCGAGGTAGTCATCGACTCCGCTCTCCAGGCCACTGATACGGTCATCATCATCCCCTCGTGCCGAGAGCATCAGCACCGGCGGGGCGTTCTTGCTGCGCAGCTCTTTGACCAGGGCAATTCCGTCCTTGCCACCCGGGAGCATCCAGTCGAGGACGATGACATCGACAGCGCCCGCCTGCAGCTGCTGCCACATTTCACGACCGTTTGCCGCCAACAACACGCCAAAGCCTTCCTTCTCCAGATAGCCTTTGAGCATCTGCGACAAACGCAAATCATCGTCCACGATGAGTACCACCGCCATGCGTCACTTCATCCCCAAGAGCCCGAAACAATATTGAAACAAAGTAACGAAACAATCCACCAGGTACGCAACGGCTAGGGGACTTTGGCTGTAGGCACACGCCCGCCTGGTAGGCTCATTCCCGACACTTTGCCAACGAAAGCATAACTCTACAACAAGAAATATTCTCGAAACATTCTCGCCCCAGAATACGGATCAACGAGGGACGGTACCCAAACCTCAGATCGAGACGGAGCGTAACGTATACGGATACCCGGCCAAGACCGGTGACCTCAACAGTTTGTAGCGGTTGTTTTGCGGCTATTAGACGGGCATCCTGCCCGTCTTTTTTTGTCCTGAGCGTACTATTCCTGGCGATGACGGAACGTCCCCTGCAAAGAACGGTTGGGCATCACAGTGGAGGACCGTGAATTCTCATAAATGGAGGGGGGAAGCCGAGAGCTTTACGCCAAGAGCATGTAATAGCTTGAGCATTGTGTCGTAGCGTGGCTTAGCGCCGGGCGTAAGAGCTTTGTAGAGACTCTCACGGCCAAGCCCGGAATCTCTCGCGAGTTGTGCCATACCACGAGCGCGCGCCACATCACGCACCGCAGTGAGAAATACATCGGGATTGGGATCTTCCAGTGCAGCGGTTATGTATTCAGCGATGGTCTCTTCATCGTCGAGGTAATCGGCAGCATCGAAGGGGGCAAATTTAGCCACGGTTCACTCCTTATCCAAAGCCCGTGCCATCTCAATGGCGCGTTTTATGTCACGCTTCTGCAGCGACTTGTCGCCGCCCAACAGAAGCAGATAGATCACCTCTCCGCGACGGGTGAAATAGACTCGGTAACCAGGGCCGACATGAATCCGCATCTCTGAGACCCCTTCGCCAACAGGCTCACAGTCGCCGAAATTGCCGTGCTCGGCAGACCGGATGCGGTAAGCGATGCGGGCACGACCCAATTTGTCTTTACAGTGTCGCTAGCCAAGAATCGAATTCGTCCGAGCGCTGGAAGGTGTTCATGCAACCAAGCGTATCCAATCGGATACTGCTATGCAATCATGGCGTTATTGCCCATTTACGGTTTGCGAGGCGCAACGTCCCCAGCAACGAAGGGTTGGTCCTCTTTCACGCATAGTGCGTCCACATACGCAACACACGAACCACGCGCTCCTTTGGAAAGACTTCATACACCAAACGGTGCTGAATGTTGATGCGTCGGGAATACGCGCCAGCAAGGTCGCCTACAAGCTTCTCATATGGTGGAGGGTTCTGAAACGGGTCGGCGGCGAGAACAGCCAAGAGTTCTAGTGCTTTGTTCTTCAGGCCCGCAGCCGCAAGTTTCTTCGCATCTTTCTGCGCGTGTCTCGAATAGACCACCTGCCAACTCACCACTCGAGCCCTTTGCTGCTCTTGCTAAGGGGCTCAGCCATGCCCTCCTTAATAGACTCACGCATGCCCGGGATGGAAAGGAGGTATAGCGTTTCCTGGATTGCCTCCCAATCTTCAGTGGAGACAAGGACAGCACTTGTCCGCTTTCCGGCGATACAAACTGGCTGATGTGACTCTGCGACCTGATCAATGAGCCGATAGAGGTTGGCGCGCGCTTCGCTTGCAGTGAGGGTAGCCATCTTCGTTCTCCGAATGAGACGAATCTAATGGTACGCACTAACGTACGTTACATCAACCTGCGCTTTCGGAGGTCCAACGTTCAAAGTAACCAGACTGCGCGGCTTTTCGCACAGGTCCGGTTGACTGTAGGGTTGGGCAGCATTTACTCCCAGACGACATTAGATACTCCAGGAATGGATGGCACCAGTTCGGACAAATGAACCTTCAGATTCTCAATTTCCGGCGCGGGATCGACGCACTTAAAGAGGCGCTGAAGCGTTGAAGTCTCGGCGACGGGAAACACACTCCATTCAGTAGTGCTACCGTCGATGTTGCCGCAACCAAGCCAAAGCATGAATGGCTTGCGAGACACCATGACCACCCAGCCAAAGTCTTCCGGGATGACTCCTTCAACGGGGACACCGCGCTCTTTGAGGCTTTCGGCAAGCCAATGAGCGAGCGCCTTACCATAGCGCCCGGGGTTTGTTTCTTCCTCCTCCCCGGGGATAGGTTGGAAAAAGTCAGTTTGGAATGTGACCTGTGGGTTCGTGCTCATGATGCCCAACGTTTGAGTTCACCCGATGTGCCGCAAGCGGCGAAGCTGCTTGCGGCACATCGGGTGCCACGAAGGGTTAGGCGTCGCCAATCGCGGCGTCCTCGATTGCCTTTAGAGTTCGGCCGTCCGCGGTAAGCCAGCTTTGAGGTCCGCTCCTAGAAGTGCCCGCTACGAGCACCGCAGCGTAGCTTGATGAACTGAGGAGGAAGTCCTCCTGTAGTACCAAGTGGTCGCCCTCTGACTTGAGTCGACCGTCCGCAAGCAGTTGTTCTTTGGTCTTGACGACACGGGCCGCGGCACTATCGGTGTTGTTGCGCGAGACTTGCGAACCCTTCTTGAGGACAAACCCTTCATCTGTCACCGTGCCATGGGCAACCAGGTTGTTGACCCTGAAGACGAGGTCAAGCAAGCCAGGATTGGGGGCCGAGTTTGGCGGCGTGGTCGCCTCTGGCCGGGATGGCCTAACGCTTTGCCTAATGAGTGGCTCGAGTATCGGGTAGCCGAGCGTACCGAGAACCATGCGGATGTTCTCGGTGAACTCCGCCATCGCGTCCCGGTCCGCTCGAGGAAGACTTGACTCGGGGGGTGTGTTTCCATTCTCCAAGTCGTATCGGTCAGCCTGCCTTGCGAGGCCCACTAAGGTGGCCTCAAGGAACTTGACGTGTGCTTTTGTGAGGTTCTCGTCTTTGCTGGTGAAAAGCACAGCCTCGTTCCAGAAATCCTTCTCTCGATCGTGACTCGTGAGACGGCCGACTACGTTCTCCGACTCGCCGATGTATGCAAGCGGCTTAGTGTCACCTAGACGAGCCTCAAAGAGGAAATAGACACCAGGTTTGACCGTCTCTGGCCAGGCGGAGAGGTCGCCCAATCTATTGCGGGGACACGCGACGGCATGGCCTGTCCAGTTCACCACCTCCGCGTACCGGATACCTGAAACGGTGGCATCGGCCAGATAGATGCGGATCGACTTTCCGATTGGCATGAAGGTTCCTAGCGACGCCTAACGTCTGAATTCAACGGCCTTGCGCGACTTTTTGCGCAGGTCCGCTCGACTTCTGGGTTATGCATTTTGGAAAACACGAGCCACCTCATCAATTGCAACTCTTGCGATTGCGGGATAAGAGAGCACGTCGATCTCTCTCGTAAGATGGCGGGGCATCCGACTTAACCCGAGAGACTGTTGTGCATCAGCTGCCTCTTGCCAGTATCCGTCGTTGGCATTCTCCGGCAATATGGTGGCTACCGCAAACTTTCCGGCCTCTCCACCCAGATCGAGATAATGCGAGATTTTCGAAAACTCGAAAAGCTTCTTGTCACGAGTAGCTATCCGGCAATCTTGTTGCACTCCGTCGAGACCTTTGGTTTGCGCCACATTGGCGAAGTTGATTAGCGTAAGATCACAAGCACCATTGAATGCCACTGCCATTGCTTCGTCGTAGGTATAAACGGCCTTGTTATCTTTGGTCTTAAGAAAATTAGCACGAAGCAGCTTTCTAAGTCGAATTGTCTCTGTAGCTGCGGCGGGCGGTTCAGCGAAACAGTACTTGGCAATTTCAATTTCCTTGGCGCTCAACATATCGAGGTCGTCACTAAGGCGACGGAGACACTCTTTGAACTTCTGGATTGGACTCCCAGAAAAATGCTTGTCGACAATATTTAGGTAAAGAAGGGCGACAAACGGAATTGCTAGAAACGCTTGGGCGACAGGCTCTAGATCGAGATAGCCGTAGTTGCTATCTTTCCCGACAAAGGTCTTATGAATGCAATTGGGGGTGTCAGTAAATGATGGCAAGTGCTTGGAGCAGAATGCCTCGTAGTTCCAGCGAGACTTCTCCGCAAGCGCTGGTGGCATTTCGTCAAATGCCATTCCGGGCGATAGGCAAATGCTTTTAGGTGGGCAACGGTCAAGCAGACCAACGAGATTATGAAGACCATATTTTTTGAGTAACGAATTTTTATTTCCCTCCTTCACGACGCGCTCCATCGCAATCAGGACATTTGTATCAAGAGCCAATGTCGTCTCGATGCCACGAAATGCATTAACAGCGACGAGCGCCGGATTGAGAACTGGTTCCGCATCCCCCGAGCGGCTCGGACGGAAGAAGTAGGTTCTTGGGTTAAGTTCGGCCATAAAAGCAGGTGTCAGCTCTCTTGATTAAGAGGGACAACATAAATGATGCCTCACCATACTAGCGCACTACAAATGCCAAACGCAACACAGAGCAGCGCCAACATGCTGTATCTGCAGCATAACCACCTCTGCTCAAAAATTTAGGACAGCCTAATATTCCCCGGATTAAAATCAGCGAGCCAACCCTAAGTCCCCACCCAAACACCTGGACCGAGTGCGTACCCGGATCAGGGCGTTGCACTACAGCATCCGCACCGCAGAGGACTATACGGCCTGAGCTCGGTGCTTCTTACGGCGAGGGCGATGGCGCCGGGGCGCCCGCAAATCCAGAATTGGGTAGCCAGCAGCACCCTCTCTACCAGAAATATTCTGGAAACATTCTCTGCCAATACTAGGAAATAAGAGGGGGGCGGTACCCAAATCTCGGATCGAGGCGGAGCGTGACCCATACGGCAACCCGGCAGAGACCGGCGACCTCAAAAGTTTGTAGCGGTTGTTTTGCGGCTATTAGACGGGCACTTCGCCCGTCTTTTTTTGTTCGGGCTTTGCCATGCTACCATGCCGAGGAACTTCTGAGGAGAGCCCATGGACCCCAAGAGTCAACGCCTGGTCTGGATCGATCTCGAGATGACGGGGTTGCATCCCCAGCAGGATCAGATCTTGGAAATCGCCAGCATCGTGACGGACAACGATCTGCGGGTGATCTGTGAGGGACCGGTCTTGGCGGTGCATCATGACGAGTCCGTGCTACGCGCCATGGATGACTGGAACCAACGCACCCACGGGGCATCGGGCTTGATCGAGCGCGTACGTACTAGCCGCCTCGACCTCGCTGCGGTGGAATCCCAGACCCTCGACTTTTTGCAAGCCCACGTCACCCCAGGGACCTCCCCTCTCTGCGGCAACAGTGTTTGTCAGGATCGACGCTTCCTGGCACAGCACATGCCGAGGCTCGAACGTTTCTTTCACTATCGGCTCATCGACGTCTCTACCCTCAAGGAACTCAGTGCGCGTTGGTATCCCAAGCTACCACGCTTCAAAAAATCCGAGCGCCACGAGGCGCTGAGTGACATTCGCGAATCCATCGAGGAATTGCGTTATTACCGGCAGACGATTCTGCGCGCGGCGGACTGGGACGGCGAAGCCCTCGACTTTGTCTGAGCCCTACTTGGTGGGCGTGGGGAGATTCTGAATCAGGTCGATGCGGACGAGAACCTCGGCGTCGTCTTCGAGTACCTTGCAACGAAGGTAGTCTGCCGCTTCTCTTTCTTCGATGGCCAGGGGCAGGACGATGGTCATGTAATGGGTCTGGTCGTGTTCATCGATCCAGTGCAGGCGCATTTGCTCTGATGTTAGGATGGCGATTTCCAGACGCTCGGCAACCTGTCGTGGCGTATGTGCAGACATGGAGTCTCCCGAATCATGCAGGTGGATCTCTTCTACGAATTGGCGGTACCCAACCATCTCCCTCGTAGCGAAGCGCAAGTCTATCACGAAACCTTGGACGAACTCGTACTGGCGGACCAGCTCGGTTTTCACGGTGCCTGGCTGGTGGAGCACCACTTCATGCGCGAATACTCCCACTCGAGCGCGCCAGAACTCTTTCTTGCCGCCGCAAGCCAGCGTACCCAGCGCTTGCGCCTAGGGCATGCGGTGATTGCTCTGCCCTACAACCATGCCGTGCGAGTAGCCGAGCGCGTGGCTGCACTGGACATTCTCAGCAATGGCCGCCTCGAAGTCGGCATTGGCCGTGGCTTTTCGCCCCGGGAATATGCGATTTTTGGCGCCGAGATGGCCGACAGCCGCGCCCATTTGCAGGAGGGCCTAGCGATTCTGCGCGCTGCCGGCAGCGGGCCGGTGCAGCATCAGGGCAAGCTCTACCAGCTCGACGGCATCGACATCCTTCCCAAGCCGGTGCAGCAACCCCACCCGCCCCTCTGGGTGGCGGCGGTCAGTCCACAGACCTTTCGATGGGCGGCGGAGGAAGGCATCGGGGTGCTGAGTGGCCCCTTCAAACCCTGGTTTCTCATCAAGCAGGACCTCAAGGCCTATCGACGTGGGGTACAAGGCAGCGCCTACGCCCAGAAACCGGGCTTCAACCCCCGCTTTGCCATGACCATCGGTTGCCTCTGCCTAGAGGATGCCGCAGAGGCGCGCCAGCTGGCCGAGGGCTTTACCTGGTATTACCAGCGGCTACTCGATCAAACCCGGCCGGTCTTGGCGCAATTGCGCGAGAGCTATGAATTCTACCATCGCCTCGGCTTTCTCGAGCCCCTGCTGCGTAGAGGGCTCACCCTGAAACTTCTGGAAAGTATGGGGATGGTGGTAGTAGGCAATCCGGAGCAGTGCCGTAAGGGATTGGCGCGCTACGCCCGCGCCGGGGTGGATCGTCTGCTCTTAGCGGTTGGCGCGGGAATGGTCCCCTCCTCCGTCACCCGACGTTCCCTCGAGTTGTTGGCCAAAGAGGTGTTGCCCGCGCTGAACGACTCTCGCGCCGACGCGGCATGAGCTGTATCCTGCTTACGGGGGCAGCGGGCCATACGGCAAGTGTCCTGCTACCGCGCCTGCTGGAGCATCCAGACAGGGCCGAGATCATCGCCTTCGATCGCCGACCCGCCACGATGCGGCACCCACGCCTGCAATGGCGACAAGATGACTTGCGTACAGTGGACTGGCAACCCATTCTGGCGGGTGTGGACAGCATCATCCATCTCGCTTTTGTCGTACTCAGTCCACGGATTGGTTGGCAGCGCCGCTGGCGGGCAGAGATGGCCACAATCAATCGCGAGGGCACCCGGCGTTTGCTCGAAGCGGCAAGCTCCGCCGGCGTCGAACGCTTTGTATACAGCAGTAGTGTCGCGGCATACGGTGCCTGGCCGGAGAATCCGGAAAGCATGAGCGAGGACCAGCCATTGCGCCCACCACCTGGCTTTGCCTATGCAGAAGACAAGGCGGATATCGAAGCGCTGATGCAGGAACATAGCCTGCGTCATCCAGAATTGCGACTCAGCCGGCTGCGTCTGCACGCCATCGTCGGCCGACATGCCCAGCCTCTGGTGAATGCCATTGCCTGCTCACCGATTGGCCTGCAGCTCCCCAATCCCGACCTGCCGATTCAATGTCTGCATGAGGAAGATGCCGCTGCCGCCATCCTAGCCGCCTGGGAACGGCGCGCGCATGGGGCCTTCAACATCGCCGCGCGCGAGCCTGTGGCCTGGTCACAAATTCCTCGACGGTGGCAACTTCCAATCAGCCCGCAGCAACTACACTGGCTGCATCAAAGACTGCGCCCCTTCACCCGGCGCTTGGGGGATCCAGGCTGGCTGCTGGGCTTACAATACCCCTTGATCGTGAACTGTCAGCGCGCCGACAAGGAATTGGGCTGGCGGCCAAGCTACTCCGTGGCCGATGCTTTGGCATCGCTGCCCTGTGGCAAGTCTGCATAGGTTTGCAAAGCCAGTTTGAGGTCTTCCCAGACCTTCCGTTTCTCAATCGGATTGCGCAGCAAATAGGCTGGGTGATAGGTGACGATGAGGGGAATGTCGCCATAGCGTTGTACGACCCCGCGCAGACTGGCAAGGGGCTCGGCGTTCTGCAGGAGACTCTGCGCGGCGAAGCGTCCCATAGCGACGATGATGCGCGGTTGCAGCAGGGCAATCTGGCGCTGTAGAAAGGGCAAGCAAGAGCGCACCTCGGGTCCGAGAGGGTCGCGATTCTGCGGCGGGCGGCATTTCAAAACATTCGCGATGTAGACCTGCTCCCGCCGACTCAGTCCCATCGCCCCGAGCATGGCGTCGAGAAGCTGACCGCCACGTCCGACGAATGCCTCGCCCCGGCGATCTTCCTCGGCCCCGGGCGCTTCCCCTACAAAAAGCCAGGGACTTGGCCGGGTCCCCGCACCAACAACGGCATTTTTTCGTGTTTCGCCCAGACTACAGGCGCGACAGGCATGGATGCTGGCCTCGAGCACGGACCAGTCCATACGCGCGATGCGTTCGACCCGACCATCCTCTGGGGGGGTGGTAAATCCACGAACGCCGCGGCTTCAACCGCTTGGATTGCTGGCGACTGCGGCCCTGTGTCGACGTTGGCCAAAGGATCCTCCGCAGAAAGCTCTGGGATGTCCTCAATCCTCCTCACGGGGGGCGCGGCTGCTATGTCTGGCAAGCGGGCAGCCGGCGGCGAATGAAGATCCTGCTGCAGAGATACCGACTGCCCCTCCATGACCTCCGGGAGGGCTACCTCAAGCAGCTGCAGATAGGCGATTTGCGCTGGACTGAAAATCTTGCTGACCATATGCAGATGATAACCTCTTCATAATCCCCAACGGAACCCGTTTGGATAGCCAACGCCTGGAGATCCATACGAGGAGATAGACAAGCACTCTCAGCAACAATATAATTTTTCAGAACTTACACAAAGGAGCGTCACATGTCTGAGTCTGCCGTCGCTTTGCCGGAAAATTCCAATGAAGATCGCAACATTGCCACGCTCGTTCATGCGGGTGGTATCCTCTTTGGTTTTCTTCCCTCGTTGATTGTCTATCTGCTAAAAAAGCAGGAGGCGAATGCCTGGCTGCTGGGCCAACTGAAAGAAGCCTTGAATTTCCAGATCACCATGCTGATTGGCTACGTGATTGCCACGATTCTCAGTTCGTTACTGATCGGTCTGTTGGTTTTTCCGATTCTCCTCATCATTAATCTGGTGTTCTGCATTCTGGCGGCGGTAAAGACCAGCAGTGGCGAGGCCTACCGCTACCCACTGACTCTGCGTCTGGTAAGCTGAACGGCGTCCGGCCCTTGTCGGGGCCTATTGCCCTCCCCTAAGCTTGGCTGTCGGTCTGGTAAAAAGGGAGGGTAACGTCTTGCCCGTTCTGGAGTTGCATGATGCCCTCATTGAGTGGGGCGGCAGGGTACTATTGGACCACGCCGATCTGCGCGCCGAAGCTGGCGAGCGCATCGGTCTGATTGGCCGTAATGGTGAAGGCAAGTCCACCTTGCTTGCGGCACTCGCCGGACAATATTTGCTGGACGGGGGTAGGTTATGGATTGACCCCGCTCTGCGACGCGCGTTTTTGCCACAGGAGCCCGAGCTTGCGGAGCAGCAGACCGTTTTTGAGTACCTGCTGGCCAGCCCCCAGGATAGCGCCGGCAGTGAGGCCCTGCACGACGATGCACCAGAACGATGGACCCTTCCGGCGCGGGTCGAGGCGCTTTGCGACAGCCTCGAACTTCCGCGTGAGCGCCAGATCCAGGGTTTATCCGGGGGGCAGAAAAAGCGCGTAGCCATCGCCAGTACCCTGATCCACGGAGCAGAACTACTGTTTCTGGACGAACCCACCAATCACATGGATCTGGCGGGTATCGAGGCTCTGGAAAAAACCCTGTTACGCTATCGCGGCACCCTGTTCTTCGTGACGCATGACCGCCGCTTTCTGGAGTCTCTGTCTACTCGCATCGTCGAGCTCGACCGCGGCAAGCTGCGCAGCTTTCCCGGCCGGTTTTCCATCTATCAGCAGCGCAAGGAGGAGCTGCTCGCCGCCGAGGAAGCCGATCTTGGGCGCCTCGAACAGCAACTGGCGAGTGAAGAGGCGTGGCTGCGGCAGGGGGTCAAGGCCCGCGCCAAACGCAATCAGGGCCGATTGCGCCGCCTGGAACAGTTGCGTGAGGAACGCAAGAGCCGGCGTGGCCGGATTGGCGAAGCGCAAATTCATATCCAGCAATCCGAGCGCTCGGGCAATCTCGTCGCCGAACTCGATAGCATTTCTTTGCGTCTGGGCGAGCAGCAGATCCTGCGCAACTTTTCCACCCGCATCGAACGGGGTGACCGGGTGGGGATCATCGGCCCCAATGGCGCCGGCAAGACCACCCTGCTGCGCCTTTTGCTGGGAGAATTGCAGCCGGACTCGGGTAGCGTTCGTCTCGGCACGCGGCAATCCATCGCTTATTTCGATCAGCTGCGCGAGCAGCTCGACCCAGAGACGCGGGTCGTCGATGTGATTGCCGATGGCAATGACTTCATCGAGGTCGACGGTGAGCGCAGACATGTACTAGGCTACCTTCAAGATTTCCTCTTTGCGCCGGATCGTGCCCGTGGTCTGGTGAAGGGCCTTTCTGGCGGGGAACGGGCCCGTCTGCTTCTCGCCCGTCTCTTTGCCAGGCCTGCCAACATCCTGGTCCTGGACGAGCCCACCAACGACCTCGACCTGGAAAGTCTGGAGGTTCTGGAGGATCGTCTGTTGGCCTTTCCTGGCACTGTCCTGCTGGTTTCTCACGACCGGGATTTTCTCGATCATGTCGTCACCCAAAGCATCATCAGCCTGGGGAATGGTCGCTGGCTGAACACCGCTGGCGGGCATCAGGAGTTTCTCGCCTGGCAGGCGACGCAACAAACCCCGAGCAACGCCGAAAAAGCCAAAGACCAGGGCGGGGCCAAGCCACAGCGAGCAGCACGGCGGCCCCGATCTCTGAGCATGCGCGAACGCAAGGAACTGGACGAGTTGCCGGCACGGATCGAGGCCCTGGAGCAGGAACAGACGGAACTGGCAGCAATGTTGGGCCAGCCCGAGACCTATCAAAGCAGCGAAAAAGCCATGGCCCTACAGGCGGAAGCGGCGCGCATCAGCGCCGAGCTGGAGGCCGCCTATGGGCGTTGGGAGGCGCTCGAAGCGAAGGAGGCAGAGCTTAGCAATACCGCGTGATCAGGGCAGTCGCAGAAGTCGGAGAAGCAGATAATCAACAGCAGCCGGCACCAGAGTGGCAAATACGGCGAGCCCCATCGCCAGCCATGGGGTGGGGATCTGCTGGGGACTGGGTACCCAGCCATCCCACTGCCAGGTGGTCCCGGTGATGAAGTACGCCAGCAACAGACCGGGGATCAACAACAAGACGTCGACCAGCAGCCCCAGCAGCACAGCGAGGAGCACCAACACGATTTGCGCCAAACCGCGCAGGATGGGCATCAACCGCGATAGACCCATAACAATACGTCACGACGCGGCAACTGGACAGTTTTACCGGAGGGAAAATACAGAGTGGCGGTCGACGAAAAGGCGGCATCGCTGGCTTGCGGTGTGACGCGATAGGCCCCGGGCCAGTCGCGGGCTGCTTGTACCGGCACACCGGCCTGCCGCAGAATTTGCGCACCCTGGGCGGTGATTTCGAGGTGCGAGAGCGGCACGCGAGTGAACAGGGCGACGAGTAAAATCCCCAGCAGAATCAGTGCCACGCCACCGGCCAGGAAGCCCACCACCCAGCGGTCTGCCCTATCCATGCCCTGCTTCAATTTCCACCTCCTTCCGCCCAGATCTCTGCCTGCGCCTGTGTGATCTGACCAGTAGCCGAGGCGCATGGATGCGTACCACACCAACGCGGTGCGATTCCCAGTTGCTGCAGGGCATGGTGCATGGTCACGCGAAACACCGGCGCCGATTCCACGCCACCAAAATTCCAGTAGCGCGTGCTGCCACGCAAGGATACCGCCATCACCAGATCGGGAGCAAAACCGGGAGCAAAACCGACAAAGGTGGCATTGGTCTTGTTTTTCTGGAAACCATCCTTGCCATTGGCGAGGTTGGCGGTACCGGTTTTGCCCCCTACCGCATAGCCGGGTATGGCGGCGAGAATACCGGTGCCATTGGCGCTGCAGACGCCCTCCAGCCATTGGCGCAAGTGCTGGGCGATCTCCGGTGACATGATGCGATCACGGCGAGCGGGTTGCCCAGCAATCAGGACCGGTTGCACGTGCACGCCACCATTAGCGATAGCGGCATAGCCCTCGGCCAGCTGCAGGGTCGTCACGGATACACCATAGCCTAGGGCGATGGTGGCATGGCGCGCCTCATCCCAGGTGTTGGGCGGCGGCAGGACCCCACTGGTACCGCCGTCGAAACCGAGGTCCGGATCCTGACCAAAGCCGGCCTTGCGGTACATGTCGTAGATGGCGTCCGGTGCGGTGCGCAAGGCAATCTTGGCCGCGCCGATGTCGCTCGAATATTTGAGAATGTGGGCCACATCGAGTTCATGGTGGACGACATCATCACGCAGACAGAAACCCCCGATGGGCAGACAATGCGATACATTGAAGCTTTGATCGGGCCGGATGCTGCCAGTAGCAAGCGCGGCGGCAACGACAAAGGGTTTCATCACCGAACCCGGCTCAAAGGCTTGATGCACTGCATCGTTCACGTAATCTTCGGGACTGGCGCAGCCGTCTTGCGTATTCGGATTGCAGGACGGCACGCTGACCATAGCCAGAATTTGGCCGGTGTGCACATTCATGACCACCGCCGAACCGTTTTCCGCGCCAAAGTGCTTCTGGGCAGCGCGCAAGGTCATATAGGCCCAGTACTGGATCTGCGGCTGAATGGTGAGGTGCAGATCATTACCATTCTGCGCCGGCTGCGCCTGCAACACCCGCAGGATGTCACCCTTGCCATCCACCAGCACCTTTTCCAACCCAGGCTTGCCCTGCAACCAACTGTCAAAACCGCGTTCCAGTCCCGCCGCACCGTGATGATCCAGGTGCACCAGACCGAGGAGCGGAGTCGTTACCGGGCCCAGAGGGTAGTAGCTACGGCTGGTTTTTTCGACGTAGATGCCAGGTACATGCAGCTTTTCCAGTTCCTGGCCTAGCTGCGGATGCACCTGGCGCAGAAGATAGGCAAACTGCGCCGAACCCCGCTGTAGGCGGGCTTCCAGCTCAGTTTCCGGAATCTGCAGAGCCTGGGCGACGGCTGACCAGTCTTTGCGATGCTGCTGAAAGATTCGCGGATCGGCCCAGATGGTGACGGCCGGGACATTGACCGCCAGGGCCTGACCGTTGGCGGCATAAATGATACCCCGCTGGGCTGGCAGGGGACGCTCCTGCACGTAGCGCATCTCGCCCTGCCCACGCAGCAGATGCCGCTGCAAGAACTGTAATTCCGTATCGCGGCCCAACACCAAGGCCAGGCCGCCGAGGATGAGCAAAATCAGGAGGCCGGCGCGCCAGCCGGGTAGGGATCGAAAGCGCGAATTGGGTTCCCGACTCATGGCTTACGTGGACAGTGTGGATCGCTACAGGCTGTGTTTGCCTGCACTGGGAAGAAGCGCGCGCAACGACTGCATTGCCGCAAATCCTGCGTCGCTGGTTGTCCTCGCTGCAGTTGCCTTGCCC
Organism: Acidithiobacillus sp. AMEEHan; assembly: GCF_030996345.1. Classification (NCBI taxonomy): domain Bacteria; kingdom Pseudomonadati; phylum Pseudomonadota; class Acidithiobacillia; order Acidithiobacillales; family Acidithiobacillaceae; genus Acidithiobacillus; species Acidithiobacillus sp. AMEEHan. The sequence continues at coordinate 1,685,787 of NZ_CP118747.1, read as the reverse complement.
GGCGCCAGCGCCACACGCCATATGCAGCAATGGCGATCAGGATGAGAAATTTCCACATCCGACCTGTGGCCTCCGCTTACGAAAAAAACGCCTGCCGATAAAGCAGGCGTCGATGTTGGTCGGGGCGAGAGGATTCGAACCTCCGACATCCGCCTCCCGAAGGCGGCGCTCTACCAGGCTGAGCCACGCCCCGATGCGTTAGTGGTCACGATGGACCGCAAAATCCGCCAAAAACTGGAGTGCACGCCTTTCGCTGCACTCTGGAAAGCTCTGCAGGCAGTCACGAGCCTGACGGGCGATCTTTTCAGCAGAGCGCAAAGTGTATGCAATGGCGTCGGTCTTGGCAATGATTTCGAGAACCTGGGGGAGATGCTGGCGGGTTTCATCGGCCAGAGCGGCGCGAAGAATGGCTTGTTCCGCCGGGCTCGCCTCGCGCATCGCATGAATGAATGGCAATGTGGCCTTGCCATCGGCCAGATCATCGCCGCGATTCTTGCCCATGCGTTCGGCGGCGGCCTCGTAATCAAGGGCGTCATCCATGAGCTGGAAAGCCGTTCCGAGGAGTCTGCCATATTCGGCCAGGGCGTTTTCCTGCTCGGGAGGCATCTGGTTGACGATGGCTGCCAGACGCGCTGCGGCCTCGAAGAGCTTGGCGGTCTTGGCGGCGATTACGGCATAGTAGCTTTCCGGATCGAGGTCGGCATCGTTGGCGTTTTCCAGCTGCGCCACCTCGCCCTGCGCGATGACACTGGTGGCCTCGGCCATGGTTGCCATGATCCGCATATCACCATCCTTCACCATCATCTCGAAGGACCGGGCATAGAGAAAATCGCCGACCAGAATCGCAGCGGCGTTGCCCCAGATTTGATTGGCGGTGGCATTGCTGCGCCGCAACTCGGAGCCGTCGACCACATCGTCATGTAACAGGGTGGCGGTGTGAATGAACTCCACGACCGCTGCCAAGGGAATGGGCCGTTCACTGCGATCTCCCCCCAGACGCGCCGCGAGCAGGAGGATGATGGGGCGCAGACGTTTTCCACCGGCGTTGACCAGATACGCGCCCATGGCAGGGATGGTGGGAACACCAGATTGCAGCTGTTCCTGGATGACGCGGTTCACTGCCAGCATATCCGCATGGACGAGCTCTTTTACGCCACCAAAGTCCATTCTGCTCTCTCTCCCGCTTTGGCGCGAACCCCATGACCCGCGCAAATTCTGGCGATTGTCGATAGCCGGGCGCTTCTTTGTCAAGGCGAGTTTCACCTGCGTACCCTACACTGTAACTGAATGCCACAGGGAAAGGAGGGTAACGATGTCTCATGCACCATCGCCTAGCTGGCGCCACCCGGTCTGGGCGACTGCCCAGAAAAGTTGCGTTGGCGTTGCTCCCAACAGTGGTCGTGTGTGGTTTACCGTGGGCCGGGGAATCCTGACGGAGGTTTTCTACCCCCGAATCGACATCCCGCAAATCCGCGATCTGGGCTTCATCATTGCTGACGACCAAGGCTTTTGGGTGGAGATCAAAAACCTGGCCAACGTCGACTTGCAACTGGAAGATCCACAAATCCCACTCCCCCGAATCACCCACCATCATGAACGCTTCACCTTCTCCCTGTGCATCTGCCCCGACCCAAGTCGCGACGTCCTGCTGCTGGAATACTCCCTGAAAGGTGACGAGAGCCTACGCCCGTACCTACTCTGTGCCGCCCGCCTGGGGGGGATGCCGCAGAGAACCAAGCCTGGAGCGGTAGCTGGGAGGGGCGCAATTTGCTCTGGGCAGAACAGGGGCCTTTCGGCCTCGCCCTGCTCTGCCAGAACCAGGAGGGGCTACCGTGCTTTCTCCGCCGCTCGGTGGGCGAGGTCGGCGCCAGCGATCTCTGGCAGGACTTCAATCAGAACGGTCGTATGCTTTGGGACTATGACAGCGCCGGGCCGGGTGAAGTGGCATTAGCCGGTGAATTGCCACGCCAGGGGAATCTGGCGCTGGGTCTGGGCAGCAGCAAGGAAGCCGCCGCCACCAACGCCTGGGCCAGCCTCGTCCAGGGTTTTGCTGAAATTTCCGGGTCTTATCGAGAGGCTTGGTTGCATTGGCACGAAGGACACCGTCATCCTGCCACATTCAAAAGAAAATTTTCCGCCGCCGTGCAAGCCTTGTATCAAAGCTCAAAGACGGTTCTCAAGGTACACGCCGATCGGACCTTTCCCGGCGCCTTGGTGGCCAGTCTCTCGGTGCCCTGGGGAGAAGCCAGCGACAGCCGTGGCGGCTATCACCTGGTCTGGTCCCGCGATTTGGTAGAGAGTGCCGGTGCTGCGCTCATAGCGGGTATGACCGAGGAAGCGCGGCAGGTGCTCTGTTACCTCATCAGCACCCAGCAGGCCGATGGGCACTGGCTGCAGAACCAGTGGCTGGGCGGCAAACCTTTCTGGCAAGGGATTCAGTTGGATGAGGCCGCTTTTCCGGTGCTGCTGGCATCTCTGCTCCGCGCCCACGATGCCTTGGGCGCCATCGCCGTTCGCGACATGGTACAACGTGCCCTGCGCTTCATCCTGCGCGAGGGGCCGGTGACCGGTCAGGATCGCTGGGAAGAGGATGCGGGCGTCAATCCCTTCACCCTCGCGGTGGCGATAGCCGCTCTGGTAGAAGGGGCAGAAATTCTGGGCGGCAAGGCGGCGGAGCTCGCCCTCGTGGTTGCTGATTACTGGAATGCGCGCCTGGAGGACTGGACCTTCGTTCGCGATACGGACCTCGCCAAGCAACATGGGGTGCGCGGCTATTATTTGCGCATTAGCCCCCAGGACGTTTTGACTCACGATGGCGCCGAAAATGAGTGGGTGTTGATCAAGAATCGGGCCCATGACCCGCATTTACCCGCCTGCGAACAGGTCGCTACCGATTTTCTGCAATTGGTGCGCTGTGGTCTACGACTTGCCGACGATCCACACATTCAGGACTCGGTGAAAGTCATGGATGCGTTGCTGCGCAGCGATACCCCGAGCGGCCCCGTTTGGCACCGCTACAATGGCGATGGCTATGGCGAGCATCGCGACGGCAGTCCTTTCGATGGCACCGGGCTGGGCCGCGGCTGGCCCCTTCTGGTCGGTGAGCGCGGGCATTATGCCCTGGCTGCTGGGGAGGACGCCCGCCCCTATCTGGAGGCCATGGCGGCCATGACCGGCAGCGGCGGCTTGCTTCCAGAACAGGTCTGGGATACCGATCCCATCCCCGAAAAACATCTTTTCCCAGGCAAGCCCAGTGGCTCTGCCATGCCTCTGGTCTGGGCCCACGGCGAATTCATCAAGCTCTGCCACAGTGTTCTCGCCGGCCAAGCGGTGGATCGACCACCTGCCACCTGGAAGCGTTACCAGGGTCGCCCCCCGCAGATCAGTTATCGACTCTGGCGGCTGCGGCAACGTCCCCGTCGTATCGGCGTCGGGCAGGAGCTTCGCATTCTCCTGCATGAGCCCTTCCAGGTGCATTGGGGAATCAACGACTGGGATCAAGTGCAAGATACCCCTCCGAGGACTGGGAACTGGGCCACTTGGCAATCCTGCCGACGGACAAATTGCCGGCAGGTACCTTTCTCAGGTTCACCATCCACTGGCAGGACAAGGGATGGCTTGGCGAGGATTTTTCCGTGACGGTGATGGAGGCAGAGCATGATCGGCATTGAGTTACGAGATCGGGTGGCAGTGGTTACGGGCGCTAGCGGCGGTCTGGGGCAGGCCATGGCCAGGACCCTGGCGGCGGCGGGGGCACGAGTGGCAGTCCATTACGGCCGCGATCAAAAAGGCGCGGATACCGTCGTCAACGAAATCCGCGCCGCCGGAGGAACGGCAGATGCCTTTGCTGCCGATATCTCCGATCCCGAGGCAGTGGCAGCATTGATGACGGCGGTGGAAAGCAAATTCCAGGGTTTGGATATTCTGGTCAACAATGCGGGCATGGACGGTGCCCGGGCCGTGGTTGGCAAGGACGATCCGCAGCGTTGGCAACAGGTCATCGCCGTTGATCTTTTCGGGCCCTACTACTGCGCCCGCGCTGCCATTCCTCACATGGAGAAAAAGCAGCGCGGGGTCATCATCAATGTCACCTCTGTCCATGAGTTCATTCCGTGGAAGGGGTACAGCGCCTACACCAGTGCCAAGGCGGGCCTCTCGATGTTCACCAAGACCTTGGCCCAGGAGACCGCCGACCGCGGGATTCGCGTGGTCGCCATCGCCCCTGGCGCCATCCAGACCCCGATCAACCAAGACGTCTGGAGCAATCCAGAGACCCTGAAAGACCTCGACGAAAAGATCTCCATGGGCCGCTTGGGAAAACCAGAGGAAGTGGCAAATGTGGTTGCTTTTCTGTCCAGCGACCTCGCCAGCTACATTACCGGCACGACCCTGGCGGTTGATGGCGGTATGTTGATCTATCCCGAGTTTCGCCACGGGGGCTAGCTATGGACGCTGATGTCCTCATCATTGGTTCCGGCGCAGGTGGCGGCACCCTGGCGCGCGCCTTGGCCGACAGTGGGTTGCGTATTCTCTTGTTGGAACGGGGAGATTATTTACCCCGAGAGTGGGGTAACTGGGATCCGGAGGTAGTCTTTCACGCCCATCGTTACCACAGTCGGGAAGAGTGGCGTAACGCAGCAGGCGGCAGCTTCTCTCCGGTCCTGGGTTATCACGTGGGTGGTAATACCAAGTTTTACGGCGCTGCCGTCCTGCGCCGTCGCGAAAAGGATTTTCAAGCGCGGCAGCACCGCGATGGACTTACCCGATCCTGGCCCATTGCCTACGCCGACCTGGCGCCTTACTACGACCAGGCCGAGGCTTGGTACTATACCCATGGGCTTGCGGGCGTCGATCCCACGGAAGCACCCCGCTCGCCCTATCCCTATCCCCCCATTCCTCATGAGCCCGCCGTCGCCGAGGTAGAAGCGGCACTGCAGAAAATGGGGCACCATCCGTTCCCGCTCCCCCTGGCCATCCATCGTCTGGAGGATGATCCCGAGCACAGCCCTTGTGTGCGCTGCCCGACTTGCGACGGGTTTCCCTGTATGTTGCGGGCCAAAGGCGATGCCGAGATGTGTGGCGTGCGCCCGGCCCTGGAGTCACCAAATGTGCGCCTCCAGACCCAGCATCGGGTGTTACGTCTTCTCAGCAGTGCCGACGGCAAGCGCATCGAGGCGGTGGAGACCGAGCAGGGTCGCTTTTCCGCGCGGATCGTCGTACTGGCGGCTGGAGCCATCAATAGTGCCGCGATCCTCCTCGCCTCAACTAACGAACGGCACCCGCAGGGCCTGGCCAATAGCAGCGGGCAAGTCGGGCGCAACTACATGTGTCACCTCAACAGCGCCTGCATGGCATTTCGCTTCGGGCAGTCGGTCTCCACCGTGTTTCAAAAAACCTTGGCGCTGAACGATTTTTACGATGATTCCGGCGATCCGGATTATCCCTACCCCCTCGGGCATATCCAGTCCCTAGGCAAGGTGACGCCCGCGGTGCTGCATGCCGAGCGACCGACACTCCCCTTAGCAATGAGTGCATTTGCGGCCAGCCACTCGGTGGATTGGTGGTTGACCACGGAAGACCTCCCCGATCCCGAAAATCGTGTAACCCTCGATGACGATGGCACCATCCGCCTGCGCTGGGAACCCAAGAATCGCGAGAGCCATCGCCGACTCTGCGAGAAATGGCGAGGGCTGTTGCGACAAATGGGCTTTTCTCTGGTCCTCTTCCAGCCCATGGACGTCTCTGCCACCGCCCATCAGGTGGGAACCTGTCGCTTTGGGGAGGACCCAGGGGAGGACGTCCTCGATCCCTTTTGCAAGGCGCACGATCTCGACAACCTCTACGTGGTGGATGGCAGCTTCATGCCCTCCATAAGCGCCGTGAACCCCTCTTTGACCATCATGGCGAATGCCCTGCGCGTAGCCAAGCATCTGCGCCAGCGCTTCCGGGAAGACTGAGATGCAACGGGGAACCATTGCCGTTTTCAGTGCTGGCTTCCTACAGGGTGCCGCCTTCGTGCTGATCCCCGCCCTCGGCAGAATCCTCCACAACGCTCCCTATGACCTGAGCAACGGCAGCTATGGCATGCTGTATTTTCCGGAGATCATTGGCGCCATCCTGGCGGCGCTAAGCGCCGGAGCCGTACATCGGCGTCTTGGGGCGCGTGGTCTGTTTCGTGTCGGTGCTCTGGTCAATGCCTTTGCCATGGCCTGCCTCGTCCTCGCGTTTTTTGTCACAGGTAGCGCCCTGATCTGGATCTTGTTGGCGGAAACCCTGTTACTGGGAATCGGCTTTGGGCTTACCAATGCCGCCATCAATCGTGCCGTCTCCCTGCTCTTTTCCGGTGCGGCGGCGGCTGCGGTAACCCTGCTGAACGCCGTCATTGGTGGGGCAACAGCGGTCTCTCCTATGGCTCTGCATCTGGCTACGGCCTGGGGCGCCTGGGTCTTGTGGCCCGCTTTGCTGGTGCTGCTCTGGCTGGGTTTGCAGGCACTGGCGCTACCCGACGAAAGCAAGGCCGATCGGCAAGAGCTGGGCGGGATTCGTGCCTGGCGCCGTTCTATGTGGCCTTTTTTCGTCGGCGTAGTGATCTATGCCATCTGTGAGGGGAGTTTTGGCAGTTGGGCCAATGTGCTGGTGAGTGTCGATCAGCACCTTTCGGCAACGACCGGGGCCCTGGCCCTATCGCTGTTCTGGGGAGGAATGACCGTCGCCCGATTTGTGCTCGGCGCCATCCCCGCAACATGGCTGCAGCGCCCGGTATTTTTGTTAGCGCCCATCGGTATGGCGGCCTGCTTTTTGTGGATACCTGCCTTGCATAGCGGCAGCGATTTGATCCTCGCCTATGCCCTCGCCGGGGCTGCCTGCGGGATTTACTACCCGTACAGCATGTCGTACGGAATTCAGGCGCACCCGAAAGAGGGAACCCAGATGGCGGGTCTGCTGGTAGGTGCCTTGATGATTGGTGAGGGGATTGGGTCTACCGGCCTGGGACCCCTGCAAAACTGGATTCCCCTTGACCAGATCTACCGCTTTTCGGCCCTCTGGGCGATCCCCTTGCTGTACTTTGCCTGGCGCAATAGTCGAGGCAACTCCCGCCTATCGCAGCGCTGAGGTGGCATCTACCCGGCTGATGATCGAGCGCGTCGAGGAGCGGTTTGCGATAACGCCCCAACGTCTGCTCGGCGACACGGCGTATGGTGCGGCGCCTATGCTAGCGTGGCTGGTAGAGGAGAAGCAGATTGAGCCCCATGTGTCGGTTTGGGATAAATCGGAGCGAGGACGGAACCTTCTCTCGGAAGGACTTCACTTGGGATACACAGACTAACGAGTACCAATGTCCCGCTGGCCATAATCAATATTCCACCGAGAATTTGCTCTTGTACGTGGGCGAATGCCGAGAACATATGTTCCGAGCAGCAGTACACACCGGCATATTCCTCTATTCTGGAAATTTCATGGTGCGTATTGTTGAAACACTTTTGCCATCCACTCTGCCATTGGGAGGACTTGTAGTAACTCTCTGTAGAGCCAGTTGCTTCGAATGGCCCGACTGGAACAAAGGAAACGGAGATGCTTTTTAGAATGTTGGCAAAAGCCCTACCCCCGTCGCCTCTTCCACGCGCTCAAAGTAGGCAGTTAGCTCCGGCGGGAGCTTGATGTCCGCCAAGAGACGCAGCCCGGTCAAGTCGCCGGTGATCAGGGTGTCTGCAATAGAGAATGTTTCTCCATAGAACTCCTGCTTGCAAACACGTTCGCTGATCCTGCCGAGCTCTGGCAGGAGCATTGCGTACCACTCGTGACGGCGGGCTGCAAGTCCTTCCAAGGTGTCTCCCAACCAGCTTTCCATCCGTTCCCGGTAGTAGCGCATGGCACGGGGATCGTCGCCGAGACTGGGATACTGCGGCAAGGTTGGCGCAATGAGCCGGAATAGCGCGTCACTGATACGCTTACGCCAGGCCAGCACATCCTCCAACTGCGTTGGGGTAATGACTCCCTCTTGGAGCCGTGGGGTTGCCGGGTACCGACGGTCCAGTTCGGCGATGATTTCCAGCGATTCCCCTTGGCGGGTTCCGTCAGGATAGACCACGACGGGCAAGCGCTCGAAACCACTAATGGCAAGAAAGTGCTGGGGACCATAGAACCGAGCAGGCGTCACGCTGCAGGGCAACCGCTTATAACCCAGCGCCAAACGTACTCGTTGGCAGAAAGGACAAAAGTCGAAGTGGATCAAGTTCAGCATAGTGAGTCCTAAGAAAGGGAAGACCGTCCTGGAATGCGCTATTGACAAAGGTGACGGACAGAATCAATATCAGCAACGATACATATAAATTACGGCTCATGTCAAAGAGGTGGACGTCGTGGCATCGCAAACCCCTTCCGCTACCCTGTTAGAGCCTATCTTTAAGGCTCTCGCGGAACCAAACCGACTGCGCATTCTTTGCACGCTGGGAACGGAATGTCGGCCGGTGACAGATATCATCCGCAGTACGGGGCTGCCACAGACCAACGTCTCTTTCCATTTGCGCATATTGCGGGAAGCGGGTCTGGTGCGCGCCGAACGCCAGGGAGCCTTTATCTACTATTGCCTTCCCGATCCTGAGTTGTTGCAGATCTTACGATCATTGCAGTGCTGGGCAGAAGAGCACAGCCCTACGAGCATTTCTCAGGGTGACGTAAGTGATCAACGAGACGAGAGGAGTGCGAAATCATGTGGGTAGAGAATGGGTGGGGTTGGGGAATGCCCTGGATGTGGCTTTTCCCGCTGTTTTTTCTGGTGCTGATACTGGTTTTCCTGGTCTTCATGATGCGCGGGGGCATGGGCGGCGGTCCCGTGTGCGGTGGTTCGCACAAAACGCCCAGGACGGGAGAAACCCCGCGGGAAGTCTTGGATCGGCGCTATGCCAAAGGGGAGATCACCCGCGAAGAATACCAGCAGATGCGCGAGGATTTGGAATAGTGCGAAAGGAGTAGGGATGGATGCGAAAGAGCAAGCGGCATTTTTCCGAGCTACGGTCATGCCGGATCCTGACTGGTGGCAAGCTCTTTGGCCTGACCCTAAAGGGGTCATCAAGAGTCTCGGCGTTGAGGCTGGCATGTCGGTGCTGGACCTCTGCTGCGGGGATGGATATTTCACCCTGCCGCTCGCGCAGACAGTCGCAACGGGTAAGGTCATTGGCCTCGATCTGGATGAGCAGATGCTGAAGCAAGCCAGCACCGTTTGTTCGGAAGTTGGAAACTGCACCTTTCTCCAAGGCGACGCCATGGATCTCCGACACCTGCTTACCGAGCCGGTGGACTATTGCCTCATGGCGAATACCTTCCATGGCGTGCCGCGCCAGACCGCGCTTGCGCAAGAAGTGGCGGGCGCGCTGAATCCCGGAGGACTGTTTGCCATCGTCAACTGGCATGCCCGCCCGCGAGAGGAAACGCCGGTTCTCGGGCAGCCTCGTGGGCCACGTACAGAACTGCGAATGACGCCTGAGCAAGTGCGCTCTGTTGTCGAACCTGCCGACTTACGCTTGCTCCGCGTCGTCGAACTTCCGCCGTACCACTATGGTGCAATCTTCCAACGCTCCGAGTAGCGGAAACAGCAGAAAGTACCACTACTCGGCGATTCCTTAACCAGCCAAATAGGAGAGTTGCAATGGATACCGAAACAACAGAAGGGCAAACATCCGGCGATCAGGGAACCGGTGGTTCTCCGAAATCAGGAGGGGGCAATCCCATGGAGATGGGTATGGGCATGATGAAAAAAATGATGGGAGAAGGTGGTAGCCCCATGGCAATGATGCAGAAGATGATGGGCCAAAAGGGAGAATCTACGGAAGGCGGCAATCCCATGCAGCAGATGATGGGAACGTGCATGGCGATGTGCTCGGAAATGCTGGAAACCATGCACCGCACGACTTCCCTTGCGGCCTATGCCCAACCAGAACTGCACCAACTCTTCGAGGAGTGGCTTGCAACCCGGGAGGATGAAGTTCTCGAGCTGGTCGAGCAAGGCGGTAGTCAAGACCCTGAAACCTTGGCCGAGGCACTTTCCTTGCGCCCAGCAAGTGTGACGGCATTACTGGCACATTTGCAGAACCAGGGGAAGATTCATCTCCACGCAGAGGCAGTTAGAGCATCTAAAGGGGGATAAAGTAAGTCCGCCATGAGATGGGAACGGGGTAGTGGCTATCTGCTTGTGATAGATAGCCATCGTGGATGCTTGTTGGACCGGCTCTACCGTTTTTTGCGGCGCTGAGCGAGGCAGGCAATGCTGGCATTTCTAAAAACCAGACGTTTTTGGCTGGAGTCTGCGATCTGGATCGCACTACTTATTGCGGTCTATCTGTTTACGCAGTGGCGTGGCAGTGCCGCAGACATGTCGGTGCCGCAACAATTGCCGGGTTTGTCCGTCCAGCGTCTGCGCGGCGGGGGCGTCGTAGAACTGCCAGTGGTGCCGAAGAAAATGGAGCTGATCAATTTTTGGGCACCCGACTGCCCGGCGTGTTTGGCAGAGACCCCGGCATTGGTCCAACTCCAGCATTGGTTCGGCGGGAGAGACTTCGCTATCATCGGCATTGCCGTGAATGGTAGCACACCCAGCGCCGTGCGTGCGTGGATGCGGGAGCTGGGAATCAACTAACCGGAGTCTCTGGCTGGCGGACAGGGCGCGACTCGGAATTTGGGCGGAGTTGTGCTCACACCTACAAGCTTGCTGGTCAATGAAGAGGGTCGAATTGTTAGACGTTATGTGGGCGCCATAGCCCTTCCCGTCATCATTGGGAAGTTGTTATGGACCTGGATATGAGGGAAGGCAGCAGTTGAACAGGCTGGTCTTTCGCCATTACGCGCCGGCGCGATGGCGCAGGGGATAGCCCCTTGGCGCCATGCCCGCCAGACTCTGTCATTCTGGGTGTGCCTCCCACCTTTTCAGGATGGCGCTCGATGATGCCTTGACTGGCGTGCTGGCCATGTTGATCCGGACGCCCACACTTTCTGGCTTGCGAATGTAACTGTTTCTTTCGCAGCAGGTTGTTGGGGCTTATATCAATTTAGGCAGGAGCTGTCGCCGAATCATTTTCTGGAACTTTGTACTAGCATTAAGGAACGACATATCAGGAAAGGAGAGTGACATGATTCCATATTCTCGCGCCTTTGCCTTCACGATGTTTGTTTCTGGGATGCTTTTCTCGCTAGGAGCAGAGGCAACTCCATCGCCCGTTCCGGTGCAGCTGCATAAGGCCAAAGTCGCCGGGCGTACGACGGAGGTGCTCGCAGGTACGAATGGAAAAACCCTATATTACTTCACGCACGATACACGAGGCGTAGCCACGTGCTCTGGCTCCTGTGCCAGTCTTTGGCCCCCATTACTTTCAAGAGCTCAGGTCGCAAGGCATGTGACGGGGATCCCTGGCGTTTTCTCATCGGTGAAAGGACCAAATGGACTGCAAGTAGATTATAACGGCCATCCTCTCTACTACTACGCACCGGATACAAGGGCGGGCGAGGCGTTGGGAAACGGGCTCTTTGGTGGCACGTGGTGGGCAGCAACGCCGAAATTGGCGTACTATGCTAACAATGAAACTGTTCCGCCGGCTCATAGCAGCTGGTAACGGCTAGTGGTTTACGCTGGCCTCACCACGGGGCCGCCTGCTACACAGTTTGATCACTTTGTGCTAATATTCTAAAGTTTATGCCAATTTTTATTGGCCCCAGCTCTATTGAATTCTATAAATTTTTGACTGGTTGTTCCCAGTCTTGGGCAAAAAGAACTGTCAGGAGGGCTATAGCTGCCATCCTCCAGCCTTGCACTGGCCACTCGGTTGATGACATTGATCCTCGGGGAAGGAGTGTCAAGGCAAAGTAGAAATGTCCGGTTCTGGGCAAAATAGAGATGTCCGGTTGAGGGGAGATGTTTTGTCGTCCGTGGGAGGGGTTGCGAAGGCGCGTCGCCAAGGGTGATCGGGACCGGGCCGCCCTTTCTCTTTGGGCTGGCGTGTCTTGAGGATGGCATCCACCCGTGCATTGAGGGTCTTGTCATCGACGGCTGTGAAGACGTCCTGGGCGGGATCGAATACCTTGTAGGGCAGGATTTCTTGACCGGCAAGCAGTTCCACCCGCCCGTCGCCATACTCGACCACCGTGATTCTCTTCCCCCGCAGGGCATAACGGGGTGCGCCGTTCGTTTGCACGATGTAGCGTTGCCGTCGGAAAGACAGCACCAGGTCTTTGGACAGGGTGCGGGTGTGTTGGATGGCACAAATGCGGGCGAGTTCGCTGGCCTCGCCTTCATAGGACTGGTGGGCATCTGCCGGATCAAGCGGCGCGACGGCGAAGCGGGCATTGTGCTCGGGCAAATAACCCGTCAGGAAGACATTGGCGGCTTCGATATCGGCAATGTCCGCAAGACGCATGGCTTTGACGAGGCGATCCTGCAGGGTCTGGAAGAGCCGCTCCACCCGCCCCTTGGCCTGTGGGGTCAAAGCCTGGATCGTCTCCATGCCCAGGCTGGCTGTGGCACGTTGGAACTGGGTGGGCTTGCCATCTTCCGGATCGTGCTTGGTAAAAATGCCATGCCGGTCGCTGTAGAGCGCCGCCGGGCAGCCGTAGGTCGTCACGTAAGCCTTGAGCACATCTAGGTAGGCCTGTGTGCTCTCCACCGGCACGAAGCGGGCAAACGTCACCTGGCTGGTGGCGTCGTCGATGAAGGCGATCAGGCAACAGCGCGGCCCCCGACCTTCAAACCAGTCATGGGGGCTGCCATCGATCTGGATCAGCTCACCGCGCCGCACCCGGCGGGGCCTCGGCGGATGCAGACGGAGTGAGCGCTTTTGTCTGGCCTTCCATAAGCCTGCCTCGACCATCCAGCCGCGCAACGTCTCCTTGGAGACCCGCAAGCCTTCCCCACGCAAATACTCCACCGCCAACGTCGGACCAAAGTCCGCGTAGCGCTCTGGCACCCGCGCTAGGATCGTTTCCTTGACCGCCGGCGCAAGGCGCCGATTGGAGGGCTTCCCCCGTCGCCGACTGATGAGCCCTGCCGCACCCTCGCACTCATAGCGCCTCATCAGTCTTCTGACCTGCCGATCCGTCAGCCCCAACCTCATCGCCGCCTGCTTCTGATCAAGATCCCCAGCGAGTACCCGCTCAAGCACCTTCAGCCGTTCCAGCTCTCGCTCGTTCATCTCGATCCGCTTCTCCATCCAAGTCTCCACTTCCAAACTCTGAAACGGACATTTCTATCTTGCCGAGAGCGGACATTACTAATTTGCTTCTACAATCCTCGGGGAAGGAGTAGACAAGGAAGAAGTGCTGGAGCAAGCTCCTTAGCTAGGGAAGCTCCTCTCCTTCAGAGGACCAAGCCTTGGAACTAGCGGCTCAAGAGGGGCGCAGTAATGGTTCCTTTGAGAGGTCATTGAAGAAGAAGCGGTCGGTGATGGGGGAGTTTTTCCTAGCCAGTAAAAACCGGACACTGTGGCCAACACGAATTGCTTCACCGCTGACCACAATCAAAGCCTGCTTAGCGACGGGAGGACCGAAAATGACTATCAATGAAGGCAGTGTGGATCGCGGCATTCGCGTGGTTGTTGGCATCATTCTTGTGGCTCTGGTCTTCGTGGGTCCCAAAACTCCTTGGGGCTGGATTGGCTTGCTGCCCTTGGTTACGGGGATTGTGGGCATCTGCCCGGCCTACAGTCTTTTGGGCATCAAAACTTGTCCGATGAAGGAAAAGTAGCACAGCACGGTCTCAACTCCTCGTTGATCGACGAAGGTAGCGGATGCGCCCCTCAGTAGCTCTTCTTTCTTTTCTTCGTCCCTACGCTACAGCGTGGTCTACACTTTGGCAAAGAGGTGGTCTAATGACGAGCAAGGTCTGTAGTAACAGAAAGCCATTGACGATTCGTGTTCTAGGCACGGTGGCTGCCGGAAACCCTGCCGTGGGCGCAGGTGTTGGAGCTGCGATACCACACATTGAAAACGGGCTCAATGGGAATTGAACATTAGCCTGAAGCTAAATAGGCCTATGAGACGATCATGAGAACTAGCGCGTTTTTTGTGGCTGCTGGAGTTGGGCTGTTGTTGTCTGGCTGCACATATCAACCCTATGGTGGTTATTACCAGAGCGGTTATGGTTATTATCCTCAGCCTTACGAAGGTGAAATTTATCTCAGCAGTGATTGGCCCCAACAGTACGGGTACTTTCAGGTGCCTTCCAACTATGGCAGCTACTATAGCCAGCCCCTCTACGCTCAGTACATCATGTGGTACTACTACCCCCAAACGTATTACCAGTACTACCCATCCCCACCACCCCCTTTACCTCCGGGTGCTCCACCTCCTCCCAGGCCACCCTATGGGGCGTCACCTCCACCGCCTCCAGGAAACTTTTTCCATTACATGGGGGTAAGGCAACCACCTCCAGCGCCTCCAGGGGCTCCGAGACCTCTACCTCCTGGACCTCCAGGACATTTTCAACCGAGAGGGCCTCAGTTTCAGCAACAGGGGCCTCAGCCCCAAATGCCAGGCCATTATGGTCCCCAGAACTTCCAACATGGCCCTGCAGGTGGCCCTCCGCAGCCCATGAACGGCGGACCGAGGTATGATCATCCAGGCGGACCAAAGTTCCAGCACCAGGGCCCGCCGCAGAGAGGGCCGCAAGGCTTCCAAGGACAGCCACAACAACCCTATCAAAGAGGTGGGCCAGGCCCGCAGCACGGCGGAGGGCCACAACAGGGGCCGAATAGAGGTCCGCAGAACCACCAACAACCGGGAGGGCCTGGGCCGAGAGGCGGTCCCGGAGGACCACCTTGAGAAATCTAACGTTGATTATTACTCCTAGTCTCGGGGCAGGAGAATGGCCATGCAGCCACGTAGAGTATTTCTGACTACAGCTGGCACGCTTATCTTTGCCGGGCTGGTGGCCACAGTGCCAATAGCACAAGCTGACGTTTCCGTGGGGCTTGCAGTTCCTGGGCTGAGCGTGCAGGTGGGACCACCCGCGTATTATGCGCCTCCTCCGGTGTACTACGCTCCTCCTCCACCCGTCGTTTACTATGCCCCGCCTCCTGTGGCGTACTACGCGCCGCCTCCAGTAGCTTATGGTCCCCCTCCGTGGCCGCGAAGAGGGCCACCACCTTGGGCTCACGGAGGATGGCAGGGCTATTGGCATGGTGGTGGCAGATGGAATGGTGGATGGCATCACTAAGAGGTGAATCATGAAACGTCATTTTTTCGTATTTCTTGCGGTGATATCACTGGGTATCTTTTTTTCCTGTGCAGAGGCCGCTCCATTGACCGACGCTCAGGCCCTATCTGGCTTGCACACGGCAAAGGCCGTGTTTCTGGTGAATGTCAAAAACCCCAACGCGGTTGAACACTTGGTGAAGGTCATTGGGCTGACACGCCATCAACTTTTGGCACAAAAGGTCACGCCACATTTCATCGTGGTGTTCATTGGTCCTGATGTGGCATTCCTGACCAAAGACCGCCGGGGTATCCCCTGTACCGAAGAACGGGCTGTGGCGGGCATCCAGCACGAGATTGATAAGCTCACCACACAAGGCATTCAGTTTCAGGCCTGTGGCGTTGCCCTGCATGGCATGGATGTGCATCCCTCCATGGTGATACCTGCGGTTCATCCGGTGGAAAGCGGCTTCATCTCCGTGATTGCCTATCAGGAAAAGGGGTACGCGTTGGTACCAGTATACTGAGCAGTTGAAGCTATGACTGACCAGCTCTGGCAGTTGCTTGGCGCCAGAAATTCTAACCTGGCGCCAAGCATACGGCCCTGCTCCTAGCGATTATTTGGCTCCGGGGATGCTTTTGAGGGCAGATACAACCGCCGTATCAATCTGCTTTGCCGTTTCGTTAGCCGGTGTGTTTTGAGTATATGCAGTACGTTCTGGATACACGATGGTTGTTGATCCATCCTTGCCGTAGACCGTCAGGTCTAACGGGCAAACAGATGCAGACTTCCAATGACTGTTTAGTAACCGACTAAAGAATATTGGATTACAAAAAACGAAAGCCTGGACATCCGTGAATTTTCCTCGGTTCAGGTCGGGCAGATGAAGTACTTTCTCCTTTGCCTCAATCCGCTTCAAAATATCGAGGTGCAAGACCACCTTGAAGTGGTGAGTGGCGAGCGCTTGTGCAACCTCAGGGGCTACCCTGCTAATCGGAGCAGGAACCGTTTCCACATAGAAATTGGCGGCGCTGGCCGAGGATGCTAGGAATAATGCACCTAGAATGCTGGTAACACCCCTTGCAAAATTGTTCACTTGAATACCTCCAATATTTCAGTATATTAGAAAACACACATACGCCATAGTTCCTAGAGGGACACCAGTATCGCTCACCAAGGTGCGATTCGGCGCAAAAATGATTGGCAGAGTCCCAAAAATCTAATGGCACAGATAATGCTTCCACATCGCCCCAACAAACACAAGTCCAAAGGGGTGATATGATGGGGTTTCCTGCACCAAGCAAACGTCGGCTTTATCTTTTATTAGCTATAGGGTCAATGGCGGTTTATGCCGGCCCTGCATCCGCTGCAAACTGGTTCAAGCTGCAAGACACGAATACGAAAAATGTTCCACTGATCTCGGGATTTATCGAGCCCAGCGTTTTTGCCATGGCAGGCACCTCGGCAGAAATCTACAACCCAGCACTGAAACGCTATATTTCGGCTGTGCCTCATGATAATTTGGTTGGGCCTAATTTTTCTCAGAGTACCACCGGCATTATTCAAAGGGCCCGTCTGATGATCCGTGGATGGATCAATCCTCATATCTCCTATTTTTTCGCGGGTGAATTTGGCAATAACGCAGCCACCAATGTTCGAGGTCAATACCTTCCTCAGCTGCAGGACGGCCATTTTACCTTCAGTGGTTACATCCCGTGGGTGCGGGTAGAAGCGGGAATTATTCGTGCACCCAGCGCTGAAGATGCCATGAATGGATACATGAGCTACAACTACGTCGTCTTTCCCACCGTCATCAATCAGTTGATGTTGCAACCCCTTTATGCCGCGCGACCTTCCACACCTTACGCAGCGGGCCCAAGCGGTTCCGTGCTCGTGCCATCTACAGAAGCTCTTGGTGCCAATGCATTCCGGTATCCGGGCGTTCAATTTTTTGACTGGAAGACCTGGGGCCACTGGCAATTCGCTTATGGAGCCATGATAGGGATGTATGGCAGTGTGTCTGCAGGGAACCTATCTAACAGTCCTCTCTACGCAGCGCGCGTGCAGGGCTCCTATATTTTTGGCGGGCACGGGCCCTTCCGAAGCGATCTCACCGCCTGGGCCTGGTATCAAAATGCGCAACCGGACTACCTTGGACATTCCTACACTATGCAGAGAGAAGGCGCGGGCTTCCAATACCTGCAGGGCTATATGAAACCTTGGGGACGACGCCTCAAGTTTGAGTACATGCGAGGGAATGGCTGGATCTCTGCCCCCGCAGCCTTCAGTCAACAGTTTGGCTTGCAACCAGCACTATACAACGATCAACTCTACCCAAATATCAACAATTCGGCATACGGCTACTATGTAGAGGGTGGCTTGTTCCTCACCAAACGTATTGAAGCAGATGTTCGTTATGATTACTACAACCGGCTCCCCAATCTAGCATCCGTTGGCCAGGAACGAATCTTTAAGACTTGGGCACTAGCCTTGCAGTACCACTTTACGCCGATCACTAAGCTGATGGCAGGATACTATTTCCGTACTCTCCAAGCCCCCGGGGTAGCAGCAAATAGCCCAGGTGCGGCAGTGAGTGCGGCAACAGACAATGAGTTTGCCCTGCAGGCCATGATCAGTTTCTGAGACGAGGAGACCAGTACAGATGCAGTCTTTATTGAAAAACATCGTAAAATATGCTTCTTTTGGATTGGTGGTTTTGACAGTTGGCATGGCGTCTGCCTTTGCCAATGTGTCTATGCTCAATGATTTTCATTTTGATCATCCAGCTTTTATTCACGACCATCCATTTGCGAATCGAAAATTAGTGGTGCAAGTAAGTCAGGATAACCCGGCACGCTGGGATCTTGTACTGAATACCAGCCAAAACATCCTGAACTACTTCGGGCAAGAAAAGGTACAAGTGGTGATTGTGGCTTTTGGTCCAGGATTGAAATTTCTTCTAGCCAATAGCCCAATGAAGCAGAGGATTGCTGCGTTGAATTCCGAGGGAGTTGAGTTCGATGCCTGCCACAATACCATGCTGCAATTCAAAAAGAAGCTTGGGCACATGCCGAAACTAGTTCCTTCTGCCGTAATCGTACCCGCGGGAATTGTGAGAATCATGCAGCTAGAATCGCATGGATTCAATTATGTAAAGCCGTAGTTCTGGTCTTCTGGTGGCGGGAGCTACTTTAAAAATGAAAATATCAACTAAAAGATTTTCACTTGTTGATTCCCTCTAACACAGATTCCAGGTCAAAGGGATTGTATGTTCCATGATGAATTACAACTTTCCCAGAACTGTCTTTGTAAATTTCTGCGGGAACAACGGTATATCCAGTAGTTCGCAGTAGAATCATGTCCCGATGGAGAATGATCTTTGTTTGTGGGTAAGCGATCGCTCCGCGGCGTTCTTTCGTTGAGGGTATTGTGTTGCCAGCATGATGGCTCCTTGGGACGCTTGGAGAAGTAAGATCATGCGCAGCTCGGAAGAAAAGACGCGGTATTGGCAGGAGATGGTGACGGCACAAGAGACCAGCGGGCTGTCAACGCCGCAGTTTTGCCAAGGGCAGGGTCTGGTTCTTTCGCAATTTTACTACTGGCGGCAGCGGCTGCGGGGTGGGGCCAGCCAAAAGACGGCGGCATCTTCCAGCGTTGCCCCCTTGCCCGAGTTCCTGAAGCTGGGATTGCCAAGCGAGCGGGAGACAGGGATTTCTTCCTTGGAGATTCGTCTGGACTTGGGCGCCGGCTGCACCCTTACCATTCGCCGCGGCTGAGATGTTTTTTCCCGAGGGGCGCATCCGGGTCTTCGTCTGCCGGGTACCGGTAGACATGCGCAAGTCTTTTGACGGGCTGTCGGCTTTGGTGCGGCAGTTCCTGGGGCAGGATCCCTTGTCTGGGCACTGTTTCGTCTTCGTGAACCGCCGCGCCACGCAGATGAAGGTGATCTACTGGGATCGCACAGGGTATTGCCTCTGGGCCAAGCGCCTGGAGCGCGGCCAATTCTGGAGCTGGCAGCGACCTCCAGCGGGGGAGTTGGATTGGACCGGTTTGAAACTCCTGCTCGAGGGCCTCGAAGTGGCCAAAACACGCCGTCGCTATCAGCGCCAAGTCCCCGAAAAACTGGCGGAAACTGGGAGTTAGCGCTATGATTCTGCAATGGAAACAGAGACTTCCTCGCTCCCACGCAACTACCCCGAAGCCCTCGCCGCTTGGCAATTGCAGGTGCTCCTCAACCAGTCCCTGCGGGAAGAATTTCAGGCACAGATCCAAGGTCTTCAAGCCCAGCTGGATTGGTTTCGCCGCCAGCTCTTCGGACCCAAGAGCGAGCGCCGTCTTCCGCCTCCTCCCATAGAGCAGCTCAGTCTCGGCGAGATCTTCGAGGCGCAGGAAAAACAGCCGGTTCCTACCCGTACCGTCGCTGCCCATACCCGCACGGTGGCCAAGCGCCCCGAGGAGAAGGCAGAGAGCCTGCCCTTCTTCGACGAATCGCGCCTGCCGGTCGAAACCATCGTGCTGCCGGCTCCCGAGACCCAGGGGCTGGACCCTTCGGCCTATGAGATCATCGACACCAAGATCAGCTATCGCTTGGCCCAAGAGCCCGCCAGCTATGTAGTTCTCAAATACGAGCGGCCCGTAGTGAAACTGCGCGACTCCGGAAAGATCACCCAGGCCCCGGCGCCTGCCGCGGTCTTGGAGGGTGGTCGGGCTGACGTCAGTCTCCTGGCGGGAATCCTGATCGACAAATTCCTCTACCATCTGCCCTTGTATCGGCAACATCAGCGCATGACCCAGCAGGGGCTGCGGGTGAGCCGCTCCTGGCTCACGGACTTGGTGCAACGCTCCATCTTCCTGCTTGCACCGATTTATGCGGCGCAGTTCGAGAGCATTCGCCAATCGCGGGTGCTGACCATGGATGAAACCCCCATCAAGGCCGGATTGTCAGGGAAGGGCAAGATGCACCGAGGGTATTTCTGGCCCGTCTTTGGCGATGCCCAGGAGATCTGCTTTCCCTATGCCGCCACCCGGGGCACGGTCCACATCGAAGAGCTACTCGGCAAGCTGCCGCCGGGCACCGTACTCCTGAGCGATGGCTATGCCGCCTATGCCCGGTTCCAGAAAGAGAACGAAGGGCTAGTCCATGCCCAGTGCTGGGCGCATAGCCGCAGAGAATTCGTCAAGGCCGAGGCCCATGAGCCCGAGCGGGTGGCCGAAGCCCTCCGGCAGATCCGGGAGTTCTATCGCATCGAGGAAGAAATCCAGGAGAAACAACTCACCGGGCAGGCCAAGCGGGAATACCGCAGACGACATACCCTGCCGCTGGTGACAGCCTTCTTCCACTGGGTAGAGCAACAGCTCCAGGACATCGCCCTGCTACCGAGCAACCTCTTCACCAAGGCCTTGGCCTATGTCCATGGCCGCAAAGGTCCGCTCCAAGTCTTTCTGGAAGATCCCGACGTACCCATAGACAGCAACCACATCGAACGACAGATCCGACCGATTCCCCTGGGCCGGAAGAACTGGCTCTTTTGCTGGACCGAGTTGGGCGCCGAGTATCTCGGGATCATCCAGAGCCTGCTCAGTACCTGCCGGCTTCAGGGGGTGGACCCGTACGACTACCTCGTCGATGTCCTGCAACGGGTGGCCACCCACCCCGCCAAGGACGTGGCGCAGCTCACCCCAAGACTCTGGAAAGAGCACTTCGCCGCCAACCCCCTGCGTTCTCCGCTGTATCACGTCCGCAAGCCCGCATAAAGAACGCCGCGGGGAGACCGGTTACGGCCAAGCGGGAATACCGCAGACGACATACCCTGCCGCTGGTGACAGCCTTCTTCCACTGGGTAGAGCAACAGCTCCAGGACATCGCCCTGCTACCGAGCAACCTCTTCACCAAGGCCTTGGCCTATGTCCATAGCCGCAAAGGTCCGCTCCAAGTCTTTCTGGAAGATCCCGACGTACCCATAGACAGCAACCACATCGAACGACAGATCCGACCGATTCCCCTGGGCCGGAAGAACTGGCTCTTTTGCTGGACCGAGTTGGGCGCCGAGTATCTCGGGATCATCCAGAGCCTGCTCAGTACCTGCCGGCTTCAGGGGGTGGACCCGTACGACTACCTCGTCGATGTCCTGCAACGGGTGGCCACCCACCCCGCCAAGGACGTGGCGCAGCTCACCCCAAGACTCTGGAAAGAGCACTTCGCCGCCAACCCCCTGCGTTCTCCGCTGTATCACGTCCGCAAGCCCGCATAAAGAACGCCGCGGGGAGACCGGTTACGTTTGTGGCGATATTACGGCTTTCGGCACGCCACCAAAATGTTTCATGGAGAAGTCTTTTTCATTCTTTAGAATTGCTGCGGGGGGTTCTTTCGCCTGAAGTATGAACGCTGCCTTACCTGCACTGCTGGGGGCTAAATACCCAACAACAATGTAACGTATCTGCAAGCTCATCTCTCCGACAAGTGGTTGTAGCTGTGAAATGAGGGCGTGACAGTAGGGTCAATTGGGATCAAAAATAACATAGAGAACTCGCGAGCCATTCCCCTGTTTGATCCAATGGCTTTGGCCTAAATGTGGCCATAGCTCTTTGTTATTTGTTCTTTTTTGCACAGTAGTCGCGTGCGAACCATGACGTAACACTCTTGCTGGAGCAGTTCCTTTGCCTGTGATCGTGATTTTGGTGGACCCAAAAATTGGTGCCACTGGCATTGGGTACAGTGGCATTTTGGTAAGCTATACCTGAATGCTGTCGCTTTCTCCGCGTTTCATGACCGGTCCATGAAAATTCGCCAGAATTACATTACTGGTTAGGTGTCGATAAGTCACGTCCCACCGCTCCCTCTGACCGGTTGTAGAAGCAAATTAGTAATGTCCGCTCTCGGCAAGATAGAAATGTCCGTTTCAGAGTTTGGAAGTGGAGACTTGGATGGAGAAGCGGATCGAGATGAACGAGCGAGAGCTGGAACGGCTGAAGGTGCTTGAGCGGGTACTCGCTGGGGATCTTGATCAGAAGCAGGCGGCGATGAGGTTGGGGCTGACGGATCGGCAGGTCAGAAGACTGATGAGGCGCTATGAGTGCGAGGGTGCGGCAGGGCTCATCAGTCGGCGACGGGGGAAGCCCTCCAATCGGCGCCTTGCGCCGGCAGTCCAGGAAACGATCCTAGCGCGGGTGCAAGAGCGCTATGCGGACTTTGGTCCGACCTTGGCGGTGGAGTATTTGCGTGGGGAAGGCTTGCGGGTCTCCAAGGAGACGTTGCGCGGCTGGATGGTCGAGGCAGGCTTATGGAAGGCCAGACAAAAACGCTCACTCCGTCTACACCCGCCGAGGCCCCGCCGGGTGCGGCGCGGTGAGCTGGTCCAGATCGATGGCAGCCCCCATGACTGGTTCGAAGGTCGGGGGCCGCGCTGTTGCCTGATCGCCTTCATCGACGACGCCACCAGCCAGGTGATGTTTGCCCGCTTCGTGCCGGTGGAGAGCACACAGGCCTACCTAGATGTGCTCAAGGCTTACGTGACAACCTACGGCTGCCCGGTGGCGCTCTACAGTGACCGGCATGGCATTTTTACCAAGCACAACCCAGAAGATGGCAAGCCCACCCAGTTCCAACGTGCCACAGCCAGTCTGGGCATTGAGACGATCCAGGCTTTGACCCCACAGGCCAAGGGGCGGGTGGAGCGGCTCTTCCAGACCCTGCAGGATCGTCTCGTCAAAGCCATGCGTCTTGCGGACATTGCCGATATCGAAGCCGCCAATGTCTTCCTGACGGGTTATCTGCCCGAGCACAATGCCCGCTTCGCCGTCGCGCCGCTTGATCCGGCAGATGCCCACCAATCCTATGAAGGCGAGGCCAGCGAACTCGCCCGCATTTGTGCCATCCAACACCCCCGCACCCTATCCAAAGATCTAGTGCTGTCTTTCCGACGGCAACGCTACATCGTGCAAACGAACGGCGCGCCCCGTTATGCCCTGCGGGGGAAGAGAATTACGGTGGTCGAGTATGGCGACGGGCGGGTGGAGCTGCTTGCCGGTCAAGAAATCCTGCCCTACAAGGTATTCGATCCCGCCCAGGACGTCTTTACAGCCGTCGATGACAAGACCCTCAATGCACGGGTGGATGCCATCCTCACGACACGCCAGCTCAAAGAGAAATGGCGTCCCGGTCCTGATCACCCTTGGCGACGCGCCTTCGCAACCCCTGCCCCGGGCGACAAAACATCTCCCCTCAACCGGACATCTCTATTTTGCCCAGAACCGGACATTTCTACTTTGCCTTGACAGCTCCCTCTGACCGGTTTGACAACGAAGCCATTCTTCACTAGCTTTGATTGCAAGATTTCTTAACTTCAGAATCAGTTGGAGGTGCTTCATGTTTTTCAAGCAGCGCAGCAGCGCCGATGGTACGTTGTCTTACTTTTACGGCTGTGGCGGCAAAGGCTTTGCCGTAGCGGTAGATGTGGTGGCCGGGGATGAGCCCTGGTTTGTGGAAGAAGCCCAAAAGGCGGCCGTTCGCATCCGCTATGTCATCGATACCCATATCCACGCGGACCACCTGTCTGGCGGTCGAGTGCTGGCCGATCAGGTGGATGCGCCCTATTGCATGCACGAAAGCGACGCGACGCGGGTAGGGTTTCCTATTCAGGGGCTTAAAGATGGGGAGATTTTGGAAACCGGGAACGTGGTTACCCAAGTTTTGCATACCCCTGGCCATACCCTCGATAGCCTCTGTCTCTTGGTCAGTGACCGGCGAAGAAGCGCTGATCCCTGGTTTGCCCTCACTGGAGATACCCTCTTCGTCGGTGGGGTGGGCCGACCCGATCTCGGGGGAACAGCGGAGGACATGGCCAGTCAACTGTATGAGAGCCTGCACCAAAAATTGCTCACGCTACCTGATGACCTGGAGATCTTCCCTGGTCATGCGGCGGGAAGTGTCTGCGGCGCTGGCCTGTCCGGGAAACCTTCCTCCACCATCGGTTTTGAAAAACGCTGGGATCCCTACCTCAGCATGGATCGAGCCACATTCATCCGTTCCCTCACTGCGGACATTCCCGCGAAACCTGCAGACATGGCGCGTATCGTCGCCATCAACCTGGGGCAAGCAGCATGAGCAGCGATACCGTGCGCTATGCGCTGTTTTCTGAAGTATTCGCGGCGCTGGCACACCCCAAGCGCCTGGAGATGATCCACTATTTGGGGGAGGGACAAAAAAGCGCTGGCGAGATCGCAGAACTGACTAAGTTGTCCAAGGCCAACGTCTCTCAGCATCTGAGCGTCCTCAAGGCGCGAGGCTTGGTCCATTGCGATAAATGCGGGACATTCTGCCACTACCGATTGACGAGCCCAAAAGTGCTCGAAACCTGTGAAATCGTACGCGAACTCATCCTCGATCAAATGCAGACCACGAGCCAACTGCAGGAGGCACTGAGTACGGTGGTGCCTTTGCGCAAGGGGGAAAAGTAATGGCCACCTCGCCTCTGACGAGGAAAATTTATACCCGAGGGATTGGTATCAATCGTAGCCAGTTTTTGCTGCAGACAGTCCAGGTATTTTTTGTTGGCCTGATCATCGGCATGGAGCGGAATGTCCTTCCGGCCATGAGTCATCGCTTTGGCATCGATAGCCACGCATTTCTCTTCTTGGCCTCTTTTGTGATTTCCTTCGGCTTGGTCAAAGGGGCCTTAAATTTTATGGCAGGGGGGCTCTCCGATCGCGTTGGCCGCAAGAAAGTGCTACTGCTTGGTTGGATTGCAGGCATCCCGATTCCTCTGCTGATCTTCTTTGCCCCCAACTGGTGGTGGATCATTGCTGCCAACGTGTTCTTGGGCATCAACCAAGCCTTCACCTGGACCATGACCGTGACGAGCCAGATCGATCTGGCGAATAACCGCCAACGAGGCCTTGCCGTCGGCATCAATGAGGCAGTGGGCTATATTGCGGTGGGTCTCGCCGGACTGGGTACGGGATATCTGGCCGTGCTCTATGGTCCCCGCTGGGCCTTGCTAGGCTTTGGCCTCGCGGTCATTGCATTGGCGCTTCTTCTGCTTCTGCGCGTACAGGATACCATTCATTGGGTGCATGCCGAGCATGCCCAGAACCAACAAGCTGCCGGAACGGTGACGACCGCGCCGCAAGCTGGCACTTGGGCGACCTTTCTTCGTGTTTCCTTTGGCGATGCCACGTATCGAGCTCTTTGCCAGGGAGGGGTGACGAACAAAATTGCCGATACCTTGGTCTGGGTATTGTTTCCCGTCTTTTTCCACTTCCATGGACTCGGTGTCATTCGAATCGGTTGGATCACCGGGGTGTATGCCATGGTTTGGGGGCTCTGTCAGTTCTGGACTGGACATCTGGCGGACCGTATTGGTCGCAGGCCGCCGGTGTTGCTGGGCTTTGCCCTGCTTGCTGCAGGCCTTGCTGGCACCGCACTCGTCGACCACTTCCCGGCATGGATGGCAACCGCTGCACTCATGGGGCTGGGCATGGCTCTGCTCTATCCGAACCTGATCGCGGCCATGTCCGATGTCGCCCCGCCGCTTGAGCGGGGCAAAATCCTCGGTACCTACCGCTACTGGCGGGATACCGGCTACGCCATCGGCGGCCTCCTGCTCGGCCTGGTTGCACAATGGAGTGACAAAATCTTGCCCGCTATCTGGTTGACCGCTGCTATCGTCGCCTTGTCCGGCGTTTGGATTGCCCTCGCGGTACAAGAAACTCATCCCCGCACTGCGTAAACTGGAGAGCAGCATGACGACTGCATTGATTATCCTGCATGCCGGACCTGATCCGGAGAATCCTCGTGCCGACACAGCGGTGCGCCTTGCCGGTGCCATGCTGGCAGACAACAAAGAGGTCCGACTCTTCCTCGCCGGTCAAGGGGTTCTGCTGCTGCAAGGACTAGACAGCGCCGCCGACAGTACCCACTCCTTATTGCGAGAATTGCTGGACTTGGGGCTGCAAGTGCAATGCTGCGGAACCTCATTGGCAGCACAGGGAGTGGATTTGTTATCCCCAGAGATCCAGAAAGGCTCTATGAGGGGGCTCTCTGCCTGGATCAGCGCTGCTGATGAGGTCGTCTGTTTTTGAAGTACCGCCTGAGGGCCGCTAATTCATTCGTCATCACGAAGCGGACTGCGATGAGGACCTTTAGTCAACTTTTTCAAAGCGGAATCCGCTACTCAGCACTTTCGCGTTGTATTGGCTGTGAGTTTCCAGACTATCTTGCAGATGTATTCTTTCTCCAGTATGGAGGCACTTTCCACCAAAGGATAACTACGTATATCCACACAAGCACATATAGCGTCGTAAAAAATGCCATTGGCAAATTCCAAAAGAAAAAGTGGTTCACCCAGGTTTGGATCAGCGGCGCTCGGAATCCTTCTCGTCCCGCTTGTTCCTGTAGCTGACTCTGCCAAATCGTCAAAAAACATGCCCTTCCCATTACTGCCTGGATTGCTACGACGAACAAGAAAAGAAGGTGCAGAGACCGCCACCATAAAATTCTGACCCACCGCCAACCATACCAGGCCCCCAATGGTATCGCCACCAGGCCAAAGATGTTGAACAGGATGATCAGAACATGCACGACCAGAATGCTGTCGGCAAGGTAGAGATCTGTAAGGAGTTTACCGACCATGTTTTTGCTTTCAATCCAGCTAGGATCTCAGAGCAGATGCCCGAGCCACATGACCAGACTAAACACCTCGGCAGCAGCACCAAGAAGCAAGATGAGGAGCACGTGCCATAAATCGTCAATGAGGCGACGGAAATCTAGTAGAAAGGTGATGATTTGCGCAAAGTCGTCCATTGCCGATAGGAATAGCAGAGCGACAACGATAACAGGGATAAGAATGACTGCCAGTAGCCAAATCATGCGATTTTTCCGATGGAGCCAGTGGTTGGAACTGATAAGACGCGCAATTGACCAGCCACACTAAACAAACGACCAAGGCGTGAAGGTTGGGCGCGCTGTCTACTCCTCATCGCGCCACCCA
Source organism: Acidithiobacillus sp. AMEEHan (assembly GCF_030996345.1). Classification (NCBI taxonomy): domain Bacteria; kingdom Pseudomonadati; phylum Pseudomonadota; class Acidithiobacillia; order Acidithiobacillales; family Acidithiobacillaceae; genus Acidithiobacillus; species Acidithiobacillus sp. AMEEHan. The sequence goes on along the minus strand of NZ_CP118747.1, from coordinate 1,658,625 downwards.
GTCGCCGGGATTGAATCATCACGTCCTGTTTGCTGCGAGGCTGATGCTTGCGCCTCCACCACCACAGCCAATCGAATCCCACATAGCAAGAATGCCAAGCTCAACTGAAACAACGCTGAGAGCACCAACGACACTCTTACCAGGCCCAGAAACAGCAATACGCCCACACTACGAACCTACAAAGGGCGATGGACACCCTTGCTTCGAAACCTCTCCCCTCGTTAAGCCTAGCAGACAATCCCAGGGCATGAGTACAGTGTGGGCACCTTGCGTGCACCTTTGGATACTGGCCGTGCTGACCTATGATTCGTGGTGTTTGTAATTGCCCCTGTAAGGCACGCTGCTCCACGATTTAGTCCGACCAAGCTCTAGGGCCGCCAGTTCTGGTTATCAACTGAACGGCTGCTTTTGGTCAATTGTGTTGAAAAACCCCAGTTGTGGTGGCCCTCCTTGACAGGTTGCTGTATAATCAACCAATTGTTTTCAATGGAGATTGTCGACATGATGGGTCAGAGAAAGGTGGCACAAAAGCCGTTGTTCTATGCCTTTCACCTCGACAACCACATTCCTCAGAATCATCTGCTGCGTGCAATCGACCAAGTCCTCGATCTCAGCGATCTCCGTCAGCATCTTGGAGGTTATTACAGCCAAACGGGGCGTCCCTCGGTGGACCCAGAACTGATGATCCGCATGCTCATCATTGGATATTGCTACGGTATCCGCTCGGAGCGACGTCTATGTGAGGAGGTTCATCTGAACCTTGCTTATCGCTGGTTCTGCCGACTGGGTCTGGAAGATGCGGTCCCAGAACATTCCACTTTTTCCAAAAATCGTCATGGGCGGTTCCGGGAAAGCGGCGCATTCCGTTGGGTCTTCGACAAAGTAGTTCGTCGTTGTATGGCCTCGGGTCTGGTCCGAGGGGAAGGGTTTGCCGTCGATGCGAGCCTCATCGCCGCCGACGCGAGCGCCCAGCACAGTACCTCAGGCGAGGAAATCATGGATTGGGGAACGGCGTCTGCAGACTACTCCCGCGCGGTGCGCGAGTATCTTGCGGCGTTGGAGGAAGCCACTCCCATCGAGGCTCAGCCTAAGCGCATTTCTCTCACCGATCCCCAGTCTCGCTGGATTGCGATGCGCGGAAATCCCGCGATTTTTGCCTACTCTACCAACTACCTCATTGATACAGCCCATGGAGTTATTCTTGACGTCGAGGCGACTCCTGCCTATCGCAGCGCTGAGGTGGCATCTACCCGCCTGATGATCGAGCGCGTCGAGGAGCGGTTTGCGATAACGCCCCAACGTCTGCTCGGCGACACGGCGTATGGTGCGGCGCCTATGCTAGCGTGGCTGGTAGAGGAGAAACAGATTGAGCCACAGCTGTAAGAGCCGCGGTACTTGCCCAGCCAAAGCACAATGCTGCCCGAATACACCAATGCGCAAAATTGCGCGCAGTATGCACGAGAACGCACGCGATGTTGCTCTGAAAATAGAGAGTTTTTCAACACAATTCAGCGGAAGTGGTCGTTCATATTTTCGAAGAAGCACAAATTCCGACCGAAGACAAAGTGGTCAATTACCTCCTATCTTAACCCTGCCTCCAGAAGTTTACGGCGGTCTAAGACCGTGATGGTTTTATCTCGCATATCGATAGCTCCAGCTTCTTTCAGCCTGCGCAGAACACGGGAGAGGGTTTCGGGAGTAACTCCCAATCGCGCAGCAACACTGACTTTTTTTGCTGGCAGCTGGAATTGTCCGGTTTCTTCCGATGCATCCGATAATTCCAGCAAATAATTGCATATTCTTGTATCGGCAGACTCGATGCTGCGCATGCGAATCTCTTTGACCAGAAAATGTAGCCGCATGCTCAATTGACCAAGGATGCGTCGCATGAGACGCGGGTCGCCCTCAAGAATACCGACAAATGGCAAAAAAGGGATTTGTAACACTCTGGTTTTACCCTGGCATCTGGCCGTGACCGGGTATCTTCCCCCATGAACGCTACAGCTTCCGCAAAGAGGTCGCCCGCTTGCATGATCTCGACCACCTTCTCCTTGCCCTCAGCGCTCGTACTCAGCAACTCGACAACTCCGGCATCCAAAAAGTAAAACTGCTCTGCCGGATCCTTTTCGATGAACAGCAAATCTCCGTTCTCGCACGCATGGAGCCGACATTCGCCGAGCAACGTCTCCAACTGGGACGGCGACCAGACTGCAAAAAGCGGCTGCTGTCGCAGTCGGGCAGCATAGGGCAAAAGGTCTTCCGTCATGCTGCCGCTCCCGACACCCGGCACCTACCTCGGGGCAGCTGCAGATATGCCGAAAAATCTTGACCAAGATCAAGGAAGCCATCGCCCCGAAGCCAGATACTCACAGTCGCCAATTGGGCAAGATGCATTCAGGAGACTCCAAAATGACCATCAACATCGATTTGATCAAGCAAAGCGGCAAGGCCGCACAGGATTTGGGAGTGCAGGTTGCGCAGCACTTTTACGATACCATGTTCAGCCATTATCCCGAAGTCCGGAAGATGTTCCCAGGGGATATGAGCGAGCAGCGGGTGCGACTCTTCAACTCGGTGATTCTGATCGCCAGCAATATCGATAACACGGAGATGCTGGTTCCTTATCTGAAAGAACTGGGGATCGGCCATATAAAATACGATACTCGGCCAGAACACTATCCCATCGTAGGGAAAAGCCTGTTGCTGACCCTGAAGCATTTTCTGGGGCCGGCCTGGACTCAGGAAATGGCGGAGTCGTGGATCGAGGCCTACAACCTGGCGGCAAGCATCTGTATTCAGGCCGCCGCCGAAGCGATGGCACCGGAACGCTATGTTCCTCTCGTTCTCGACGACGTACCTCCTGCAGTTGCCTGAAATCTTGCGGTCGCCAACTCGCTTGGCGACCGCACTTTTGATGATCCCTGGAAGGTAGGACAGCACATGATCGAACACGAAATAGTCCTCGAGCCCTCCGGAACTCGTTTCCGGGTCCGAGAAGACCAAAGCATCGTCGAGGCCGCACTGGAGCAGGGAATCGCCATTCATCACGGTTGCGGCAATGGTTCCTGCGGCGATTGCAAAGGAACGATTCTGGAGGGAGAAATCACCCAGCTTCCTTTCATGCCTTTATTATTGACGCCGGAAGAGCGCGCATCCGGAAAAGCGATTTTATGTAAAGCGCAGCCACGCAGCTCCTTACGCATCGCAGCAAAAATAGATACTGCAGAGCAATGGCAGGGACGAGTCGAGAGTCTTTGTCTGTTGGGGGAAACCGTCATGGAACTCATAATCCAATGCGATCGCCCCTATCCCTACCGGGCAGGACAATACGCGAGATTGAAGATTCCGGGAGAAACGAATGCTTGGCGTTCCTACTCCATGGCAAATGCGCCGCGCGAGGATCAACGGCTGCACTTCCATATCCGCAAGGTACCGGGCGGAAAATTCTCCGAGTGGCTCTTTACCCGCGCCCAGATCGGCGATGAAATTGTCCTCTCCGGCGCGCAAGGAGATTTTTACTTACGGACGGAGAATGAACGACCATTACTCTGCATTGCCGCCGGGACCGGCCTCGCTCCTATCGAAGCCATTCTCGAGGAAAGCCGCAAACTCGGCTGGAGACGGTCAATATCGCTGTATTTCGGGGTGCGCAATCGGCGCGATCTCTACCACTTGGATGTGCTCGAAGAATTGCGACAGGAGCGGAGCGAACTGCGTTTTTCGGTATCCTGTTCCGATCCGGAACTTCTGCGCTGGTCGGGTCCCCGGCGTCTTTTGCCGGCGGTGGCTGCGGAAGGCCATTGGCAAGAACATGAAGTTTATCTCTGCGGCAGCCCGGGGATGGTGGAAGCCGCCACGGATCTCTTGCTCTCCCACGGAGTCCCTCATGAACAGATCCACTTCGACAGCTTCAGCCCCAGCGCCTGACCTGGCCCGCGCGCGAAGCAGAACCCTGGCGCTTCAGGCATCAGTAGTCGCAGGACTTCCGTCAGAGCTTCGTGCCCACCGTCTTCAAAGGGTTGTCGATGACCGCAATGGAAATTGGCCTTATGATTGAGCGCGGAGATTCGTTTCCTTGATCAACGCGGAGCCTGAAAACATAACCAATGTGACAGCCGATGACGGATTTCTCTCTGCCAGCACCCGCAGCTTTTCGCCTCGACCTGACGGTATGGGCCTTGCGTCGTCAGGAGCGCAACCAAATGGATCTGTGGGAGGAAAACAGTTACCGACGTTGCTTTACCTACCAGGACAAACCTTTGTCCATTCAGCTTCGGCAGCAGGGAGAGGGAATAACACCTGTGCTGGTGGGGAGAATTCTTGCCGGTCCCGATAGCCCAGAAGCCATCGAATGGTTGCGCAATCAATTGGCCTGGATGCTGGGTTTTGATCAAGACCTCCGGCAGTTTTATCAACATGCCTTGCAGGATCCCGTGTTGGGGCCAGTTGCGATTCGCTATGAAGGATTCCGGCCACCGCGCTTTGCCTCTCTCTTCGAAGGGCTCGTAAACGCCATTGCCTGCCAACAGGTGAGTTTGCTGGTGGGCATCACTCTGCTCAACCGTCTGTGCCGACTATGCGATAGCAAAGCTCCAGAAGGACCCGTAGCCTTCCCAAGTCCACAACAAATTCTCCTGCAAGAGCCGGCTGCGCTGCGGACATTGGGCTTCAGCCGCCAGAAGATCCGGGCGATTTTTCAGGTTGCCGAACGGGCAGCCGCTGGTGAATTGGACGAAAGGGAATGGCGTGGCCTGCCGTTGGAAAACATCCAGGGACGACTGTTGAACATTCCTGGCATCGGCCGGTGGTCGGCAGAATATGTGCTGTTGCGCGCGCTGGGGCGCCTGGAGATCTTCCCTGCCGATGACGTAGGCGCGCGTAAGGGCTTGCTTGCCTGGCTGGGTGAGGACAGCGCCCAGGCAGGCTATGCCGAGATTCTGCAGCGGGTGCGCCGCTGGCATCCCTATGAGGGATTGCTATATCTGCTCATGCTGCTACGACGACTGGATCGAGAGGGGCATTTTGCGAACGACTCGTCCTTCTAGTAGCGCGGGCGGTCTACTCGCTTTCTAGCAACTGTAGCTCGAGCAGTTGTTGTCGGCGGTCGATTCGGATCAACAATCGTGCTGTTTCCTGCAGTTCGTTCTCCGGATCTGGGTCCCCAGGGCAGGCGCAGCCCGGGATTGCACTGCGATAGAGCACTTGCAGCTGGAGCGTGAAGGCGTCTGCGTCCTCCCATCGGCGCAGCTCAAGAAAATGCAGGTCGTCCAGCAAAGCGACACTCCCTTGCGTAAGCGCCTGTTGCAGAGCTGCGAACAAGAGATCGCCAGCCAACAATTCCTTCGTCAATCGGGGATAAAATTCGCCGGTTCCCCATGCTTCCAGGAGATCCGAACTCACCAGCATGTGCCGACCTGCCTCCAAGAGTCACTCCTCTGCCGAGCGACGTGCCGCCATGGCGGCTCCCAGATCGGCGGCAGTCTGCGGATCCAGGAGCCGCTCCGCCAGGGGATAAATATCGTCATTTTCGATCTGTACATGGCGACGGCTCAAGGAAACGAAGGGCTCCCAGCGTAAATTGGAGTATCTTCGGGTTGCGACGAGTTGACGCAAGTCCGTGGCAAGATCGTGCCAGGTCTTTTCCAGTTGTCGATGTTCCTTGCTCAGCTCGTGCAAGACTTCCTGCACATCCTTTGCACAGGCAGGCTGTGACCGCAGCCAAGGAAACAGTTGTTGCTCTTCATCGGCGTGATGTGCTGGCCCTGCCTCGTCAAAGTACCGCAAGATTCTGGTCGCCGCTTCGACCGCCTGCACGTCGACACCAACGGAAGCCAGATGTGCAGGAATTCGTTCCAACGTATCACAATGGCGCAGAATACGTTGGTGGCAAGCACGTAGCAGCGCGAGAGGTTCGCGAAAAGAAGGGGCACTTTCGCCAAGTTCCAGCATGTTCACTTCTCCTCGGAAGTGGAGGATTGCAACTGCTCAAGAAACTCCTGGAGTACGAGAGCAGCGTTGTGCTCTGGGTCGTGGGCGGCATAGAGCAGGAGTAAAGGACCTTGTTGCGCCGCGACAAGAAGCTGGACGGCTGCCTCTTGATGCCCCGACAACTCACTCCAGTAGCGACGGCGAAAATCCTCCCAGCGCGCCGGGTCATGCCCAAACCACTGGCGCAATTCCGTGCTGGGAGCAAGATCCTTGGGCCAGGCGTCGAGCGCCAGGTCACTCTTGCGCACGCCTCGTGGCCACAAGCGTTCCGCCAGCACCCGATATCCTGGAGGGAATGGTCGATCATAAACACGCCAGGTCGATATGTTTGTGGAATTCTGCATGCAATCCTCCTCGCTCAGGCATTCTGCGCAATGATCTTGCTGGCCAGCGTTTGGGCCTCTGACATCTCCCTCCCGTAGAGCATAGTCTGGTAGCCCTGGATGGGAGTTTGGGTGATAGGTTGGAGTACGCCTTTTCCATGCCGGGCGATGTCGATCTGCACCAGCATGGACAAGCCCGGGCGCAAGGGATGCTCGGCGAGTTCCTTGACGGGTAGAGCGATGCGTATCGGTACCCGCTCAACGATATGGATATAATTTCCGGTGGCATTTTCCGGCGGCAGAATGGCAAAGGCACTGCCAGCACCGGGGAGCAGCCCTTGCACCACACCATGATAGACGACGCCAGAACCATAGTAATAGGTGGTCAGGCGCACCGGTTGACCAGGTCGCACCCTCGCCATTTCCGTTTCTTTGATGTTGGCGACCACCCAGAGCTGATTCAGGGGAACCACCGTAAAGAGACGTTCGCCGGAATGGACCATGAGGCCGGGGTAAGCGGCACGTTGGGCAACAAAGCCGCTGACTGGCGCGCGCAGATTCCGCCGTGCCCAGGCGATATAGGCTTGCTCTAGATGCGCCACGGCAGCGCGTACCTTGGGATTGCTCTGCAAGGTGGTCCCGCCCACGACCGCCGCAGCGGCCGCCAGTTGCGCCTTAGTTGCCCTCATCTGCGCCTGAAGGGCGCGAATATCGGCCTGGGTGTTGCTGATCTGGATGCTGGCTACAGCGTCTCCCTTTGCCGCTTTCTGGTAACGTGCCAAATCTCCCTGGAGTTTTTGCAACTGAGCGCCTTGCGCCTGCAAGGTCTGCTGCACCTTATCCACCTCGGAAAAACTCTGGCGCAGGCGGCGTACGGTTTTTCCCAGGGTTGCTTCGGCTTGGCGCAGTGCCAGGTAACTGCGATCTCCCTGCACCGTCGCCAGCAGCTGGCCGGCATGCACATACTCGGTATTTTCTGCCAATACCTGCCGGATGGTGCCCGCCGTTTGCGCCTGGACGGGGATGATGTTGCCCTGCACATAGGCATCATTGCTGCTGATGCGACGGCTGCCGATCAACAGCCACCACAGCCCCCACAAGCCCGCGACCAGTAATAACACCAGAAAAAAGATCAGAAAATTCCGCTTTCTTCGAGCGGCCGCGGGGGAATAATTTTGGTTTTCTTCAGTCATGCGGATGCTCTTTTGTGATAGCAGAATACCCTCCACCCAAGGCGGACTCCAGGAGTGCCCAGTTTTGCCAAGCTGCGGTTTGGAGCATGATTTCCTGCTCTTCCAACCGAATCAGACGGATCCGCACTGGGATCCGCGTGCCGCCATCTTGTAAACCGCTTTGCCAAGCGGTCTCCTGCACCTGCCATTGGGCACGCTGCGCCCGCTCGGCATGCGCCAGGGCAGATTCTTGGCGCAGCAGAGCTCGGCGGGTACTCAACAGGTCGGCGACCTGTCGCAAGGCCTGGAGGATGCGATTTTGGTAGTGGTCCTGCGCCGCCAGGTAGACCGCATTCTGCGCCCGCAGGGCAGCACGCAAGGCGCCGCCTTCGAAGATGGGTAGGGTAATGGCCGGCCCCAAGGCATGGGCAAAGTTGGCCGGGTCGAAAAGATCTGCCAGATGGATGCTGTTCCAGCCGGCCAGGAGATGCAGATTGATATTGGGATAGAAGGCCACCTTTGCCGCCCCCACCCGTGCCGCCGCTGCCTCCACCGCCCAGCGCGCCGCGACAATGTCCGGGCGATGCCCGAGCAGATTCGAGGGAAGATTCCGAGGCACGCCGGCAAGGGGGGGCGAGGCTTGCGCCGACGAAGGCGCGGCGGAAATTTGCACGCCTGGACCTTGACCGCAGAGGGCGGCTATGGCGTGACGTTCGGCAGCGGCGGCAGCCCGCAATTGCGCGATACGCTCGGCTGACTGGGCCAAACTGGTGCTCGCCTCGTGCAGCGGTATTGCCGACTGCAAACCACTCCTGAACCCGGCCTGCGCCACGCTTAGTGCGCGTTTTTGCCAAGCCCGTAGGCGCAACTCCGCACGTAACAGGCTTTCGTCTCCTCGCAAGGCAAAGTAATGGATGGCCACGGCGGAACTCACGAGCAGGCGCGCGTCGGCCTCTTCCGCCTGGCGCATCGCCAGCTCGCCGCGCGCGGCACGCACCAAATCTCGATCTTGCCCCCAGAGATCGACGTGGTACTGCAGGAGCAAGGGATTGAATTCGGCAAAAGTATTGCTCGTGCCATTGGCCTGCAAGTGCAAGCCCTGCGCCGAAAAATACTGCTGGGTGAGCTGAAAACCCGCGGCGAGATGAGGCAGGAGACGGGAGTGAGCGCGGGTCACTTGTGCCTCGGCGTAGAGTACCCTGGCCCCGGCCGCGTGCAGTTCGGGATTCTGCCGCAAGGCGGCGGCCACCAGTTCGTCCAATTGGCGACTCTTTGCGGCTTTCCACCAATCTGCTTGCGGCCAGGAAGCCGTCGATGCAGCGCGCTGCGAAAACGCGAGACTTTGGGGAGAAAAGGCCGGGTTCTGCGGTAGATGCGTCGGGATGCGCGCGCAGGCAGCGAGGGCTAAAAATACCAGTGTCATACCCAGAAGCGAGAGCTGCCTTCTCATGGCTCTGCCAACCCGACCGCCGTCATAGTCTCAGCCTGCGACTCACCGCTGGGCTGCGGGCGCCGGGCGAGAAGGCCCAAGAACGCCAAGGCGAGGAAGACCCAAGCGGCCAGAAAAAACATCTCATTGAACGCTAGCATGGCGGCCTGCTCATGCACCCGTGCGGCAAATATCTTCTCGGCACCGAGACTGCCCAGGCGATTGCTGAGCAGGCTGAGCTGCCTGCTCCAAGCCTGCAGATTGCTGCCCTGTACCTCCACCATGAAATGGCGGTGCAGCGACAAACGCCTTCCCCACAGTCCAATGATGATGGGAATGCCCATGGCTTGTCCCAGCGCCTGCAGAGAGCTCAGCATCCTCATCATGCCTTCTGCAGGTGTGGCACTCAGGCCCCAAGCACCTATCCGCGTCCAACCGGCAAAGCTTCCACCCAATGCCAGTCCAGCAAGAGCGAGAGGCTGGTCCAGGCTTTGGGGAGTAGTTGGAAGGTTGTAGGAAGACAGCCAGAAGGCGGAGACTGCCAGCAAAGACATCGCGATCCCCATCCAGAAGCGCGGGTCGATTCTACCGCGCAGGCAGTGGCCTAGGGCGACACTGAAAAAGGCAGGAACAGCCATACTCAGGAATATCTCGCCAACGGCGCGCGCGCTGTAATGGAAGCTCAATTGATAATGAATGATGAAAAGTGCCAGCAGCCCCTGGAATACGACTGCTGATACGAATAACCCAAGGGCAGCCACTATCGCGTTGCTTTGCCGAATACTGGGAAAATGGTATAGAGCCCCGGAGCGATTCGGGATTTTGCGCAGGGTCCACACGAAAAAGATGATCACCCCCGCAATGGCCAGCGCACGAATCGAAGAGGAACGCCACCAATCATCCTTGCCACCAAGATTGAGAGCCATCTCCCAGAGCAGGAGAGCAGATGACAAAAGGGCATAAGACCACCAGTCCATTTGCTTTTTTTCCACTTTTGCCACTGGACGCTGCCACAAGAAAATGCCGAGAAAGCAGAACAGGAGAATCGGGAGATTCAGCAAAAACAGCCAGCGCCATCCCCAACGGTCATCAATCCACCCGCCAAGGAATGGACCAAGAACGAACGGGGTAACGGCGAGGAGACCCCAGATCAGCAAGGCATAATGGCGGGTACGTTGTCGATAGCGTCGCAACAGGAGAGGCAAAGACAGCGGAATACTCAACCCTCCAGCGAGGCCGGAAACGATTCTTGCGTCTAGGAATACTGTATAATTTTGCGTCCAGGAATTGAGCGCAGACGTAAGAAAAAATATCGCATAACAAAAAAGCAAAGCCTTCCGTGCATCATAATGCTGTCGCATCCAGGGCGCGACGAGAAAAGCACTGGCCACAGCAAAAAAATACAGATCCTGGGTCCACACGCCATAAAGGATATTGCGGCCAAAACTAGCGATGATACGCGGCACCATGGGCAAGTAGGCACCACCGTTCAGGAGAACCAGAAAGTATCCCGTCAGAACGGCTGCATTGACGCCCAAGAAGGCATCCGGATGGCCTCGACAACAATTGCGAAGCACCCGCAGGTACACTCTTCGAAATTCCATAGGCCTTTGCAGTCTAGCAACCCGCGAAGACCAAGAACAATGATGCGTCCACATCCAGCTCTGCGACGACAAAAATTCTGCAATGCCCAGCTTGGATTGGGAGGCAGAAGTCATGGCTCTACCAACTCCACCGCTGCCATTTTTTCGGCCCGCGACTCACCGCTCGGCCGCGGGCGACGGACGAGAAGGCTCCAACAAGCGAGCCCCAGAAAAATCCATCCCGCCCAGAAAAAAATCTCGTTGAATGCCAACATGGCGGCCTGCTGTTGTAGCTGTCCGGCCAGGTGTTGCAGACCTCCCAGCGGCCCCAGATCCAGACGCAAGCGGGTACGCGCCTCCTGCCAAAGAGTGAGATTGTTGCCACGATCCTCCACGAGAAAATGACGGTGCAAATCGCTGCGACGCTCCCAAAGTCCGGCGACCAAGGGAATGCCCATGGCTTGGCCAGTGCTGCGCAGCAGATTCAGCAGAGTTGCCGCCCGTTGTTCCTCCTGACCGGAAAGGCCCCAAACCCCCATACGCGCCCAAGAGCCGAAGACTCCGCCCAAGCCCAGGCCTACCAAGGCAGGAGGCCCCACCAGGCTAGACGGAGACGCCGGAAGATCGTAGGAGGAGAGCCAAAAAGCAGCTGCGGCAAGGAGGATCATGCTGAGCAGCGCCCAGGGACGGGGATCGAAACGCGCCAAATACCAATGGCTCAGCGCAACACTCAGGGGTGCAAAAATGGCCAGACTCAGAAGGATCTTGCCAATGGCGTCGGCGCTGTAGCCGAAGGCCAATTGATACTGCACGATGAGCAGGGCCAGAGTGCCCTGAAAAACGAGGGCAGTGCTGAAAATGCCGGCAGCAGCCAAGGCAACGCTCAGATGACGAAAAGGGCGCAGGTCCACGGCCGCTTGCTCGTGACTACGCGACCAAAGTATTGCCGCTGAGAGCAGGATCAAGGCTCCCAGAAAAAGCAAGCGAAACTCTCCTGAACGCCACCAATCGTCCCTACTGCCTAGGTTGAACGCCATTTCAGCGCTGAGCAAGGCGGCGCAAAACAACAGGTAACCGAACCAATCGAAACGCGCAGGACCTCGCGAAGAGGCTTCCTCCCAGAACAGCACCCCCAAAAAGCTCGCCAGCAGGATGGGCAGATTGAGCAGAAACAGCCAACGCCAACCCCAGACATCGGCAATCCAACCGCCAACGAACGGACCCAGGGCGAAGGGGGTTACGGCAGCGAAGCCCCAGAGCAACAAGCCGATGCTGCGGTGTTTGGCATGGTAATGACGCAGGAGGATGTTGAGGGACAATGGAATGCTGAGCCCACCGGCAAAGCCTGCCGCTACCCGCGCCAACAGGAATACCGCATAGTCCTGGGTCACGGCATTCAGCAGCGCGGTCACAAACAAAGCTAGGAGGCAGGCAAGCAGGCCATCGCGATCGCCCCAACGACGACTCACCCAAGGTGCAAGCGGAAGAGAAAGACCAAGGGCAAGAAAGTACAGGTCCTGCGTCCAATCGCCGTAGAGCGGTGCACGACCCAAACTCCCACTGATCCGCGGGATCATGGGCAGGTAGGCTCCAGCGTTGAACAGCACCAAAAAGTGGGCAATGCCGACGCTGATGTTCGCCGCCAGAAAACGATCAACCTGACGATGGATGCTCAGTTGGCGCAAGAGATGCAAGATTGCTTTCCGGGAGGCTGGGAAGATGCTGGGGGACTAGCCTAAACAGCTCCTTCCCATTGATCAAAGCGGTAATTCCTATATAAGCTATCGGCTATGTCGATAACGCAAATTCCCTTTGATTTGCTGGAGACTTTTCTCATCGTTGCCGAGCAAGGCAGCGTCAGCAAAGCCGCCAAACTCCTGCACCGCAGCCAGCCCACCATCAGCGAACGTCTGCAACACCTCACGGAACTTGCCGGAGAAGCACTGTACACCCCCGTTGGCCGTGGCGTTCGCTTGACCCCTGCGGGGGAAGCCTATCTTGGGCCAAGCAAAAAACTGCGTGCATTGCGAACGGAATTGGATGACATGCAGCAGCGTCGCCAAGGACTGCAGGAAGGCATTCTGCGCATTGCCGCAACCAATACCGTTGCCAATTATTTTCTTCCCCCATATCTGGTACGTTTTCGTGAGGATCATCCGGAGGTCGAGTTGGTCGTACGGGGCGGGGTCAACGACTGGTCGCAGTACTCACTGATGGATTGGGATCTTTTCTTTCTAGAAGAAGGGACCCCAGTAGATTCTCTGCCGCCCCAGTATCAGTCGACGCCGTGGATAGAAGACGAAATTCTGGCGATCTTCCCCGCGCAGCATCCCCTAGCGCAGAAAGCCTCTCTTACCCTAGCCGATCTGGTAAATGAGCCCCTGATCTGGCGTGAAGCGCAGTCGGGGGTTCGCCAGCGGGTGTTGCAGGAATTTCGCAAGCAGGGTCTGGAGCCCGCGATCCGCATCGAGGTCATGGGGGTGGAAGCCATGGGGACAGCGGTAGCGGCAGGCTTGGGCATTGGCTTCATTACCAACGCCGCTCTGCGCCACCGACCAGACTGGCAGGTCTTGTCGCGCCGGATCGGCGAAACGATCCACTGGACCCTTCATCTCGTTGCACCAACTGCGCCCTATCGTTCTCACACCCTCACCCGTTTTTTGCAGTACCTGCAAGTTCCGCGATGAACAATCCCCTATCGCACGGTCACCGATTGTTGCACCGCCAGTCTTGCATGTTTCTTGCATGCTATAAGCTGACAATGGCGTCCTCGCTCCTGCCTTCGCAGGGGCGAGGTTTTCTTTTTTGAGCTGTGGAGGATCGCGGGATGCGTAATGACGCCGAAATTTCCCTGGGCTACGTTGCCCTCGTCGATAGTGCCCCTTTGCTCGTCGCGCAGGAGCTGGGTCTGTTTGCTCGCGAGGGATTGCGGGTCCGCTTGCAACGGGAGCCTTCCTGGGCAAGCCTGCGGGACCACCTTCTCTTTGGTGATCTCGTTGCAGCACATGCCTTGGCACCATTGCCAATGGCTGCGACACTCGGTATTGCTTCGCCCAGAATCCCCGTCATTACGGGGATGGTCCTCTCCCTGAACGGAAACACCATCACGGTAAGCACGCGCCTGCAGCAACGCCTCACGGAGATGGGGATGGATGCTACGGATGAGCCCGGCAAGATTGGCGTGCTTCTGCACGGATTGTTGCGTTCGGATCCATCCCTACTTCCCCTGCGCTTCGCCGTGGTTTCGCCGATTTCCAACCACCATTATCAGTTGCGCCATTGGTTACGTGCGGCTGGACTTGATGTGGAGCGCGAAGTGGATATTGGCGTGGTTCCGCCTCGTTATATGGTCAATGCCTTGCGCAATGGAGAAATCGATGCCTTTTGTGTCGGTGAACCTTGGGGCACTCTTGCTGCGATGGAAGGCGTTGGGAGGCCAATCATCAGCAGCTATGCTCTCTGGAACAATGTTATGGAAAAGGTTCTCGCAGTGCGCGAGGACTGGGCCACGCGGGAACCAGAACTGCACCAAGCCCTTCTGCGGGCGCTACTCGCTGCCGGCCGCTGGCTGGACTTAGAACCCCAACGGCAACAGGCCGCGTCGTGGATTGCGAGGGCAATAGAAGTTCCGGAAGCCGCGGTTGCTGCAGCATTGAGTGGCGCCATACCAGGTTTACCTCAGCATCCAGATAGGCACGTATTCCATCGTTATGCGGCACAATACCCATGGCGGGAACATGGACATTGGATTGCAGAGCAGATGCGGTTATCTGGCCAATGGCCAGCGCATATTTCGCCGCAATCCGTGGTCGAGCGAGTGTATCGTGGAGATCTGTATCGGCAAGCCGCAGCAACGATCGACGCCCCGATTCCTATGGATGAGCATTCCGGTATCGGGCTCCACTCTCAGCCTTGGCGATTGACTTGCCAGGAGCGGGACATTGTCATGGGAGCAACGAAAATATTTGATGACAGCCAGCTAGGTTCTAGCGATCAGAATTTCGGCATGATCCATAATGGGGACCCCAAATAATGCAATTGCACTATGGTAGTGCGTGGTTTGGACTTTTACGTTGGTTTATTATCCGTCCTGTATGTCTTTGTAACTAATTGTTTTTAATTTATAAGTAGACGAATTTACACTAGACTCGTAGTTGGCACGGATTCTGCTAAAGTCCCTCCAGAGCATCACCCGACGGTGGGTGATGACGCGGAACAAAGGCGTTCCTGACCATTCGTGGTCAGGAACGCCTTCTTGTTTTTCCACTGCTGAAGGAGCCCACAATGCAATCCTTGCTCTCCCAACTCCGCGCAGGCAATTGGCGCGCTTTGCTCGCTAGCTTCCTCTATTTTGATACCGGCTTCACGGTTTGGCTGCTATATGGTCCTTTGGCACCCTATATGATCCACAGCCTCCACCTTTCTCCGATGCAACAGGGCTATCTGGTTGCAATCCCCGTGCTGTCTGCGGCGATTTTGCGCATTGGTTTTGGTAATCTGTATCAAGCGGCAGATGGACGCCGACTCGCGTTGCTCGGCGTTGCTCTTTCCGCCATTCCACCCTTGGTTCTGTCTCTCTACCCCGGACTTCTCGGCTATGACAGCTTGATCATTCTGGGAATTTTATTGGGTGTCGGAGGGGCGAGTTTTGCCGTCGCATTGCCGATGGCAGGCAGCAACTATCCCCCAAAAATTCAGGGTACCGTCCTCGGCATTGCCGCAGCCGGCAATATTGGTGCAGTACTCGACGGTTTTCTCTTTCCCCCGTTGGCTGGCCATTTTGGCTGGACCAACGCAACCGCTGCCGTTCTGCCTTTGCTCGCGCTGGCGGCGTTGACCCTCTGGTTCTGGGGTAAAGATTGCAGCGTAAAAACGGGAAAAGTAGCCCCCGCCGCGTGGAGTTGGGCCTTGACGCTTTTAGGCCTGGCATTTCTGGCAGTGGCCACCCCGCGCGGCTGGCTAGGCTTACATGGGAAGGCAGCACTACTGATGCTGCCGATCTACGGGTTGTTTCTGGCGCTCGTGTTCTTACCCCGTCGCTATTTCTTGGTGCTGCGTGAACGCGATACCTGGGCGTTGATCCTAGTGTATGCCATCACCTTTGGTGGATTCGTCGGCATGTCCGCCTTCGTCAGCCTGTTGCTGGTGAGCCTGTATCACCTGCCCAAGGTCGATGCGGGAATGCTGATGGGACTCTTTGCCTTTACCGGCGCCATCCTCCGCCCCTTTGGTGGAATCGTCGCCGATCGGATTTCTGGGGCACGAGCGTTGCAGTATTTCCTCGCAGCAATCTGCATCATTGATGCCAACTTTGCTCTGTGGACCCCAACGCTGGGCGTAAGCATTTTCTTCCTTTTGCTGCTCTACGCGGCTTTTGGTCTAGGCAATGGCGCCACCTTCCAACTGGTTCCTCTACGTTGGCCGGAAAAAACGGGGCTGATGACTGGCATTATCGGTGCCGCCGGCGGCGTTGGAGGATTCTATCTACCAGTAGTTCTCGGTATTGCCAAAGAGCAGACGGGCAACTATCACGGTGGGTTTGGGGTATTTGCTGGACTCAGCGCTTCGGCCTTGCTCATGGTTGTTCTTTTGCGCAAGCAATGGCTTTCCTGGTCTCAAGCTCATTCCACGCCTGGACACGCGAACCCTCAAGCAAAACTGCAAGTATCTGCCGCCGTGGATTGATCCCTTTTCGCAGTGCTACCGCAGCGGCATAACTGCCGCTGCAGGCCCCCTTTTACCCTCTGGAGTTCGCTATGCGTAATTTCTCGATTCGTCGTTCTATTCTTAGTGCCGCAGTGCTCGCCGCCGTTGTCTTGCCGCAAGGCATCGCCTGGGCCGACCCGATTGCCAATGCAATCACTGGGGGTACCGTCAGCCTGAATCTACGACCCCGCTACGAGTATATGTCGCAAGCGGGCAAGCGAGATGCGAATGCCTTTACGGTGCAGACATTACTCGGACTGGCGAGCAAGCCCATCGCAGGCTTCAGCGCCAATATCCAATTCATCGACGTAGCCGGGATCCTCAATAACTACAACAGCCTGGTAAATGGCAAAACTGCGTACGCAGTGATTCCCGACCCCGAGGAGGTGAACGTCAACCAAGCCTACCTCCAATATCGCGGCCTGGCGGGCCTGCAGGTGCGCGCAGGTCGACAGGAGATCAATCTGGACGACCAACGCTTCGTTGGTGCCGTCGGCTTCCGGCAAACACCGCAGAGCTTCGATGCCGTCTCCTTGCAGGAAAACCCCACTGCTGCCTTTGGCACCTACGCTGCGTACATTTGGCGCATCAAGAATATTCTCAACGAAAATCTTCCGAGTAAAACCTTTCTCGCGGAAACCCACTGGCAACCTTCGTCACTGTTACATGCTCAGGCCTTTGGCTACTGGTATGGGAATCAGGCGAAAAGCGCAATTCCGGGGGCCGCTGCGTGTTTTCTGGTCGGCAATGCACAGGTATGCAATAGCCAGACTCTCGGGCTGCGGTTTCAGGGAGTGGTTCCGATTGCGGAAAAGCTGCAAATTCCTTACGACGCCAGCTATGCCAAGCAGTTACCCTACGATGGTGGTAGCTCGCTGATCAATGCCCAGTATTATCATCTTGGCAGTGGCCTGCGCTGGTCTGGAGTAGGTTTGTTGGCCAACTACATGGTGATGGGGAGCAATCACAACGGTAGCTATGGCTTCCAGACTCCCCTGGCTACCAAGCATGCTTTCAACGGTTGGGCGGAAGTGTTTCTCACCACTCCCAAACAAGGACTGCGCAGCCTCTATTTCACTCTTGAAGGGAAGCTTCTGGATACGGCTCTAGAGGCCACCTACTATGATTTTCGTAGTGCCTATCAAAGCGAATCCTACGGTCACGAGGTTGATCTGTCGGCGATTCATCATTTTTCCCGCCACTGGACTGCTGGCGTCCAATATGCCGACTACCGCAGCAGTCACTACGGGGTCAACACCGAAGGCGCCTGGGTTTTTGTGAATGCCGCATTCTAAAATCTCCCCATAATAGTGCAGATTGCACCATGCCTTGCACTGTCATACGGCAACAGACTTATCTGGACGATTGTAACCCATTGAAATGACAGTATCACACAATGGCATGTTATTTGCTGGGAATTAGTTGAAGCAATCCATCTGATTGTTGGTATGTGAAACGGCAAAGGCGTCGTCAGCATTTACGGCTGGCTACGCCTTTTTTCTTTGGAGAATGGGCAACATGGCAAAAAAAGCGCGCCTGGTGGTAATCGGCAACGGCATGGCAGGAATTCGCACCGTCGAGGAGTTGCTCAAGATGGCGCCAGACCTATATGAAATCACGGTCTTTGGCGACGAGCCGCACCCCAACTACAACCGTATTTTGCTCACCCCGGTGCTCGCTGGCGAAATGCGTCTGGAGGAAACCATCCTCAACGACCACGACTGGTATGCCGAGCACGGCATTACCCTGCGCACCGGCAGTCCGGTGGCGAAGATCGATCGGGTCCGACGCAAAGTGATTACCGAGCAGGGGGAAACGGTTCCGTATGACCGGATTCTCATTGCCACGGGCGCTGCAGCGGCCTTGGCGCCCATCCCCGGCAAGGATCTTCCCGGCGTCTACAGTTACCGTGACATGCGTGACGTGGAAGCGCTGACCCAGGTAAGTGCAGAAGGCGGGGAAGCAGTTATTATCGGCGCCGGCCTCCTCGGCTTGGAGGTGGCCCATGGCTTGAATGCCCGGGGGATGCAGGTAACCGTCGTGCATCGACGGGCCTGGCCTTTAGATAAGCAGCTCGACGCTCGCGGTGGAGCCATGCTGCAGCAGGCAATGGAGGCGCGTGGCATCCGCTTTTTACTGGAGCGAGAAAGCGCTGCGGTGCTGGGTACCGACCGGGTAGAGGGTTTGCAGTTCCAGGACGGCAGCAGCATCCCCGCTCGAATCGTGGTCATGACCGTGGGCATTCGTCCGCGCATCGCCCTCGCAAAAGATGCTGGCCTCGCCTGCGAACAGGGAATTTTGGTCAGTGACACCTTGCAGACCTACGATCCCCGCATCTATGCCGTGGGGGAATGTGTCCAGCACCGCGGAATGACCTATGGTTTAGTCGCACCGCTATTTGAGCAGGCCAAGGTGGCTGCAAACCATCTGGCCGAGTATGGACGTATGCGCTATGAAGGTTCCGTCACTAGCACCAAGCTGAAGGTCACCGGGATTGAACTGTTTTCTGCCGGGGACTTCTTGGGCGGTGAAGACACGGAAGAACTCACCCTGCTCGATGCACATCAAGGAATCTACAAAAAGGTGGTATTACAAAACAGCAAAATCAAGGGGATTTTGTTGTACGGCGACACCAGCATCGGTCCCTGGCTTTTCGAACACCTGCGCCAAGAAAGTGATATTTCCACCATGCGTGACCACCTTCTCTTTGGAGAAACCCATTTGGGCGACGCAGGACACTCCGGGGCCAGCCAAGCAGCTAGATTGCCCGATAGTGCCGAGATCTGTGGCTGCAATGGAGTCAGTAAAGGGCAAATCGTGCATGCGATTCGGGAGGGCTTATTTACCGTCGAGGAGGTGCGCAAATGTACCAAGGCAAGTGCCTCCTGCGGCTCCTGCACCGGTCTCGTCGAACAATTATTGATGAGCACACTCGGTGGCGTATACGACGGAAGCGCACGAAAAAAAGCCATCTGCGCTTGCACGGACTACACTCATCAAGAAGTGCGCGATGCCATTCGTAAGGAAAAATTGCTATCTGTTCGGGAAACATTTCGTTTTCTCGGTTGGCGTAACCCTGGTGGTTGTGCCAGTTGTCGTCCGGCGGTCAATTACTATGTGCGTGCTGCTTGGCCAGCAGAGGGAAAAGATGATCCCTCGGCGCGATTCATCAACGAGCGCGCCCACGCCAATATCCAAAAGGACGGAACCTATTCGGTCGTTCCGCGCATTTACGGCGGCGTGACTACGCCAGCCGAATTGAAGCGCATTGCCGAAGTTGCCGAGCGTCATGCCGTCCCCATGGTCAAATTTACCGGGGGACAGCGCCTGGATTTGCTCGGCGTTGCAAAGGAGAAACTGCCGGTCATTTGGGCAGAGCTCGATATGCCCTCCGGACACGCCTATGGCAAGGCACTGCGTACGGTGAAATCCTGCGTGGGCAAGGAATTTTGTCGTTTTGGAGTACAGGACAGCACCCAGCTTGCCATTGATCTCGAGAAAAACTTGGAACGCATGTGGGCACCCCACAAAGTCAAGCTCGCCGCCTCGGGCTGCCCACGCAACTGCGCCGAAAGCACGATCAAGGACGTGGGTGTCATTGGGGTGGACTCTGGCTGGGAGATCTATGTCGGTGGCAACGGCGGGATGAAGGTGCGCGCCGCCGATTTGCTCACCAAGGTCAAGACCGAGGCCGAGGTTATCGAGATCAGTAAAGCATTTTTGCAAATGTATCGAGAGGATGCGCAGTACCTGGAACGTACCGCGCCATGGGTGGAGCGGGTCGGTCTGGAACGTATCAAAGCGCGGGTCGTCGATGACCTGGAGCAGCGCAAGGCCCTAGCCCAGGCGTTGGACTTTGCCATTGCCCAAGAAAAGGACCCCTGGGCGGAAGCGGTCGCGGGTCGTCTGGACATTCACGCTGGGCCATTACGCCGGATTTCGGCCTAAGGAGGGCAAAAATGGATTGGTTTCCTCTGGGGAAGGTAAGTGACGTGCCTCTGGGTGGTGGTCGTTATGTGGACACCCCCGCCGGGCAGATTGCCGTGCTGCGTAATGAGGAGGGAGAACTGTTTGCGGTACACAATCGTTGCCCGCATCGTGGCGGCCCTCTTTCGGAGGGATTTGTCTCAGGCAAAACAGTGTTCTGTCCGCTACACAACTGGCAGATCGATCTGGAGCGTGGCGAAGCTCTGCCTCCCGATCAAGGCTGCGTAAAGACCTTTCCCCTGAAAACGGAGGGTGAGGAGATTTGGCTGGGCTTGTCGGAAGCGCAGCCATGAGCGCGCTGACTACGACGATGCTTAGCAAGTCCGTTTGCCCCTACTGTGGGACCGGTTGCGGGGTTCTCATCGAGCATGACGGTACGCAAGTTCTCGGGGTACGGGGTGACCCGGAGCACCCCGCCAACTTCGGCCAATTGTGCAGCAAAGGGATAACCCTGGCGCAAACCGTGCACGGTCCGGGTCGGGCAGTTGTTCCGCTGCAACGGGTGGGGGGCGAGCAATGGCAGCAGCGCAGCTGGGAGGAGAGTCTGACCCAGATTGCGACGCGCTGGGCCGAAATCTATCGTGATCGCGGAGCGCAGGCACTCGCCTTTTATGTGTCCGGGCAGTTGCCAACGGAGGACTACTACGTTGCCAACAAGCTGGCCAAGGGTTTCCTCGGTACCAATCATATCGACACCAATTCTCGGCTCTGTATGGCCTCTGCAGTGACGGGGTACAAACGTAGTCTGGGTATGGACTCGGTACCCTGCTGTTATGACGATCTCGAAAAGACGGATTGTCTATTCATCGTCGGGGCAAATGTGGCCTATGCCCATCCCATTTTGTTTCGTCGCATCGAGGCGGCCAAGGCTAAACGGCCAGAATTGCGCATCATCGTCGTTGATCCACGGCGCACCGCGACGGCAAGTATTGCCGATCTCTTTCTGCCCATCCTGCCAGGCACCGACGTAGCGTTATTCCACGGCATGCTGCACCTGCTGATCTGGAATGACTGGCTGGACGAGGATTTTATCCGCAACCACACCCAAGGCTGGGGAGAACTCAAACAGCGAGTGCAGGAGTATACACCACAACGGGTTGCCGAGATCTGTCAGATATCGGAAGCCGATCTGCAACGGGCGACGGAACTCTTTGCCACTTCGCCGACAGTGCTGTCGCTGTGGTGTCAGGGGCTGAATCAATCGGCCCATGGCACCGACAACAATGTGGCGCTGATCAACCTGCATTTGGCAACCGGGCAGATCGGACGGGCCGGCGCGGGTCCGCTCAGTCTCACTGGGCAGCCCAATGCCATGGGTGGTCGAGAGACGGGGGGTATGCCGGCGCTCCTTCCGGGGCATCGAGAAGTTGCCAATGCCGAGCACCGGGCCGCTATCGCCGAACTTTGGGGGATCGACGCGCTGCACCCTACCCCTGGGCTTACTGCTGTACCGATGTATCAGGCTCTGGAACAGGGAGAATTGGCAGCGATCTGGATTACTTGCACCAACCCCGTGCTTTCTCTCCCGGATCGGCAGCAGGTTGAACATGCACTGCGGGCTGCCGAGCAGGTCGTTTTGCAAGAGAGCTATCTTGATGGGGAAACCATGCCCTTTGCGGATTGGGTACTGCCCGCAGCTAGTTGGGGAGAACGCGAAGCGCTGGTCACCAACTCTGAACGGCGGATCTCCCATCTGCAGGCCGCTGTGCCTGCCCCGGGTTCTGCCCGTCCCGACTGGCAGATCTTTTGTGATTTTGCCCATGCCCTCGGAGATGCCCTGGATCGATTGCGTATACCGCTGCCTGATCGAAGGGATCCATCCTGGCGCCAGCGTGCGGCACGCATGTTCCCCTTTCGCGATACGGCGAGCATTTTTCAAGAATATCGGCGCTGTACCAGCGGACGCGATCTGGACATCAGCGGCTTGGACATTGCCATCCTCGACCAGCAGGGGCCTCAGCAATGGCCTTTCCCCGCCGGGGCAAAAACGGGGCGGCAACGGCTCTACGAAGACGGGATATTCCCCACCGCGAGTGGCCGCGCTCAATTCCATGCGCCGGAGCACCTCGGTGTGGCGGAAGAAATTGACGCGCGCTATCCCTTACGCCTCACGACCGGCCGCTTGCGAGATCAATGGCACAGCATGGCGCGCAGTGGGCGTGTCGCGAGTCTTTTTGCCAGCGCGGAAGAGGCCTTTTTGCACATTCATCCCAGTGACGCCAAGCAGTTTGCTGTCAACGAGGGCGAGTTGGTCCAAATTGAAAGTCGACGGGGCAAGGCACTGTATCGGTTGCGCATTGATGAGACTCTGCAACGTGGGTTGCTGTTTGTGCCGATGCATTTCGGCACACGCAACGCGCCCGCCGCCCTATGCAATAACGTCACGATCCCCGCAATTGATCCGTATTCCGGGGAACCGGAATTCAAACACAACGCTGTGCGCCTGCAAGCTGCAGACCTTCCTTGGGAGGCCGCAGTGCTGTTAGAGGACAACGAGGGAAAAGAAGCCAAACGATTACGCACACTCGCACGAGAATTCCCCTATGCGGCTATCACGCCGCTTGTTTCTGCGCGCGGTCCAGCGATTCTGCTGCGCGTAGCGGCAAAGCAGGCGCCGGCAACCGCACTGGCACAACGCTGGGACGAGGAGTTTGGGTTATCGGGTTCGGATAGCTTGTTGTATGAGGACCCTCGGAATGCAGTAAGCAAACGTTTGCGCATCCGGGATGGACAGTTGACGGCAGTACGCCTGTGGGGAGGCCTGCAAACCTTGGACTGGTTACGTCAGTTATTTCTGGATGGAACGGATGTGGAGCCCTTTCGTCTGGCACTGCTGGCACCTCGCGTACCCGCAGATCTGGGGGCATGGCAACGATCGCGCGGCATTTGCGCCTGTAAGGGGGTGGACGAAAAGACCATCGTGCAAGTCATCGCCAATGGCGAGAGTACCCTGGAAGGGGTGATGCGGGCCTGTGGTGCGGGTACCGAATGTGGTTCTTGCAAACCCGAGATCCAACAGCTACTGCAGATCAACTTTGCCGAGGCGTCCTGAAGATGTGGAATGAATATCTCAGCCGTGTTGCCCGCGGTCGTGAACATGCCGAAGACCTCAGCAAAAGCGAAGCCGAAGCGCTTTTTGCTGCTTGGTTAGAGGGAGAACTACCGGAACTTTTTGCTGGCGCCTTTTGGGTCGCCTATCGTATCAAGGGCGAAAGCCTGGAGGAATTGCAGGGATTTCATGACGCCATCCGTGGGCGTATGACAACCCTGGCGCGTCCGAGTCGAATACGCCCGGTGGTCTTTGCCAGTTACAATGGTACGCGGCGGCGCGCCAATTTATTGCCGCTGCTGGCATTGGTGCTCACTCGCTGTGGAGTTCCGGTTCTGCTGCATGGACCAGACCTCGATGCACTACCGGCATCGCCTTCCCAAGACCACTCTCCCCACGGGCGGGTTCATAGCATACAAATCCTCCAACACTTGGGCCTGGCCTACGCCGAAACCATAGCCCAGGCGGACACCTTACTGCACCTTCAAGGTTTGACCTATCTGCCGTTGTCCTGCTGGCAACCGGGTCTGGCACGAATCTTCGCCCTACGTGAGAAGCTGGGCATACGTTCCAGTGTACATACCCTGCTGAAAGTCTTGCACCCTTTTGCCCCACAGGATGCGGTCGTCTGCGCTGCTGTCACCCACCCCCCTATCTCCAGCGCCTGCAAGAGTTTTTCATCCACAACGAAATGCCGGCCCTGTGCTTTCGCGCGACGGAGGGAGAACCTTTTGCCAACCCGCAGCGGCGCCCCGATCTCTTCGCCTGCCAGCAAGAACAAACGGAGATCCTCATCGCTAAGGACCAGAGGTCATCACCCAACCTGCTAGCCTTGCCAGACAACACAGTCGTTGCCACCAGTGCGTACATTCAGGACGTCCTTGATGGCCGGCAAGCCCTTCCTCACCCTCTGGCGGAGCAGGCTGCGGCGCTTCTGTTGCTAAGCAGACGTTGTGACAGCCTCGCCAGTGCTCGAGCCCTCCTGCGTCACTCCTTCTCCCGTATCGCTGCCTAGAGGAACGTGCCATGAATCCGTCCTTCTCTCCACCGTTGGTCTCGTTACTCGGCGCTGGTCCAGGCGATCCCGAGCTTTTGACCTTGCGTGCGGCGCGACGTCTCGCTGCGGCTGAGGTGATTTTCTACGATGCCTTGGCCAACCCGGAAATTCTCTCGCTAGCGCCCGATGACTGTCAGCGCATCGATGTGGGAAAACGCGGGGGACGGCCGTCGACTGCACAGCTGCTGATCCATGAACAGATGATCCGTGCCGCGCGACAGGGGCAGCGGGTGGTACGCTTGAAAGGCGGCGACCCCTTCCTGTTTGGGCGGGGAAGTGAAGAATGTCTCGCCTTACGCGCCGCGGGAATTGCCTATGAAATCGTGCCAGGCATCACCAGTGCCATGGGTGCCGCCGCCTATGCGGGAATCCCACTGACCCATCGCCAGATGAGCCGTTCCGTGCTTTTCTGCACCGGCCAGCAGGCGCGTAACTCCCCTCCCATCGATTGGTCACGCTTCGCCCAAGCTGCAGATACACTGGTCATCTACATGGGTATCAGCCAGATCACGCAGATCTGTGCCGGTCTGCTGGCGGGTGGCATGTCGCCCAGCACTCCTGCCACCGCCATCCAGTGGGCAACCCTGGAACAGCGGCAGGTACGCAGCACGGTTCAGGAGTTGCCCATAGCGATTGCTCGTGTCGGCATCGCCAGCCCTGCCGTGCTCATCATTGGTGCTGTGGTGGAGCTTGGCGATGTCCTTGCCTGGCGGCCGGCAGCGCAGGAATCTGGGCTTGCCCAACAGGCCGGTTGCCGATGATGGGACCAGTCCATGTCCTCCTCGCCCATGGCTCCCGCGATCCAGAATGGCGCTGGCCTTTCGAACGAATTGCAGGAGAACTGCAGACAGCCCACCCGCAACGCTCTGTCGTGCTCTGCTACCTGGAGATGTGGTCACCCAGTCTCGCTGAGGCGGTTTTTGCCGCGCACGCGAAGGGCAATAGAGATTTTCGCATAACGCCCTTATTCTGGAGTCGCGGCCGTCATTTGCGGGATGATCTACCGAAGCTTGTCCAGGACCTGTTGCGTGACTTACCCGATTGCAGCTTTGTTGTCGATCCACCCGTTGGCGAATCCGAAGTCGTACGCGCTGCAGTGCTGCGTCTGTTAGCCTGATCCGCATGTATCGTATCGTTCTCATTGACGACGACGAAGCGCGAGTATCCATCCTGCGTGATGCACTCGTCGGTGAAGGGCACGCGGTGCCCGCGGTATTGTCGTGGAAGGCGTTGTCTTGGCAGCGGGTAGAGGAATGCAAGGCAGAGGTCATCATTGCCGATGCCAGCTCCCCCGAGCGCGATGTTCTGGAACATATCGTTTTTTTGAGTGAGACCCTGGAATTGCCCGTCGTAGTGTTAGGAGCTCCAGAGGATGAAGACACGATGCGCCGCGCGATTCGGGCCGGCGTTGCTGCTTACGTCGCCCATGGAATTACTGCCCGCGACATTGACCCCATTCTGAAAGTGGCAGCGTTTCGTTACGCCGAGTACCGCCAGTTGCGTCAGGAGCTCAACAATACCCGCACGGCACTCAATGAGCGCAAGACCATAGAAAAGGCAAAAGGGATTCTTATGCGCGATTTGCAAATCGACGAATCAGAAGCCTACAAACGTATGCGAAAATTGGCAATGAACCAAGGTAAAAAGCTTATTGAAGTAGCCCTGATGATTACGCAAATGGAAACCCCGTAATTGCCCTGGGCAACGGAGCCGAACAACCGCTTTGATCTGCTGCCGACCATCGGGGATCAACGGCGGCAGGGCAGCGTTAACAGTCATTCGCAACCCTTGGTTTATGGATGCAAAATTACTTACATCGCAGCAGAACCCACTTACGAAAAGCAATAATGCTCCAAATACTCTCGATTATGCCAAAGGGCCATGTTCCCGCAAGGAATCCATAAATCGCCGAGCCAATGCATGTGAAGCCAAATGCCAGGGTGTACCATGATGATTTACTTTCCAATGCATAAAAAATCATCATCAGTGTCACCACCGATGCGCCATAAAGTGTTAGAATATCCAATTGCCCTCCTTCTGCGCGCCTTTATATGCCAGCAAAAAAAATTGCCCCCAACGTGATGAGAATGATCGGGCTCAATCGCTCTCCATGACGGTCTAGCCAAGCCCACCGCCAACGTAGCCCGAGCCATGTTGCCAGCCAAACCAGAAGGATTATCAGCAATAACGTCGAAAAAGAGTACACCAGCAACACCGCAGAAACGGCCAGCGGTCCGAGGGGCAAGGCAGCGAGAAGCACTGGAACGAAGGCTCCATCGGGCGAAGCCGCCACACCGGCAACCATCAGTGTGAACCAAGACCCTTGTGGCGCCGAGTGCTCGTGCTCGTGCTCGTGCTCGTGCTCGTGCTCGTGAGGGTGAGGGTACGAACCGCGCAGGCTTTGCCAGGCAAAAAGACCGATACCAGTCACAATCAATATGCCACCAAGAATTTGGCCTTGGACATGGGAAAATGCCGAAAACGTCTGTTCCAAGCCAAAGCCCAGCGCGATGAGTACGATACCCAAGACCAGTGAGCCCGCAATATGACCGAATCCCGCCCAAGCCGCTACACGCAGGGCCTTCTTCATGCTCCAGTGTTGCGTCCGCGCCAGGAGCGCGATCGGCATCCAATGGTCGGGTAAGATCGCATGCAGGAATGCCACCAGAAATGCCGCGACCAGCACGAGTAACCATGCTGAAGGCATCTTGGCAGTCCTCAGGGAAGAAAGTAGCGGGCGAAGGCCGCCTTGATCTCTGCGAGTCGGGGTTCTGCATCCCCCTCGCGCACCGCATCCAGCAGACAATGATCCAGATGGTCCTCGAATACGAGCCGCGCCACTTGATCGAGCGCGGCTCGGGCAGCCGACATCTGCACCAAGATTTCCGGGCAATCGCGGTCGGATTCCAGCATCTGCCGGATGCCGCGCATTTGCCCCTCCAGTCTTGCCATACGCTGCAAGATCGCCTGCCGATCATGGGCCATACCTATACCCCCAAGTGTATAAATTGGAGGGCATTGAACTACGGGTTAGCCAATGGCGTCAATACGACCGACCGCAGGTCTCAGTGCCGTGGGGAAGCCGTCTGGCCCGACAACTTCTCAACGAGGCATTGCGGCGACCGTCTCTCGTGCCTTGCAGACTACATCATGTTGCGCATCATGGCGGGCATACCGTCCTTGACGAAACGGGTAATCTCTCGGGCGTGCTCGTGGATCACCCGCACCATTTCTGGATCATTCGACGTTTCCGTCACGGCAACACCATCTTTCAGCAGATCGAGCTTGCGCTGGTAGAGCGTTGGATGGGCGAACATCACCGGCACGCTACGGCTGATGGGATAGGGAAAAGGGCGATCCTCCGCAAGTCGCGCATACATCTGGGAAACGTGCGCTTGCAGCAGGGCGACGGTTTCCGGCACGGCAGAAATCGTAACGGCATGAATCCCGTTGGGCAGAAAAGTTACCTTGCGATGAACTTGCGCGTGTCTCTCGAAAAGCTCCATTCCGGTCTGCATGGGCCCCCGGTTTTCTGGCGACATCATGGCCCCCATACCCTCTTTATCGGAACCATTTCCCATCATGCCCCCCATCATCCCTGCCATGGGAGAGGCACTGGCGGGATCGATGCGCACATATCCGAGCAGGGCGAGGGCCGAAAAAAACGACTTCATCCATTGTCTACGATCCATCTTGTTTCTCCTTTTTACGAAAATTTCCAACGACGTTTTTGCCACAGCGCATAAAGCGCTGGGATGACCAACAGTGCCAATAACGCGGCACTGAACATGCCGCCGATCACCGGCGCGGCAATGCGTTTCATCATGTCCGCGCCGGTTCCGTGACTGAGCATGATGGGAAGCAGGCCGACCACAACCAAGGTAAAAGTCATGGCAAGGGGACGCAGTCGCAGCATGCTGCCTTCCACCACGGCCAATTGCAGATCATGCCAATTCTGCAGGGCATCTCGGGTTCGTCGGCGATAGACCGCCTCATCCAGATAGAGCAGCATCACTACACCGAACTCGGCCGCTACCCCAGACAGTGCAATCAGCCCGACGATGACTGCCACGGACAACTTGTAGTACAGGAGATAGACCAGCCACAGCCCGCCGATCAGGGAAAATGGCAGCGTGATCAGGACGATGCCGACTTCAACGATGTTGCGAAAGTTGAAGTAGAGCAGTACTGCGATCAGCAGCAATACCGCAGGGACAATCAGGAGCAAACGTTGATTTGCCCGTTGCATGCTTTGGTACTCGCCTACCCAATCGATGGTATAACCTGGGGGTAAACGGACCTGTTTCGCTAGCACCCGCTGCGCTGCAGACACATAGCCCCCAATGCTCGTTCCGGGCTTGAGGTCCAGGGTAACCCAGGTATTCAATTGACTGTCGTCACTTGTCAGCATGGCGGGCCCCGCTTCCATGCGCACTTGGGCCACTTGCGCCAGAGGAATTTGCGTACCATCCGGCGCTGTGACATAGGCATTTCGCAAGGCTTGCAAGGACTGCCGCAGGGTACGGGGATACCGCAGATTGACCGGAAACCGTTCCACCCCCTCGACAGCCGTGGTCAGCACCTTGCCGCCAATAGCCGTTTGCACCAGTTGATTCACGTCTGCTACGGAGATTCCATAGCGGGCTGCCGCCGCGCGATCGGTGTGAATGACGATGTAGCGTCCTCCCAGTACATGGGCCGCATACACGGACTGGGTGCCGGGCAGCGGCTGCAGGGCCTTCTGCACTTCCTGCCCAAGACGGTTCAACACGGCAAGCCTGGGTCCGGCGACCTTGATCCCGAGTGGTGTCTGCAAACCCGTGGTCAACATATCTACCCGACCTTTGATGGGCTGCGTCCAGTCGTTACTGAGCCCCGGAATTTGGAGCGCCTGATTGAGCTTGCTGCGTAAACTGTTCAGGCTCATCCCTGCAGGCCAGTGCTGTCTGCGGCGAAGGGTTACCACCGTGTCGAACATAGAAATCGGGGACTGATCGGTAGCGGTCTGTGCTCTTCCAGCCTCACCGAAGACCGTTTTTACCTCGGGGAAGCTTTTGAGGATGCGATCCGTCAACTGCAATAAGGCACCTGCTTCTCCGTAGGAGAGGGCCGGATTCTCCGCAACGGGCATATACAGGAGAGTTCCCTCATTCAAAGGTGGCATGAGCTGGGTCCCCAGGCGTTGCCACGGATAGAACAGTGTCAGCGTCAGTAACCCTGCGCCGATAACCACCAGCCACGGCGCTCGCAAAACGCCATGGATAACGGGTCGATACGCTGCCGCCAACAGGCGATTCACGGGATTTTTTCGCTCTTCAGGGATGTGCCCGCGAATCAACCAGGCCATGAGGAGTGGGACCAGGGTGATGGACAACACGGCGGCGGCGGCAATGGCAAAGGTTTTGGTAAAGGCTAAAGGGGAAAACAATTTCCCTTCCTGGCCGCCGAGGGCAAAGATGGGCAAAAACGACACGGTGATCACGAGTAGGGAAAAAAACAGTGCCGGGCCGACTTCCAAAGCCGACTCCCGGGCCACCGCCCAGGGATCGCTCATTTTCCCGCTTTCCATACGCTTGTGCATGTTCTCGATCATCACCACGGGTGCGTCGACCATGACGCCAACGGCAATCGCAATCCCTCCCAGGGACATGATGTTGGCGGGAATGCTCAGGGCATACATGGCCACAAACGCGGCCAGGATACCAATGGGCAGAGCGATCAATACAACGAGGGCAGAGCGCGCGCGGAACAAAAAGAGGAAGGTGATGAGTAGGACGGCAATACACTCCTCTACCAGCTTGCCGCTGAGTGTTGCAATACTGCGCTGGATGAGGGGACGCTGACTGTAGGTGGTGACGATGCGCACGCCATGGGGTAGGGAGGACTGCAATTTGTGCAGTTTCTGCTGTACCCGTTGAATGAGGGCATTGGCATTTCCGCCCTGATTCATCATCACAATGCCGCCAACGACTTGTCCCTGGCCATTCAACTCGGCAATGCCGCTGGGAAGAACCGGACCTAACTGTACCCTAGCGACTTGTTGCAGAGTCACCGGTACCCCATCGCGCACCCCCAGAGAAACCTGGCGCAGATCGGCAAGGGAATGGATATAGCCGGACGTTCGCACGATGTAGCGCGACTCCCCCATATCAATGACCGACCCGCTGGTTTCCCCATTGGCAGCACGAATGGCTGCCTCGACCTGTGGCAATGTGATGCCATAGCTGAGCAAGCGATGAGGATGGATGACTACCTGATATTCCTGCTCCATGCCCCCAACGGTGGCCACCTGCGCTACACCTGGAATCCCTTGGATGGCGAATTTCAAAAACCAATTCTGTAGGGTGGTCAATTGCGCCAAATTAAGCGTACCGCTGGGGTCCGTGAGGGCATATTCGTAGATCCAATCGACCCCGGAGCTGTTTGGACCCAACGCCGGGATCACGCCGCTCGGGAGCTCACTCTGCGCCTGCTCCAAGTACTGCAGAACGAGGTTCCTGGCCTGATAGATTGGGGTGCCGTCTTTGAAGAGCACATACACGTAGGAGTCGCCAAACATGGAATAGCCCCGAACCGCACGGGCACCAGGCACCTCCTGTAGGGTGGTCTCCAAGGGATAGGTCACTTGGTCCTGCACCACCTGTGGTGCTTGTCCAGGATCACTGGTTTTGACGATAACCTGGGTAGGCGAGATATCCGGGATCGCTTCCAGGGGAATGGCGCGAATCGCCAGAATTCCTGCCGCCACGGTGAGAAGCGCCGCAAGGATGACGATCAATGGATTGTCGAGGGAGGAACGAACGATGCCTTTAATCATGTCCGCCTCCCATCTGCATACCGGCCATGGAGGTAGAAGGCTTCTTTGCCGACTGATTGGTAGCAACCGAGGGTGCGGGGGCTGAGGCAGAATGGGTCGGGGCACTTGCCCTGCCAGATTCATTGCCACCGAGCATTCGAGCGCGCACCGATTGAAATTGGGACTCGGAGTAGAGTAAAAATTGCGCGTTGTCGACCACGCGCTCGCCAGCGCGTAGCCCTTGTTCGATCGCCGTCCAGCCATCCGCGGAGGGTCCCACCTGGACCTCCACGGGTAGGAAGTGCCCACCTTGCTGGCGAAGGATGACGAAGTCTCCCCGCTCTGTATGCAGGATGGCGCTGTCGGGAACGGCTAGCTGCGGTTGCACTTGGGTCCACACGCGCGCATTCACATACATTCCAGGACGCAATACGCCACCGGGATTGGCAACGCTCAAGCGTGCCGTAACGGTTCGGTTCTGCGTGCTTTGGGTGGGATACAGAAAACGCAGCCGGCCACGCCAAACCTTGCCGGGATAGTCGGGAGAGCGCAGGTCGACACGATCGCCAACGCGCACTCCCGGCAGCTGGTACCCGTACAGCGCCACTTGGACCCAGACGCGATCCAGATTGGCGATTTCCAGGAGGCTGCTCTCTGCCGACAGATATCCGCCTTGATGGACAGCGATCTGCTCGACGACACCGGAGGCGGGCGCCACAATGGGGACTTGAGCCTGCGCCACCCCAGTCTTTGCGAGTTCGTGTATCGCCTTCGGGGATAGCCCCAACAGTCGTAAACGTTCCCCCGCAGCACTGCGTAATCGCCCGACCGCAGGGCCAGCGTTGGCGTCTTCCTGCGCAAGCACGTACTCCTGTTCAGCACTGTACATTTCTGGCGAATAGATTTGCGCCAGGATGCTTCCAGCCTGCACGGGATCGCCTACCGCACGGACGGCCAAGTTCCGGATCCACCCAGAAAAACGCGGTGTAACGCTGAATACGCGGTTTTGGTCGATGGCGACTGTCCCGACGGTAGAGAACACCTGGCCGATTTTCCGCTGCATTACAGGAACCGTGTGCACGCCCAGCTCTTGTGCCATCCGCGCGTTGACTGCCAGACCAGGAGACGAGGCTGTTGGCGCGTGGGCATATACCGGGATGTAGGCCATTCCCATGTTGTCTTTCCTGGGATGACTCGCATGAATGGCGGGATTCATGGGGTTTGCCCAGTAGAGAATACGTGGCTTGGCAGGAGAAGATGAGTTTTTCTCGACGGG
The DNA here is from genome assembly GCF_030996345.1 of Acidithiobacillus sp. AMEEHan. NCBI lineage: Bacteria > Pseudomonadati > Pseudomonadota > Acidithiobacillia > Acidithiobacillales > Acidithiobacillaceae > Acidithiobacillus > Acidithiobacillus sp. AMEEHan. The sequence continues at coordinate 1,626,259 of NZ_CP118747.1, read as the reverse complement.
ATGCTTCGCGACTGGTATTGAAGTGGTCGTGGGGGAAAAAGCGGATCCCAGCAGAACGCTTGCTGCCCCGATCCCTACCCCAATTCCGAGAGACGCGAGGGAAAAAACGAGAATCTTCCGGTTCATGATTGCGCTCCTTGGTATTGGGTGGCTAGGTATGCCAGTTCTGCGCTGCTGAGTGCTTGATTCTCTCTGGCGACCAGGGCCTGCAGTGCTGTCTCCAGTACCGAGTTCTGCGCATGGAGAACCGATTGCATGGACGTTCGCCCGGCGATGAAACCAGCGAGTTCGGCACGATAGGTTTGCGTTGCGAGGGGCAACAACGTTTTTTCACTGCGTTGGTACTGTGCATCAGCTGCCTGGAACTGGGCATAGGCCGTATGGATCTGACGTGCCAAGCGTAGTCGTTCTTCCTCGTAGGTATCTTCCGCAGCCATCTCTTTTTCTTGGGCCGCGGCTATGGTTTGGTCCTGGCGATCTCCGGGAAAGATCGGGAGACTCAGATTGACGCCAATCGAGAGCCAATTGGGACTACCCGGCATAAAATCCTGGCCATAGGCGGTGCTTACGGTTATGGATGGCAAGAGATTTGTGCGCGCTACCCGGACTGCAAGGGCCGCTGCGCGACTGCTGGCAGCGGCGGCTTGCAATGCCGGTTGCCCTGGTAACTTCATTTGCAGTGCGGCTAGCGGCGCTGGCGGCTGCAAATGGGGCCAAGACCAACGCAGTTGTAGGGCCGAAGTGGAGCCCAAAAGCTCGGCGATCCGAGCGAGGGCCGTTTGTTGTTGGGCGCGGACTTGGTCCATTCGATTTTCCAAGTTGGCGAGGGCCAGTTGGCTGCGTAATACCGCGGCTTGGTCCACTCTCCCGGCACGATAGGCGTCTACCGCTGCCTGTTCCGTCATCTGGTCGAGCCGTTTCTGACGCTGCAGGATGCTGCGTTCCTGGTGCGCTACCTGCGCTTGGATCCAACTCTGTTGCAAGAGCCAACGCAGCTCTGCTGCCCGTTCCGCGCGTATGGCGGTCTCTGCGGTCGCCTCCATGCGTAATTGCCGACCCCGCAACGCGAGTTGCCCAAAGGGAGGAAAGGTCTGACTCAACCCCACACTGAGCATGCTCATCTGCTGTTGGTTCATGGAGAAATTGTTAGTAGGGAGATTAACGGCTCCCAAGCTGATATGGGGATCTGGCAGTTGTGCTGCGGCCACTGCCTGGTGACGCAATGCCTGGATCTTTTGTTGATAGGCGGCCAAGCTCGGGTTTTGTTGCTGCAGCAGGCGTTCGGCGGCGGAGAGGTCAAGCCGCGTGGCGGTCGCCTGGCCCGGGGTCAGCAGACCGGCGACGGATCCGAGCATGATCCAAGCGAGAGCATGCCTGGAGCGGAAGGGTAGAGATTTCTCCGGAAAGGAAATCATGGCGTTCTCCTGAAAATGACACGGACAATCCCGCCCAACGGGCTGGGAGGCGCTCGTCTTCAGGAAAAACTCAGATCAGTAGCCGGACCTGCGAAAGGGGTGGCGGGTGCGCCCAAACCAAGACGAGATCCAGGAACGTCGCGATGGAAAAACGCAACGGCGGCAATGAGAACCACAGGAGCGCATAGAGTGAGACTGCCGGGAGAATGAGGTGGCCAAAGACCGAACCATCCGGGGCATGGGCCAAGGCGCAGAGCGCAACACAGGAATGACCCTGCATCCCGGGCATGGCCATTTTTCCGTCCATCATTGGGCAATGCATGGGCATGTCCCGCATGCTTGTCATGGACATTTCTGCCATCCGGCTGCAATGGCAAAAGTCCGGAAACACCGCATCAGCCAATGGCAGCAACAACAGGATCAGGCTGAAAAGGACCGTCATCCGGGCTCGCAATAGGGCACCCAGCCGTCCCCCGCCGTAGCTGCGGGGGAAAGAGGTGAATCTGGGCGAAGTGCTGCAAGCAGTCACAGGATTCTGGAGGCCCCTAAATGGATAAGGAAATCCTTATGGATAAATGCTAGCATTGCATCTTGCTGTAATGTCAAGGGGAAAAAGCCCCCTTGCCAGACAGTGTCTAAAGGAGCCTACAGCGCCTTATTTGCGCAGTGGACAGGTGCGCAACCCCAGGAGAGAGTAAAGTGGACACCAGCCCACCAGGCCCGTCAGCAGGGGTACCACGCCGACCCACCCCCAAGGGGTTTGCGGACCCACAAAGACCAGTATCAACAAACCCACTCCAACCAAAACCCGGATACCCCGATCAACCATTCCTTCGTTTAACATGACGCTGCTCCGCATAGTGGATACGGTAGCAGCATAGCGGTGGAACCCTTGGGTTGCAGTGACTTAATCACCAAACATCCGCCGCCAGACGTTCCAGTGCTTGGCGATCCAGAATTTGCACCAAGCCGGTACGGCGATGCAGCCATCCCCGCGTCTCAAAATCCTTTAACAAGCGGCTGATCACCTCCCGCGCCGAACCGAGCTCGAGGGCAAGTTCCTGGTGAGTAATCGTCAAATGTCCCTGGTCACCGCTCAAGCTGAGAAGCCGGCGCGCTAGGCGCACATCTAGGCGGGTGAATGCCACTTCTTCCATCACCAGGAGCATCTCGCTGAGACGTTGTCCATAGGCCTGAAACACGAAGTCACGAAACGATGCCGAGGCAGCAATGGCTTGTTGGAAAGCATCCGCAGCTAGAGTAATGGCCTGTACAGGGGTTTCGGCAAGGCCCATGGCCGGGTAGCGGTGATGACTAAGCAAACAAGCGGTGGTCAGTATGCACGTTTCTCCCGGCCCCACTCGGTAGAGCACAATCTCTCTTCCCTGGGGCGAGCACTGCTGTACCCGAACCGAGCCGGACAGAACGAATAGATAACGGCTGCAAGGACTGCCTTCCTCGAACACTACGGTACCATGTGACAGCGACAGGCGTTCGACCTGCTGCAGTGCCTGCAAAGCCACAGGATCGGAAATCTGCTGTAGCGCTGGAAAATGAGAATACCAATTGTCCACGGAGAAATTGTTACCTCATCTAAAAAGAAACCAAAGGCAGGATTCAAACCTTACCGTGCGCTATCACAATATTTCCCGAAGATTGGTGGACACACAAATCCCGGCAACGAGAAATGGGATATCTCGCGACGTCTGGCTTTAATCTACTGCTATCGATTGGGGCCATCATTGGCAGTCCAACAGCGCGTTCCATCTGTACCCCCACCACATTTACCTCGGAAGAAATGCTTTCGGAATCGCTGCAGTCGGCCGTTGTCCCTATCAACAGTTACGCATGGCATCTGCCGTTCGTTGCAAGGCTGTCTGCAGGTGCTCATGAACTTCAGGCGCTATTGCTTGCCTCTTCATGGCCTCAAGCATGCATTCCATCCATTGGTCTCGAGCTTGGTTATTTACGGGAAAGCTCGCATGGCGAGCACGTAGACGAGGATGACCGAACTTTTGTACGTACAAGTCTGGCCCACCAAGCCACCCGGAGAGAAACAAGAATAGTTTTTCTTTCGACTCTGAGAGGTCTTCAGGATGCATTACGCGCAGTGGGGTATGCCACTGCGCGTCACTGTCCATTAGATCATAAAAGCAATTTACCAGCTTGCGCAGTGCCGCTTCCCCACCCAACAACTGATATGGCGACTGGCTTGGTTCAAGATTCACGCTCATGCATCTCCGTTCTCTATGAAACTGCAATGTGTTCCGAATCACATTCTTCGTGGGCAGACAGGGACGTGCGCAGAAATTCGTCTGGTGACAAATGTTGTGGATGGTAGACGATCCCCATTTTTTCCTTCCAGCGATAAAATGCACGAAGATGGTTGCGTGAGCCACGTTCTAGCTCACGATACACCATGCGGATCGCCTCTTTGTCGGTTTGCTTGCTGGCCTGCTGCAGGTCGGCAATGTCTAGTTCCTCGATCAGCAAGCCCACGCGAATCGCTTCTTCTTCACTACGCAGGCCCTGGGCCAACAGGTCATTGTAGAGCCTTTGCAGTGTCGAGCTGTGAAATGAACCCACACCCAGTCCTTGCACGGGATCTTCTAAGCCATAATGGTCCAGCAGAGCTAGCATACCATCCATGTGTGCTTGTTCTGAACCAATGATATTACCAAAGGGACGAATGCCCCAGCGCTCAAAAAGACGCAGATAGACATCGCGGGCAATTTTCTCTTCCTCTCGCATGAGTAATAAGCCTTCTTTCTCGCTGGCGGTAAGGCTGTCCCGTGGGCCCCGCGCAATATTTGCTCGAATATCGGCTACGTGCGCTTTCCGTTGTGCCGAGTTCGGACGTCTATCCAAACTTTCAGGGTCACGAGTTAGTCCGGTACCCACTTTTATCCCTCTTCTTCCTCGCCCCCTTCCCTGGCCCATCCCTCGTCCGGTTCCTCTACCCATCACAATCGAATTCATTCCGTATTCCTCCAAGATTTCTCGTAACCTACCGATCCAATGCCTGGATTTCTTCCAGGGCCTTTGCCAAGATTTCTTGTACCTGCAGCATCCACTCCGGGGACTTCCCGGGTAGTGAAATGCGTTCATGCACTGCGTCCTGCAATGCGCGCAGACGCACTCGGGTTTGCTCTCCAGCGTCCTTTCCCAAGTTGCTTAGCCGTTCTTCAATGGCGGCGGCCAGCGCCTGGTTTTGGGCCAGGAATTTTTGCCCTTGCTCCGTCAAGTGGTACAAACGCTTATTCCCTTCCAGGGTGACCGATAGGATTCCCTGATCCTCCAGCATGGAGAGCATGGGATACATCATGCCGGGGCTAGGACTGTATGTGCCGCCAGACTGCTCCTCTAGCAGCTTGATCAGGTCATAACCGTGTCGTGGCTGCTCGGCAATCCGCCGCAGTACGACATAGCGCAACATCCCTTGATCGAGCATCCGTCCGCGACGCCGTCCTCCCCCACATCTCCGCGGGTACTCTGCGTCCTGACATCTCCCGTTTCCTTGCTTCACTATCGACTCCCGATTGGGCTGGCCTCAAGGCCACATCCTTACTATCTTAGATATATCTTATAACGGTACTCAGGATTGTCAAGGCCGAAGGATTGCCCAAATGGTCTCAGATCGTGGTGAGATACCCTATCGATCCTCCGGATCCAGGAAACCCTCTGCCCGATACGTCAGCACCAAGGTATCCCGCCAGCCCAGTTCGTTGTTTATGCTGGGCTCTATCGGAGAGGTCTCGTGGATCACTTGGGTGTCATCCAAGAGAAGCACGCTGCAAGGTTCGGACAGGGTGAGGCGACTCAACTCTGTACCCGTCTGGGTAAAGACGCGGGTCTCGCCGCCATGGATCTTCTGCCGTTGCAACACGATGATTGCGATGAAATCCACCCCATCTCGATGCGCGCCTTCCGGTGTTGGCCGACCGACACCTCCGTCCGTGGTGATGCGAAATTGGTGTGCCTCAATGAACCATTGTGCAGCGGGACGGATGGAAGCAAAAAATTCTCCCAAGCCCAGCAATAGCGGTTTCCATGCCGCTGCCTGCGTCAGCGGCACAGAGAGTGGCGCAAACCAGCGCTCTATACCGCCGTGCAAGGCGTTATACGTCGTTGGTTGCCAATGGGCTCGATGAGGTACGGGGAGTAAGCCCTCCGCGACGGGTTTCGGGCCCAGCGTCTGAATGAAACTACTATGGCGCCGCCGTCGATACCGTCCGCCATCCCGAAGATATGCATCCAAGGGAAGATCATCCCAAATAGCCACTAGCGGTGCACACCGGCTCGTTTCCAAGTGGAGAAGCGTCGACAGCTGCTCCGCAGTGAGGGCATACCACCCCTGTCGAGCGAATCGATTTCGCAGGTCTGCATTGGAGTTCGTCGGTACAGATAGAGGTGCATCAACAAACTCTTTCATAATCATAGCCATCCGATTTCCATGGTGTCGTCGTTGGGAGGAATATATCGTGAACAAGGCGCGGCAGGGTGCTGGCCGTCCGTCCTGTTGCCAGCGTTGCACAGTGCCACTCTGCTAGCCAATCAACCCAGGTCGCTATCACTTGCTTCAGCCTCTGGAAAAAGGAGGTTTCGCAGCCGTTGGTAATCGACTTGGATCCAGCCATGCTGCTCACGAATCAAGTGTTGCCGCTTAAATTTTGCCATGATTCGGCTGAGGTGGGCGGTCGACATGCCCAGGTGGCTGGCCAATTCCTCCCGGTGGAGTGGCAGGGAAATTTTCTGTCCATCGGGAAAGTCCCGACACCAACGCGTCAGGAAACCTGCCACACGGAGTTCCGCGCTTGCGGAAAGCACCAAGAGGAGATGATTCTCTGTTTCCTGGTGTGCCTGCTGGAGCCGCATGCGAATTGCTTGCCGGACGCGTGGTTCTTGCTCGCACCACTGGTGCAGGGCAGTTACCTCTAAAGAACAGATATGTGCATTTTCCAGAATCGTCGCCGTGTGCTGGTAATACGACTGATCCAGTCCCTCAAAGCCCCAGATATCGCCACTGCGCAAAAGCTGTACGAGATGCGTCTCCCGTGGGCCGGTTTTCTCCAGCTTGACGACACCACTGCGAACGACAAAAGCCGTGGCGGCGGGCTGCCCCTCGTGGCTCAGCACTGTGCCGCGGGTCGCCTGCAGATCATAGACGGGCATCGGTAACTGCTGTAAATCTCCCGTCGATAGTCCTGCGAAAATACTCCACCGATGAATTGGGCAGCTACCGCAGGGAGAAAGCCCCAGGTTCATCACTTGGTCGGCCATTCGAGCACGTCTCCGGTGATCGTTGATAGAGTAAGAGTAGCGGATAGGCATTCGAAAGCAAGCGAAATCACATTGGAAATTGCGAAATATCATTATTGGGGTAAAGCAAGCGGATGTTGGTCTCTTTTTATGGTGATATGCACACAATTATAAGTGACAATTCACAATTCATTTTTTCAACCCCCTGTTTTTTAATGCCGACAATGCCGGGCACGCTTGATGCTTCATCATCTACAGTCGCTACCACTTGTGGCGTCTTTGGAGGTGAATTGTCATGCTAATGGAAAATACTTTGCCGATCCTATTGAGTCGGCTGGACTTTGCCTGGATTACATCCATGCATATCCTATGGACGCCGCTAACCATCGGCGTCTCTTGGATTCTTTTTGGGCTGGAGGTCGCTTGGTTGCGCTCTGGCGACGAGCGATGGTATCGCCTGGAGCGGTTCTTCGAAAAAATCTTCATTGTCAATTTTGGCGCTGGTGTCGCAACGGGGGTAACCATGGAGATGGCCTTCGGCATTCTCTACGGTCCGTTCTCACAGGCCGCAGGTCCGTTCTTTGGCAACATCTTGGGCTTTGAAACCATTACTGCCTTCATGTACGAGGCCGGCTTCATTGGTCTCATGGTCTTTGGGTGGAACAAGATCGGCAAGGGAATGCACCTGTTTTCCACGTTCAATGTGGCGCTCGCCTCGAGCCTATCGGCGTATTGGATCCTAGTCGCCAATTCCTGGATGCAAACTCCAGATGGGGTCGTACTGAAGAACGGCATTTTTCAGGTCACCAATTGGTGGCATGCCATATTCAATGCCAATGCCCGCTGGGGATTTCCACACATGTGGGTGGCGACCATGGTGTTGGGCTTCTTCGTGCTGGCTGCTGTAAGTTCTTGGTATATCCTGAAAAACCGTCATGCCGACTTGTTCCTCAAGATGCTCAAGCCGGCGGTATTGGCATTGCTGATCGTAACTCCGGTGCAAATCTGGCTGGGCGATAGCTTGGGAGTGGATGTAGCGCATTCCGAGCCTACTTCTCTGGCGGCTATGGAAGGTCATTACCATACCTACTTACCCGATGGAAAAGTGAACACTGGATGGCATTTGATCGCCATACCAAATGCAAAGAATGACGGCAATGTCTTTGCCATCACCATTCCTCATGTATTGAGCCTATTAGAGACCCACACCCTGAACGGTAAAGTGACAGGTATGGACGCCTTCCCGGCTAAAGATCGTCCTGACGTATGGGTACCGTTCTATGCCTTCCGGATCATGGTCGCCATTGGCTTCTTTCTCTTCTTCATGGCGCTGTGGGGCACTGCTCTGATAATGCGCGGTAAGTTTACGGTGTCCGGATTGCGGCAACGGCCTTGGTTTTTGCGATTGATGGTGTTCAGTGGGTTTCTCCCTTATCTCGCGATCTGGACCGGCTGGTGGACACGCGAAGTGGGCCGGCAACCTTGGGTGGTGTATGGACTCATGCGCACCTATGAAGGCACCAGTCACATGGGAATTGGGCAAGAAGTGATTTGGTTCCTGGGGTATATCACCTTCGAACTGAGTGTCTGGGCGGGCGCCTGGTATTTCTTTAGCAAGATTATCCGCAAGGGTCCGGATCTTCATAGCCCATTACCCGGTGCGCACGAAGAAGGGGAAGCCCCAGAAGCGGGCGGTGGTTTGGTCACTCCCCACTTTGCCAAGCCAGTATTGCGGCAAGAACCGTGATGACGTTTCCCTCGAACCTGGTTCGAGGGATAGCACAAGGAGCTTACTCATGTTGTTTGATATTGGCAGAATCGCTGACACACTCACCACTTGGTGGTGGTTGTTATTAAGCCTGATTTTCCTTTTCTACATCGGCCTGGATGGCGCAGATTTGGGTGCCGGGATTTTTGCTCTGTTTTCTCGTGATGAGGAAGAGCGTGGTGCCATCATGGCGTCCATGGCCGGGATGTGGGACGGTAACGAAACTTGGCTGGTGGTAGCAGGTGGCGTACTTTTTGGGGCCTTTCCCCTGGTGTATGGCTCGGCATTCAATTATCTCATGATCCCGCTCATGCTTGCTTTATGGGGAGTCATCTCTCGTGCCGTGGCATTCGAGTTTCATGTCCACGCGACGGGTAGTAAGAGATTGTGGGGCAGAGCCTTCGCCTTCGGAAGTTTTCTTGCCCCATTTGGTGCGGGTTTGGCCCTGGGTGCAACCTT